>CAZNZG010000056.1:0-16829 GCA_964577455.1 uncultured Gemmatimonas sp. | reverse complement strand
GGGGTGTTTCCGAAACAACCGCGACTTGACGCGGGGCGCCCAGGGGTGAGAATCGGGGCATGCCCGCCTTCTCCGCTCCCCGTCGCGCACCGGCCCGTCGGTTCGCCCTCGCGCTCGTCGCGCTCCCCCTACTTACGGCTTGCTCTCTCAAGATCGGGAAGGGCGCGGTCACATCGCGCACTCCGGAGTTCATCCACCCGGATGGCCCGCCCGCGAACCCTTTTTCGCCCGCGGTGCGCGTGGGCAACCTCGTGTTCGTGTCCGGCACCCTCGGGACCGTGGGCACGGGCATGCAACTCGTACCCGGCGGGATCGGCCCCGAAACGAAGCAGGTGATGGAAAACATCAAGCGCACGCTCGGGGCGGCCGGACTGGGCATGGACCGGTTGGTCAAATGCACGGCGTTTCTGGCCGACCTCAAGGAATGGCCGGCAATGAACGAGGTGTACCGGAGCTACTTCCCCAACGGCAAATACCCGGCGCGGGCAGCGGTACAGGCCACGCTGCTGGCAGGGGCGCGGGTGGAGTTGGAGTGCGTGGCGGCGGGGTGACGGAGGAACGGCGGAACAGCGAAAAGGGAAACGGGAAACGGGGGCTCGGGCTTCACTGCTCCTCGCCCGCCACGCCGTCGATGTTGTAGCCGAGGGCGCGCAGTTTCGAGCTCATTTCCTTCTTCTCGACGGATTTCACGTAGGCCTCCTCCGGCTCGATCGTCTTGCTCTTCACGAGGTTGACCAACGCGTCGTTGAGCGTCTCCATTCCCAGCTTCTTCTGCGTCTGGATGATGTTGGGGATCTGGACCGTCTTCCCCTCGCGGATCAGGGCGCTCACCGCCTTGTTGACCAGCAGGATCTCGCGCGCCGCCACGCGGCCGCCGCCGATCTTCTTGCACAAGGTCTGCGACACCACCCCCTTGAGCGACTCGGCGAGCATGATGCGGATCTGGTCCTGCCGATCGGCTGGGAACTGGTCCACGATGCGATTGATCGTGCTTGCCGCCGTGCTGGTGTGCAGCGTGCCGAATACGAGGTGCCCCGTTTCCGCCGTCTCGAGGGCAATGGCGATCGTCTCGAGATCACGCAGCTCACCCACGAGGATGATGTCGGGGTCTTCGCGCAGGGCGGCGCGCAGGGCACTCTTGAATGACTGCGTGTGCACGCCCACCTGCCGCTGCGTGATCAGGCACTTCTTGCTCGTGTGGACGAACTCGATCGGGTCTTCGATCGTGATGATATGATCGGAGCGCGTGCGGTTGATGAGATCCACCAGCGCGCACAGGGTGGTGGACTTGCCCGATCCTGTGGGGCCCGTGACCAGCACCAGTCCCTTGGTGAGATGACAGAGGGCCTGCACCTCGGGGGAGATCCCCATCTGCTCCACGGTGACCGTGGTGCTGGCGATCGTGCGGATCACCGCTGCCGTGCCGTGCCGGTCCTTGAGGACGTTCACGCGGAAGCGCGACACGCCTTCGATCTCGTGCGCGAAGTCGGTGTCCCACGCCTGGTCGAACTCGGCCTTGTTCTTGTCCGGCATGATCGAGCGCATCATCGCTGTCACCATGTCGTCCGACATGCCCGTCTCGCCCTCGAGGCGCAGCAGGTCACCTCCGAGGCGGAAGATGGGGGGCTCGCCCACGCGAAGGTGTAGATCGGCCGCCCCGCGCGAGACCTGGATGCGCAGCAGCTTCTCGAGCGCCTGCCTGGCTTCGTCGTTGTTCGCGAACGGCCCGAAGGGGGCATCGGTCGCCCGACGGCGGATCGGGGTGTCTCCCGCAACCGGCTCGCCGGTCGCTTCACGCTGGACCCACTGCCGGATGCGGATTCGGATGGTGCTGGTATCCGGCTCCTGCTGCACCAGCCACTGCTTCTCGTTGAACGTGTAGAAGAAGCGGATACCGCTGCCCGCAACGATTGCCGGACGATCCGCTGGGCTCGCCAGCTCGCCCACCAGCGCCAGCACCTGCGCCTGTGACAGGTTCTGCGTGCTGACCTGCTGCAGTCCGCTCGGGGTGACGCAGCGGATGGGGGCGTCGGTTTCGAGCAGGATCTGCGACGCGGCGCCGGATTCCAGGCGCGGGAGGACCTTGTCGAGTTGGGGCACGCTGTTACGGCAATGGCAGGAGTATCGGCTCTTCCGCCAGTGAAACCGTTTCGGCTTCGGAACGGATGCGGAACAGCGGCGGACCACAGTATGGACGACTGGACCGGGTACGCGCCACATCCCGGGCCTTCACGGAGTTGTGGCCGAGTCGTCGGCAACCCGGGACGCGACCGTGGAGCATTCGTGCCGGAGGCCGTCGACCTTTTCCATCGACCCGATGGTGCGCCTTTCCTCCGGCCCTTCGATCGATGCCAGCCACCCTGCTGTCGCACCAGGCCGTCGTCCTGCCGCTCAAAATGCGCTGGCCCCGCTGGTTTTCGGGGTTGGCCCTCTGTCTGGGCAGTATGGCGCCCGATCTCGAGTTTATCGGCCGCATGACGGACGACTGGCTCTTCAGTCACACCATCGGGGCGCAGTTCTGGTTCACCGTACCAGTGACACTCGTGCTGCACTGGCTGCTCACGGCGCTCATCCTCCCCATGCTGCTGCCGTTCCTGCGCGACCATCCGCAATTACGCCTGCACGATTTGGCGGCGCTGTCGGCGCCACTGTCCGTGGCCGACTGGGCGCGCGCGGCCAGCTCGGCGTGGCTGGGGGGAATGTCGCATGTGATACTCGACGGCATTACGCACGGCAATCACTCGGGATGGCTCGTCCCGTGGTTTCCATTCCTGCGCACGCCGGTGCCGCACTTCGGCGAGACGGTTCCGCTGCACGATGCGTTGCAGCTCTGGTTGACCGTGCTCCTCGCGATCGTGACGGTGTGTTGCTGGCGCTACATCGCCAGCCGGCGGCTGCTCTGGAACTGGCGGGCGAAGACTGTGCGGGAGTTGCCGCGTCAGCCGCGCGCGGCGGGACATCGTCTGTTGCTCCTGGTGACCGCCTTTGCCCTGAGTGGGTCCCTGGTGGGACTCAGTCACCAGCATACGAGCCCGAAGTCGTTTGCGGCTGCGGTGGCGTTCGGTGCCATCGATCTGGCCGGGGCCGGGTTGGTGCTTGCGGCAGTGCGGCTGAGGGCCGTACGTCGATCCCGAAGGGATGGCCAGCCGTCGCCCGTCGCGCCGGTTACGGTGCCTGGAGCACCAGCGGCAGCATGGCGAGCGTGCACAGGGTCCCCAGCATCGTCATGACAGTGCGCATGCGCGCGTTCCACGGGGGCAAGAGCCCCGCCCGCGACGCCGACACGTCCCACGCCAGCTGCCCGGCGCTACACAGAATCAGCAGGAGGTAGCCCACCCGCACGTTTACCTGCGGCAGCAGGGCACACAGCCCCACGATCGAGGGGATCGCCGACGCCACGAGACGCCCGAGGTTGGGCGAGTGGGGCGCCCGCACCAGCTCCGCCCCCCAGCGCGCGCCGCCGAGAAAGGTGAGCGTGAGCGCCGAGTAGCTCAGGAAGACGGTCATGGCCGACGTCCGCAGCGCCGGCATCCCGTACCCGATCGCCAGGCAGGTAAGGAACGGGATCAACCCCGATCCGCTGATCAGCCACAGCGTACGGGGCGGTATGGAGCGCGCGTTGGGGGTCGTCATGTGCCGAATAGGCTCCGGAGATGCCGCAAACTGGCTGCGAACGGGCCGCGCGGTGGCCGCGACCTGCCTGCAGCGATGCGACACAAGTTGCCACGAAGTGGCGGGGTGAGGAATCCGGCGGTATATGTGTCGCCATCATGCCAACGACCGCCACCCGCCTGTCCGTCTTCACGGAGTCCGTCATCCGAGGCACCACCCGCCTCGCGAACCAGCACGGCGCCATCAACCTGTCGCAGGGCTTCCCGGACTTCGATCCGCCCGAGGTGCTGCTGGAAGGGTTGGAACGCGCCACGCGCGGCCCCTTCCACCAGTATGCCGTCACCTGGGGCGCGCCGCGCTTCCGGCAGGCGCTGGCCAAGAAGATCAGCCACTTCACGAAGCTCGACGTGGATCCGGATCAGCATCTCGTGGTCACGTGCGGCAGCACCGAAGCGATGATGGTGGCCATGATGACCGCCTGCAATCCGGGCGACAAGGTGATCGTCTTCTCGCCCTTCTACGAGAACTACGCCGCCGACGCGATCCTCTCCGGCGCGGAACCGATCTACGTGCCGCTGCATCCACCCGGGTTCGGCTTCGACGAGGATGACCTGCGGAAGGCATTCGCCCAGCATCCCAAGGCGATCGTGATCTGCAATCCGTCCAACCCGAGCGGCAAGGTGTTCACCCGCGACGAACTGCTCACGATTCTCAAGTACGCCGAGCAGTACGACACCTGGGTGATCACGGACGAGCCGTACGAGCACATCATCTACGCTCCGCACGAGCACGTGTACTTCAATACGCTCCCCGGCGCGTTCGAGCGGACCATCACCTGCAACTCGCTCTCCAAGACGTACTCGATCACCGGCTGGCGCCTCGGCTACGTGCACGCGCCGGCACGTGTGATCAATCAGGCGAAGAAGGTGCACGACTTCCTCACCGTGGGTGCGGCGGCGCCGCTCATGGAGGCCGCGGTCGGTGCGCTCGAACTGCCGCAGTCGTACTACGACGGCCTCACCGAGCTGTACTCGCACAAGCGCGAGCTCTTCCTCGACATTCTGCGCACTACGGGGCTGCCCTTCACCGAGCCCCAGGGCGCGTACTACGTGATGGTGGACATCAGCGCGCTCGGTTTCCCCGACGATACGACCGCCAGCGAGTGGCTGATCAAGGAAGTCGGGGTGGCGGGTGTGCCGGGGTCGAGCTTCTTCCGCGAACCGGTGAAGCACCTCATTCGCTTCCACTTCGCCAAGCGTGAGGAAACGTTGCGCGCGGCCGGTGAACGGCTCGGCTCACTGGCCGTTCGCGCCAACGCCGGACGCTGAAGCGCGTCGCAGCCCACGGGGCTACGGTGCGCGCAGAAACTCCATCACATCGCGCACCGTTCGCGCCGGGTCTTCCTCATGCGGCACGTGCCCCAGCTCGGAGTACAGGATGAGCTCCGCTTTCGGCATCATGCGCTGGAAGCGCGCGGCGTCCGACGGTGGGATCAGGCGGTCGCGGCCGCCCCACAGGATGAGGGTGGGCGCCGTGATCGACGCGAGTCGCGCCGTATCCGCCCCCGGCGCCGATTGTGCGAACCGGTGGGGCAGCACCGAGCGATTGCCGGTGCGCAGCGTGAGCTCGTAGTACCGCTGTACGAGCGAATCGGTGACCCGCGCCGGGTCGCCGTACACGTCGCGCACGCTCGACTCCACTACGCCGTATGGCAGAATGCGGGTGAAGATCCACGACAGCGATGGAATGCGCGCCAGGCGAAAGCCCAGCGGTACCGACGTGCTGGTGAACTTGAAACCTGCAGGGTCCACGAGCACCAGCTTGCGCACGCGGTCGGGGTGACGGGCTGCCGTTTCCCACGCGATTTCACCGCCGAGCGAGTTGCCTGCCACGTCGGCGCGCGCCACCCCCAGCGAATCGAGCAGTGCCACCACGAAGCGCGTGTAGCGCTCGATGCGGTAGTCGTTGGCGGCGTCGGGGCCCGTCAGCCCAAAGCCGGGCAGGTCGGTACTGATCACACGTCGTGAGCCGCGCAGCGCCGCGCTCCACCCCTCCCACGTATGGAGGCTGGCCGAGGTCCCGTGCAACAGCAGGATCGGGACACTGTCGGCGCGTGGCCCCTCGTCGCGCAGGTGCACCGGCAACCCATCGATGGTCCGAAACACGGACGGCGGCGGCGCCCAACGCGGCGACAGGTCTGCAACACTCCTGTCTGGCTTCACCGCGAAAGCGGCACCAGCCGCCAAGGCCAGGCCGATCACGGCGGCCGCCATCACCAGCCGGCGACCTGCATTTCCACGCGTCATGCGTTGGCCGAGTAGACCAGCGCCACGATCACCAACGCCATGAACGCCATCATGCCGAATTTTGCAGTACGCATGGCACGGAATATCGCATCCCAGTCATCAGGGGGGAATCACGACCCGGCTGGCGGCCGTTCCGCCTCCATGGGGAATGCGGGCGGCGCGGTCGCCCGCTCCATCGGCGTGCGCGCTACCGAAGAGGGAGTGCCACGCCGTCCACGCGTTCGAGCATCTTCACGCCCAGCAACTGCGCCAGTGTGGGGGCGATGTCGACGGTGCGCACGAACTCGCGGCGTACCGCCGGCGTGGTCCCGAATCCACTGAACAGGAGCGGCACGTGCGAGTCGTAGTGATGCGGTGATCCGTGTGAGGCGATGTTGCCTCCCCAGGTACTGAGCGGGTCGAGCGTCACCACGGCGGCCACGTTGGAACCGGCAGGGAACTGGTGTGCCCACCGCCGCGCGATCACGTTGTGGCTCGTGTCGGCAAGGAGCTGCGAGAAGAGGTCCACGCGCGCTACCCCCGGCACCTTGCGCGCTTCGTCCGCGAAATACGCCAGGGCCGCATCGTAGTCCTCCTGCTTGCGGAAGGCCCGGCGGTTGGAGACGAGAATGTTGAGATCCATGCCGAGCGCGAAGGTATCGACTTTCATCGACCGCAGTTTTTCGCGAACCATGGGCATGACTCCCTGCAACGAGACACGGCGCGGGCGCGGCTGCACACTGTCAGGGGCCAGCTCCGGAATGGTGCCGACGCCGTGGTCGCTGGTGAGCACCACGGTGATGCGTGAGGAATCGCGAAGCTTGTACAGCGAATCGAGGAAGGTGCCCACGGCGCGATCCACCCGCAGCACCTGATCGTGCATCTCGCGCGAGTCGGGGCCGTAGTTGTGGCCGATCACATCGGTAGCCGACAGCGACACGGCCAGCAGATCCGTCTGCGGACCGGCGCCCAGCTTCATCGATTCCACCCCATGCAGGGCAAACGCGAGGACCATGTCGTCGATGAACGGAGTGATGCGCACCTCACTGCCGGCATCGATCACGTCGTCGGTGATGCGATGCGGAAAGGTCACGTTGCGCCCGCCCATCTCGATGGGCACGCTGTCCTTTTCACTGTAGGCACTGTCAGGGAGCAGGAGCTCCCAGCTCTTGCCGGCGTACGATGCCACCAGCTGCCGTCCGTTGAAGTCCTGTACCCACTTGGGCAGGTCCTTGCGGTAGTAGGTGCTGGTGAGAAAGCGGCCGTCGATCGAGTACCAGTACACGTCGGCCTTGGAGCGCCCAACGGGGAGGATGGCACCGCGGTCCTTCATCGATACCGACAGGGTGCGGCTGCGCTTGTCGGCTGCCGTCATCCAGTCCACCAGGGTGGTCCCCTGAAAACGCACGGGCGACGCCCCCGCACCGTAGCCACCGGCCACCAGGGGGGCGGTTTCGTCGTCCACGCCGATCGCATTCATCATGATCTCGGTCGAGCGCGGGAAGCGCCCGCTCAGGAGCGTGGCGTGCCCCGGAGCCGTTTCGGTGATGGCGTGGTCGTGATGCGCATCGGTGAAGCGGACCCCGCCCTGTCCCAAACGGGCAATCCCACCGTTCAGCTGGGCGCCATACCGGTCCATGTAGTCGCCCCGGAACTGATCGATCGTGATCAGTACGACCAGCGACGGCGTTGCAGGTTGCGGTTGCTCACGGAGCCCCGCTGACATTGCCAGGCCTGCTACCGCAAGCACGCCCGGGATACCAAGTATGGAAAGCTTCATGGGGCGAATGTATGGCGCGAATGGCCGGGACGCACGATTATGGCGTGGCGGACCGGGACAGGAATCATGACGCGGCGTCCATCTCCCGGGCTGTTGCTTCTGTCCAATTACCCTCGAGCCAGGGAAACGGCTCACGTCGCCCAATCCTGTATGCGTGTGACTCGACTGACACGGAGTATCGCAGCATGACCGCGAATCGCTGGGGCGGGACCCCGGCCACGCGGGTCATCCTGCGCTGTCTGATTTTCTACTCGGTAATCATCGGTGGCACGGCGCTCGTCGTGTGGAAGGCTGCCGATCGCCTCCCCGAATCACTCGAGGCCCTCATGGGCCTCGGCGGCGACACGGTGCCCGCCGGCATGAACTCGTTGAGTGACATGGCGAAGGTGCAGACGGTGGGGCTCGACGAGATCACCCTCGCGCTGACCGTTGCGGTGGCGATGGCGGCGGCAGCACTGCTGTCGTTGCCGGTCGCGTGGATCTATCTGCTCACCCGCGCCAAGCGCGGCTATCAGCAGTCGGTGGTGCAGTTGCTCGTGGTGCTCCCGACCGTCGTGTCGGGGATCGTACTGCTGGTCAAGTACTCGCTGGCGCTGGCATTCTCGCTGGCCGGCATCGTGGCCGCCGTGCGTTTCCGCAATTCCCTCGATGATTCGAAGGATGCGGTCTACGTGTTCCTCGCGACCGCGATCGGCCTGTCGTCGGCGGTCAATCTGCCGGTGGCCGCCGTGCTGTCCGTGGGCTTCAACATTCTCGCGCTCTGGCTCTGGTATACCGACTTCGGCAGTGCCCCCGTTGAGCTCGATGGGCGACTGGCGGAGCGGAAGCTCGCCCGCGCCAAGCAGATGGCCCGCACCGGGACGTTCGTCGCGCGCATGGACGACGAGGTGCTGAAGAACATGACGACCGAACAGCTCGAAGGGCTGGCTGAGCGGGCGTGGCGCCGCGCCAAGGCCAACAACATGACGGCCGAAATGCCGGTGGTCGTTGAGGAGCGTACGCTACGCCTGGCCACCAGCAATGCGAATGCGTTGCGTCGCGTGCTGGAACCGCGTCTGTCGGAGTTCACGAAGACCTGGCGCTTCGGTGGCATGCAGACGGGTGAGGAGGTCACCATGCTCGAGTATCGCGTGCAGCTTCGCAAGCGAACCGGACCGGACGAGCTGCTGTCGCTCGTGCGCGCCGCCGGGGCCTCACAACTCACGTCGGCCGAACTCGAATGACCCTGCTAACGGCACTGCCAATGTCACCGCGTCTGCTTGCCTGTCTTGCCCCGCTGTTTGCCTTGTCGCTCCTGACCGCCAACGTGGCTCACGGCCAGACAAAGAGTGACGACAAAAAGGCCAAGCCTGCCAAGACGCCCAAGGCACCCAAGGTCGATTCGTTGGGGAACCGCATTGCGAAGAAGCCGGCCAATCCACGCCTGTTCCGCAGCGAAACGCCGTTCGACGTGACCCTCACGCTCAACATCAAGCAGGTCAAGCGTGACAAGGGGCAGAATGCGCCGTGGCGCACTGCCACGATCAGCTACGCCGACTCCACGGGGAAGAAGATCGCGGTGCCCCTCAAGGTGAAGACACGCGGGGTGTGGCGTCTCAAGCACTGCGACTTCCCGCCCCTGCGCCTCAAGTTCGGTGACAAGACCGCTGACAGGACCGAGTTTGCCAATCTCGACGAGCCCAAAATGGTGGGGTATTGCCGCAATACGCCGCAGTACGAGCAGTACAATCTTCAGGAGGCGCAGCTCTATCGCGTGTACCGTCAGCTCACGGAGCTGTCGCACAAGGTGCGTATCCTGCGCATCTCCTACGCCGATAGCGCCACCGGCGCCGTGGAAGCCACGCGGTACGGCTTCATCATCGAGGATCCGGCGCAGCTGGCGGTCCGTCTGGGTGGGCAGATCCTCGATCGCAAGGGCGCCCTCGGAGATGATCTCGATCCCGAGCACTCTGCATTGGCCTACACGTTCCTGTACTTCATCGCGAACACCGACGTGTCGTACAACTGCTTGCAAAACGGCGAGAGCTTATCGCTGCCGGACGGGCGGTACGCACCGGTGGCGTATGACTTCGATTTCTCCGGCGTGATCAATGCGCACTACGCGGGGGTGGATCCATCCCTGCCGATCAAGAACGTGCGCACCCGGTTTTTCCGTGGCTACTGCGTGCACGAGCCGGCCTACGCGGCGGTCTTCGAGACCTTTCGCGCCAAGCGTACCGCGATCGAGGCGCTGTACGCCGATCCGATCGGCATGCTCATCGCGCCTAGCGCCGTGAAGAGCTCACTCGAGTACTACGCGGAGTTCTACGACGACATCAAGACCCCGCAGTCGGCGAAGAAGGCGCTGCTCAACGACTGCGTCAAGTGATCGCGGCGGGGGCATCGGTGCGCGCGCGTGGTAGGCGCAGAACGAATTCGGAGCCGCCACCGTTGCGCTCCCGGTAGTACACGTCCCCGCGCTGTGCGCGGGCAAACGTGCGCGCAATCGAGAGCCCCATGCCCATGCGGTCATCGGCCTGCCGTTCACCGTCGTCGCTCAAGCGACGACGCATTGGCGTGAAGACGCGCTCGACGTCGGCAGTGTCGAGTCCAGGACCACGGTCCGCCACGATCACCTCCACATCCAGACCGAGGTCATTCACGCGGACGTCCACGGGCTCCGAGGCCGGGGCATAGCGAGTGGCGTTCTGCAGCAGGTTGCCCAGCACCTGCGTGGCGAGTGTGAGATCGCACACCACCAGCAGGTCGTCAGGGGCGGTCGCTACGCGAACATCGCGGTTGGTGAGAATCCCCGCCGACGAGCGCATCGCGGTCTGTACGAGCAAGTTCACCGGTCGTGCCTCGGCGCTGATGGCGCGGCCGTCACTCTCCGAGGCGAATCGCTGAAGGGTGCCGATGAACTGCCCGAGACGTGACGCTTCTTCGTTCACCCGCTGCAGGGCGATGGCGGGGCTGAACCCTGCGACGGGGTCGGAGAGCAGCGACAGCGTCGCTACCGGCGAGCGGAGGTCGTGGGCGATGGAATTGATCAGCGCATTCTTGATGCGATCCGCTTCGCGCAGCACGTTGGCCACGCTCGCTTCACGCTCGAGTTGCAGCCGTTCACGACTGAGGCGCTCCACTTCGATGGCGCGTGCTTCGGCCTCTCGTGTGGCGCGTTGCTGTTCGTAGAAGAGTTGCGAGATGAGCAGCCCCGAACCGAGGAAGCCGAAGAGGATCCACCAGTCCAGCTCGGACGCCACGCCGAATGCGCGGCGCGGCGGCACGAAAAAATAGTCCACGGCGACGTAGCCGAGGACTGTCATGAACAGCGAGAGCCCTCGTCCCCCTTGCCGGCTCGCGCCGATGATGAGGAGGAGATACGACAGTACACCGTGCGAGGTACGGATGTCGGGGCGGTCGGACAGCTGAACGAGCACGGCGGTCACGAGCGCGAGGAGCGTGATCCACGTGGCCCAGACCCGCACGCGTGCACTCCCGAGCAGCGTCACTTCGTACCGGCGAACCGGTAGCCCACGCCAGGTTCGGTGATGATCAGGCGGGGGGTAGCTGGATCAGGCTCGATCTTCCGCCGCAGATGCGTGATGTGTACGCGCACGTGTGTCGCGAAATCTCCGAACTCGCGATCCCAGACAATGTCCCACAGCTGCTTGGACGAGAGCGGACGCCCCGCGTGCAGTACCAGGGCTCGAAGCAGCGCCCACTCGGTGGGGGTGAGGCGCTGCGGAATGCCATTGCGCACGACGCGCTGCTTGGCGAGATCGATCTCCACGCCATCGGTGACCGTGTGCGCCCAAGCGCGCGCTGCGGATGAGCTTGCCGAGCGGCGCAGTTGGCCACGTACGCGCGCCAGCAGTTCGGCGGCGCTGCACGGTTTCATCACGAAGTCGTCTGCGCCGGCATCGAGGAGCGCCACTTTTTCTTCCTCGCCGGCACGCCCGGACAGCACGATGATCGGTACGTCGGTCAGGGCACGCAGCCGCCCGAGCAGATCGGAACCGTCTCCGTCGGGAAGGCCGAGGTCGAGTACGACCAGTTCGGGCGACGACTGCGTGCACTCGCGGATCGCGTCGGCTACGGTTCCGGCGATACGGACGGGCTGCCGACAGATGGTCTGCAACGTTGCGGCGAGTGTCTCGCGCAGCGCGGTGTCATCCTCGACGACGAGAATGGTCTCCGGATCCGGCCACTCCGTCGGTAGGGCGGGAAGCATGTCACAAACGTAACGGTCGACGAAGTCCGGTCACAACCATCATGGCCGAGTTCGCCGCAAGCCCCCGAATCCTACCAGCATGTGTTGACGTGCCTGCGCGGGGAATTCAACTGCCGAGGTCGTGGTGGGCCGCCATCCGCTACCCCTCATCGTGGAAGATCGTGCCCAGCGCCATCGGCGGGTCGAGCGCCTAGGCGTCGACCGCGCGGTGCCCGCCGTCGTACGGACCGAACTCGACGTCGGTCAGCTGGGCTGGGGCTACGTCCTCGGGAAGCGGGCGATCGAGCCGCGCACGTTCCACTGCAAGGAAAACAGTCTCGGGGGGCGCGTTCACCGCTGTCGTGATCAGCGGGAACAGATCCATGACTACGAAGTCGTCCATCGTCGGGCGTTGCTCCGTTTGGCGGGTATTCTGGGAGGTATCGGTCGCGTCCCCGAAAAACCGCAGCGCCCTATGCGTTGGACCTATCCCCCGCGGGGGCCACCGTGCCCCCGCGGGGTGAACCGTTAAGCGGTCGGCGCCGACAGCGTACCGAGGTCGATCACGAACCGGTATTTCACATCCGCCTTGAGCATGCGCTCGTACGCTTCATTCACGTAGTCTGCACGGATCAGCTCGATGTCCGATGTGATGCCGTGCTGGCCGCAGAAATCGAGCATCTCCTGTGTCTCGCGGATCCCCCCGATCAGGGAGCCGGCGAGTCGACGGCGCTTCATGATGAATGTGAAGGCCCCGGGCGCCGGGTGCGGCTCCGGTGATCCACCCAGCAGCACCAGCGTGCCGTCGAGACGCAGCAGCTGCAGCTCCGATTCGATGTCGTGCGGGGTACCCACGGTGTCGATGATCAGGTCGAGCGAGTTGCGGAGCGCCTTCATGGCTGCCCTGTCGCGCGACACTACCACCTCGTGGGCGCCGAGCCGGCGCGCGTCGTCGGCTTTGCCGGGCGAGGTGGTAAGCACCACCACGTGCGCGCCGAGTGCACTGGCGAGCTTCACCGCCATGTGGCCAAGGCCGCCGATTCCCACGACACCCACCCGGGAGCCGGGGCCCACCTTCCAGGTGCGCAGTGGCGACCAGGTGGTGATGCCGGCGCACAGGAGCGGCGCCACGGCGGCCGGGTCGAGATTCTCGGGGACGCGCAGCACGAAGTCCTCGTTCACCACGATCGCGGTCGAGTAGCCGCCCTGCGTGGGGCGCCCGGTCTCCTTTTCGGTGCTCCCGTAGGTGCCGGTCATGCCGTTGTCGCAGTACTGCTCCACGCCGTCCTTGCAGGGATCGCAGTGGCGGCAGCTGTCGACCATGCACCCTACACCCACGAGGTCTCCCACCGCCCACTTGGAGACGTTGGCGCCCACGGCACTCACCCGGCCGACGATCTCGTGCCCCGGAATCTGCGGATACGCGCACGGGCCCCATTCCCCGCGCACGGTGTGAAGGTCTGAATGACAGATCCCGCAGAAGAGGATCTGAATCTGTACGTCGCTCGCGCCCACGTCGCGGCGCTCGAAGCGCCAGGGGGCGAGCGGTCCGGCCGCGTCAAACGCGGCAATGCCGATAGCTGGAATCATGGTCTGGTAAACGTGCAGCCACTGTCGCACGTTTTCCATACGCGGATTCCGTACTTCCCACACCGTTTCCCCTCACCTCTCCACATGTCCCTCTCTCGTTTCGTCCCGCGCCTGGCGGGATCGCGACTCGTGGCGGCTGGCGGGCTCGTGCTGCAGAGCGCGCTCCTCGCCGGCTCGCTCGATGCGCAGGCGCTCGACTCCGCCACCGTGGCCGGCATGCGCTGGCGCACCGTTGGCCCCGCCAACTTCATGGGCCGTCTTTCCGACGTCGTCGGCATTCCGAGCCCGTCCAAGACGGTCTTCGTCGCGGCGGCGGGCGGCGGCATCTGGAAGAGCACCAACAACGGCATCACGTGGCGCCCCGTCTTCGACGACAAGCGCATCATCTCGATGGGTATGCTCGCGATCGCCCCGAGTGACACGCAGCAGGTGTGGGCAGGCACCGGTGAGCCCAACTCGCGCAACTCGATCGAGCCGGGCGGCGGCATCTTCAAGAGTACCGATGGTGGCATCACCTGGAAGCCGATGGGGCTCGAGAAGACCGAGCACATCGGGCGCATCGTCGTGCACCCCACCAATCCCAACGTGGTGTTCGTGGCGGCCCTTGGCGCGGCGTGGCGTGCGAACCCCGACCGTGGCCTCTACAAGACCACCGATGGCGGTCAGAGCTGGAAGCTGGTGAAGTTCATCAGCGACAAGGCCGGTTTCGTGGATGTGGCGATCCACCCGAAGAATCCCAACGTGATGTTCGCCACGAGCTGGGAGCGTCGGCGCACGCCGTACTCGCTCTTCAGCGGCGGCCCGGGCTCGGCGCTCTGGAAGAGCACCGATGGCGGTGACAATTGGACCGAAGTGAAGGGGGGCGGTTTCCCCGACACGTACAAGGGGCGCATGAGCCTCGACATCAATCTCGCCAACCCCGACATCATGTACATGATGATCGAGGCGGCGAGCAACGGCACGGGCCCGATCGTCGGAGAGCGCAATCCCAAGCTCAACGGCCTGTGGAAGAGCACGGACGGCGGCGCCACCTGGGCGCAGATGAACAACATCAATGTGCGTCCGTTCTACTACTCGCAGGTGCGCAGCGATCCGAAGAACCCGAATCGCGTGTACTTCTCGAGCACCGAGCTGCAGCTGTCGGAGGACGGCGGCAAGACGTCGCGCAACGCCGCGCAAAACGTGCACGTGGACGACCACGGCATCTGGATCGATCCCAACGATCCGCAGCGGTGGTTCCTGGCCAACGACGGCGGTGTGGCCATCACGTACGATGCCGGTGGCAACTTCCTGCAGCCGCAGAATCTGCCGATCGCGCAGTTCTACGAAGTGGCCTACGACATGGCCGTGCCGTACAACATCTGCGGTGGGGCGCAGGACAATGGCACGTGGTGCGGCCCCAGCCGTCGTCGCGTGTCGCAGACGACGCTTGGCTACTGGTACACCATTTCCGGTGGTGACGGGTTCTACGCCGCGATGGATCCGACCGATCCCAACATCGTGTACGGGGAGTCGCAGGGTGGCAATGCGCAGCGGCTGAACCTCAAGACCGGCGAGCGCATGGCGTTCGCGAAGCCCAGCTGGCAGCCGAAGTACAAGCAGTGGGAAGACTCCATTGCCGTGGTGCGTGGGGATCCGCTCAAGCCCGCGACGAAGGCGCAGCTCACGACCATCGCCGCGCTTCGCAAGCAGCAGGCCAAGGATTCGGCCGATCTCAGCATCCGCTACAACTGGAACTCGCCGTTCTTCATCTCGCCGCACAATCCGGCCACGATCTACTTCGCCGGCAACCGCGTGATGAAGTCGACCAAGCGTGGTGAGGATCTGCAGATCATCTCCCCGGACCTGTCGAGGCAGCTCACCGCCAAGCTCGACACGGCGCTCCGTCTCACCGGCGGCATCACGCTCGACGCGACCGGCGCGGAGACGTACGGCACCGTGGTGGCGCTCGAGGAAAGCCCGGCACGCCAGGGGCTGCTGTACGCCGGCACCGACGACGGGAACGTCTGGAAGTCGGCGAACGATGGTGCCACGTGGGAAAACATCGGCAAGAACATCACGGGACTGCCGAACGGCGGCGAAGTGTACGTGACGCGCATCGATGCATCGAAGTTCGATACCAACGTGGTGTACGTCGCGTTCGACAACCACCGCAACGGTGACTTCAAGCCGTACCTGTTCATGTCGAAGGATGGCGGCAAGACGTTCACCAGCATCGTGAACAACCTGCCGGCCGATGGCAACGCGGACTTCCTGCACGTGGTGCGTGAGGATCCGAACAGCCCCGACGTGCTGTACGTGGGCTCGTCGCTCAGCGTGTATGCGTCGGTCGATCGTGGTCAGAGCTGGTCGAAGCTGGCCGCGGGGCTGCCGAGCGTGCCGGTGTATGATCTGCAGATCCATCCGCGCGACAAGGAGCTGATCGCGGCGACGCATGGCCGCGGCTTCTGGATCGTCGACGTGGCGCCGCTCTCGCAGATGACGAAGGCGGTTGCGGAGAAGCCCGTGCACCTGTTCGCACCGAAGACGGCGTTCCAGTGGGGCGAGGAACCGCTGCGTGGCGCGAGCGGGAACGGCAATGCGCAGGGCTTCTTCGCCACGCCAAACCCTGCGTACGGCGCGAACATTTCCTACCGCATCACGCAGGCCGGATCGCCGGCGCGCATCAGCGTGCTCAACGCCGTGGGGGATACGATCTCCACGATCTCCGGTCCCGGCGGTGTGGGGCTGCACACCGTCACGTGGAACTTCAGCGTGGCCGGCCGTCCGGCGCCGCGCGCGCCGCTGTCGGCGAGCGAGAAGCGCGACAGCATCCTTCGCGCCGTTCGCATGCCGGCCGTGCTCGACTCGCTGACCAAGGCCAAGTACGACAGCACGGCGCTCGCGCTCGCGAAGCAGCTCCTCAACCCGCCGGCGGGTGGCTTCAACTTCCGTGGCGGTGGCGGTGGCCGCGGGGCATCGGCACCATGCGAGCGTCCGCTCACGCAGTGGGACCCGTTCTGCGCCCGTCCGGCTGAAGCGACGGTGCGCCCCGGTCAGGGCGGTGGGGACGCGGCCGCGCAGCTCCAGGCGCGTGCGGCGCAGATGCAGAACGCCGGCAGCAACCCGGCCGTGCGCAAGGTGTTCGAGCTGATCGGCCTTCCCATGCCGGCCACCGGTCGTGGCGCCTTCGGGGGCTTCGGCGGCGGCGGCGGCGGTGTGGCCAACACCGGGGAATACGGCATCGTGCTCCAGATCGGCAACACGATCCAGAAGCAGATGTTGCGCGTGGAAAACACCGGCGCAGCCGGTGGCATCAACCCCTTCGGCTTCGAGTCGGAAGAAGACGGGAAGCGCTGACAACGCGCGCCATGCAGAACGGCGTGACGGG
>CAZNZG010000055.1:0-16948 GCA_964577455.1 uncultured Gemmatimonas sp. | reverse complement strand
GCGGGCTCGTCACACCGGCCACGTCGAATACGTCGCGCTACGAACTGCGCATCGGCAGCCGCGCCGACACCGTGTGCCTCACCGGGGCCGGGACGGTCATGCCGCGCGGATGTGTGCTATGAGTCGCACGACCGCACAGCACCGCCGCATGCCGGCGCCGAACGACACGACACCCGCCGCCCGCGAGCGGAAGGGGACCTCGCTCATCGAGGTGCTCATCGCCTGTACCATGGTCACGGTCGCGATCATGGGACTGCTTGGCTCCTCCACGAGCATCTCGCAGCAGATGGGGAGTGGGCGGCGCCAGATGGTCGCCGCCAGCATTGCGCAGCGCCGTCTCGATTCGCTGCAGAGCGTGCCCTGCTCGCTCCTGGCGGCGTCGAGCGGGACTGCCACGACTGGTGAGATCCGCGAGGAGTGGAGGGTGTCGGGGACCGGTGCCACACGGCTGGTGGAGCTGTCGCTCCGGCTGCCGAAGCTGAGCCGCCCCTACGTCTATACCACGCTCGTGCCATGCCAGTAACCGGCCAATCACGGGCGCGTCGCGGCTTCACACTGGTCGAACTGCTCATCACCCTCGCGATCCTGGGGATCGTGGGCGCGATGATCGCCCAGCTCATGATGAAGCAGCAGCGGTTCTTCCAGCGCATGAGTGACCAGACCACGGTGCGGCGCGAACTGCGTACCGCGCTTGGCACCCTGCCGAGTGAACTGCGTGCGGTGTCGTCGGTGGGTGGCGACATTGCGGCGTTCGGCACCACGAGCATCACCTTCCGCGCCACGCTGGGCACCTCGTTTGTCTGCGAGAAGGCGTCATCGACGGAACTGCTGCTGCCGCCCGTCAACAGCGCACGCACGATCACGACCAACTGGGTCACCCCGCCTGGCGTTGGGGACACGGTGTTTGCCCTGCGGCATGACTCGGCGGGGGTGAGCGGCGACTACTGGAGTGCCCATCGCATCACAGCCGTCACGCAGGGCGCCGGTCTGTGCGTCACGTCGCCGTATCTCGACCCGGTACTCGATGCAGGCAAGCCGCGCTTCCGTGTCACCGTCACGCCCGCCGTTCCCGACTCCGTCGTGCGTGGGTCTGCGTTGCGCTTCACCCGCGCCGCGCGATATGAACTCGCCCGCATGACGTCGGGACGATGGTACCTGCAGCGACAGGAGTTGCAGAGCGGAACATGGACCACGCCGGTTACGGTCAGTGGTCCGTACATGGCGCCCGGTACCGGCAGAAGCGGTGGGCTCTCGTTTTCCTATGTCGACAGCCTGGGATCGGCCGTCGCGCTCGGTGGCGTGTCGACGCGCATCGCGCGCATCGACATCGCGCTGCGCGCGCAGGGCATGGCCCCCGCCACTCCCGGCAACCCGGTGGTGGTGGACTCGGTCCTGCTGAGTGTGGCGGTGAGGAACCGGCGATGAGGTGCCGCCTGCGTTCACATCGCTCCGGATCGGCGCGGCGGTCCGTCGTGCGCGCGCGACGCGGAGTGGCGCTGGTGCTCGTGCTGGTGGTGATCGTGGTGCTTGCCGTGCTGGCATCGGCATCGATGATGGCGGCATTTCAGGAGGCGCGGTCATCGCGCGCCTCGCAGATTCAGCAGCGCGCGCTCACGATTGCCGAGTACGGCCTCAACCTGCAGCTCTCGAACTGGAATACGACGCGCAATGGGCTCGCCATCGGCGCGATCGATTCGAGCAACGTGGGGCTGGACGTGGGCGACACCGCCAAGGTGAGCATCCAGCGTCTGAGTGATCGAACCTTCAACGTGGTGTCGATCGGACGCGCCGGCATCAACAGCGGTCTGCTCGAGGCACAACGGCAAGTGAGCATGCTGGTGCGCATCAGCGCGCCGGTGATCCGCCCCGGTGGCGTCATGACCTCGTTCGGTGACGTGGACATCCAGGGCTCACCCGATGTGAGCGGCCGCAACACCACGCCTCCCGGCTGGCCCGATTGTCCGGTGGGGGGGCGTGACACGGTGGCGCTGTCGCACCGGCCGGGGGTGAGAGTACGGGTCCAGAAGCCGTCCACCCAGGCTGTGGGTGGTACACGTGCCGATCCGAACGCCGGCGACC
Source organism: uncultured Gemmatimonas sp. (assembly GCA_964577455.1). Taxonomy (GTDB): domain Bacteria; phylum Gemmatimonadota; class Gemmatimonadetes; order Gemmatimonadales; family Gemmatimonadaceae; genus Gemmatimonas. The sequence continues at coordinate 14,869 of CAZNZG010000055.1, read as the reverse complement.
CGCGCACCTACGACACCTTCGGTCCGGAAACGTGGGCCTCGCTGGCGGCGCGGGCCAATGTGCGCGTGACGGCCAGCATCAATCCCACACCGAGCGGCAGCGCGACGGCGTGCAACACCTTCAGCAGCAACTGGGGAGAGCCGTCTCGTGGCATGGGGACCGTGGCGGGATGCTACGGCTACTTCCCGATCATCTACTCGCCGGGCAACCTGGAGCTCAGCGGCGGCCGCGGTCAGGGCATTCTGATCGTTGACGGCCGGCTGCGCATCAGTGGCAACTTTCTGTTCGTGGGGCTCATCCTCGTGCGCGACGAACTCGAAGCGCAGGGCAACATGGACATCTATGGCGCGGTAATGACGCGCAATGCCAACGGCGCCGAAACGCGCGTGCGCGGCAATGCCGGGATGTTCTTCTCGCGGTGCAGTGTGGACCGTGCGATGGCTGGGCTGGGTACGCCGGTCCGGGCGCGCCAGCGCAGCTGGGCACCGGTGTACTGACCCGTGGAACGACGAAGGCCGGTGTGTCGCACCGGCCTTCGTGTTTCCCGAAACGACAGCCGCGGCGCTTGCCGGAGCCGGCGGCGTAGCACAGGGCATCGACGAGACTGGTCTTGCCGCTACCGCCGTGGCCGACCACGGCGATGTTTCTGATGCCGGCGCTGTCGTAATCCCGCATCGTCCTTCCACTCGCAAAGGGGGCACGAACGCCGCCTCGTGGATACGAAGGCCGCTGGGAAGTGATCGGTGGGCTGCAACGTTCTGGACGGTCGCGGCGCCCTGAGTGCGCGTCATGGGCGGCTGGTACCGCCATGTGGAGAGTGCCGCGAGGACTGGTCGGCGGCACGCATGCTTGTCCTCACGGGCGGTCAGGGGAGTCCCGATGGTCGACGGATGCGCACGACTGTCGGGTGAAATACAAAGCGGGCGTCTCACCGGAGTGATCCGCCCGCTTTCCATCTCGGTCTGACAGAACAGGGTTCGTTCAGTCTGCCTCCAGTTCGTCGTACGAGTAGGCATCCGCCTGCCGAATCGAGTCCAACCAGTTCTCCACCCCGTCCTCGTCGTTCGGCTGTCCGCCGCCGCCGCTGACAGCACCTGCCAGCGAGAACGTCAGCGCGCGTTCCGTTCCCTCGGGCCAATCGGGCATGGCCAGTCCAGCGGCCACACGGCGAATCGTCGTCCCGCAGGCACCGAGCAATTCGGTGGCCCGCGCTTCGAGCGTGGGGAGGGGAATATCGAGGTCCTGCGTGACCAGGCGACCGGTGGCCCCATCGCGCCATGCCGAATCACCGACCGCACCGCGGTCCGGCCACACTCCAAGGTGGCGCACCACACCCGACGTGGACGCTTCCATTCGCTCACTTTCGAACGTGGCCGCCAGCGCGAGAGCAAGCGCCTGCGCGTCGGCCTGTCCGTACAATGTCACCACTTCTCGCCGCGAGCGCGTACCGAACGGAAGCACGGGAATCGAGTTCACGTGCGCAAGTACCGGCGAATCGCTCGGACGAGCCTCGAGCCTGACGAGGACGTCCATTGTCTGCTCCTGCATTGAAGTGTCCGTGAAGGACCGGTGGGGCTCGCTTCGTCACGTACGCCGTCCACGTGGGAAGGACGTCTCAACCGGTATTGAGCAACGCCGTGGGAGGTTAACCGGTGCCCGAGCCCCGGCGTTCCGCCCCGCTGGTCGCAGCCACGTCACGATCTGCCACCACCGCGTCACGCCGGACGCGGCACGGAAGACGCGTCAGTCGGCGTGATGACCGGCGTGGTCGGCGGTGTGCAGCCAGACGCCGCCCACCAGCGCCATCGCGAGCGCTGCTCCGATAGGAACCGCGCCGGGGGTGTTGGACGTCACCGCGTAGCCGATGCGGAGGGGGGCGGGGAGGCCGTACCCGGCCAGAATCACGTAGCCCAGGGCGGCCCCGAGCGCGGCGAACCAACGAATGGGTCCTCGCAACGGCAGCACCAGCAGCGAGAGCAGCACCCCCCACGCCGTGGCCACGACCAGATGGTGCAGGTAGCCGAGGGCAACCGATGTGAGCGGCGCAGCGGCGGAGACCACGCCGAGCCGCTCGAGCAGTCCGCGCCCCGCGAGACGGAACACCCGCCCCGCTTCGCCCTCGCGCCACCCGATCCCGAGGAGCGCGCCGCCGGTGGCAATCGTCGTCAACGTGCCCGACGCGAAGGCGGCGTCGAGCAGCCGGTCGAATCGGCGTGACGAAGTGGAGGAAGCCATTCAGGTAAGATATAGGGCGGAGCGGTTGGAACGGGGGAGCCCGTCTTAACGCACCAGTGCCCCGTGCGTCCAAACCGATGACCTCACTGGAGTGGTGTACGATGCACGTCCCCAAGTTGTGCCCGCGATCCGCCGGCAGCGGGTTGCTGGTGATTCTGGGCACCGCCGTGTCCTTTGCCGGCTGCGCCTCGGGCTCACCGGATGGCTCGCGGGCCACCACCCGTCCGGCGGTGGTGCCCGCCGGACCGCTCGCCGCGCGTGAGCAGACCGCCGATCAGCAGGTCCAGCATGTGCTGCATCGGCTGGCCTTTGGCCCCCGCCCCGGCGACGAGGCGGCTGTCCGGCAGATGGGCGTGGACGCATGGATAAACCGGCAGCTGCACCCCGACCGGATCGCCGACAGTGCGGTGGCCGCGGTGCTGGCACGCTACCAGACGCTGGCGATGACGTCGGAGCAGTTGCTGGCGGAGTTCCCGCCTCCGGGAGTGGCCCTGGCCGCCGCCGCGCGGCGCAGCAATGGGGAGATCAGCGCCCAGGACTCGGTGCAGCTGCGGCAGCAGGCCAGGCGTTCGGCCCAGTTCCTCGGTGAACTGGCGTCGAGTCGCGTGGCGCGCGCCGTGGTGAGTGAGCGGCAGCTCGAGGAAGTGATGGTGGACTTCTGGGAGAACCACTTCAACGTGTTCGCCGGCAAGGACCGCACGCGCTACTTCCTCACCGACTACGATCGGACGATCCGCACGCACGCATTGGGCAGCTTCCGCGCACTGCTGGGAGCCGTGGCCAAGAGCCCGGCGATGCTCTACTACCTCGACAACTGGCAGAGTGTGGCCGACAGTGGCCGCCCCACGCTGCAGAACGCGCGCAGGGCGCCGCGCCTTGCGACGCGGCAACTCGCGCAGCGGCGGCGCGGCCTCAACGAGAACTATGCCCGCGAGCTGATGGAGCTGCACACACTGGGCGTGGACGGTGGCTACACCCAGCAGGATGTGATCGAGGTGGCGCGCGCACTGACCGGATGGACGCTGGCGCGCGGAGCGCAGGGCGGCGGTTTCGTGTTTCGTCCGGCGGTGCACGATGCCGGGGCCAAGACGATTCTCGGCAGGAGCTTTCCCGCGGGGCGCGGCGTGGACGAGGGCGAGGCGGTGCTCGATCTGCTGGCGGCGCATCCGAAGACGGCAGAGTTCATCGCCACCAAACTGGCGCGGCGTTTCGTGAGTGACACGCCGCCACCGGCGCTGGTGGCGCGCGCCGCGGAGACCTTCCGCCGCACCAGCGGTGACATTCGCGAGGTGGTGCGCACGATCGTCACCAGCCCCGAGTTCTTCAGCGACGCGGCATATCGCGCCAAGGTGAAGAGCCCCTTCGAACTGGTCACCAGTGCCCTGCGCGCGATGAACGCACCGGTCGATGCCACGCCGCGCACGGCGCAGCTGGTGAGCCGGCTGGGTCAGCCGATCTTCGGGCATCAAGCCCCCAACGGGTATCCGGAAACCGGCGATGCGTGGATGAATACCGGCGCGATTCTGAACCGCATCAACTTCGGCCTGGCCATGGCTTCGGGGCGGGTCCCCGGTGTGCGATTGGCACAGTGGCCGGCGGCTGCCCGCCTCATGCCGCTCCCACGCGAAGCGCAGGTGGATGGCGTGATCCGTGAACTGCTGGGCGGCGCCGCGTCGAACGACACGCGGCAGGTGCTGCTGACCGGGACGAATCCCTTCCTCGCCGCCCGCGCGGCCGACGCCACCGACTCGTTGCTGGTGGACGACGATGCGCCGGAGATGCCCATGACACCGGCGCGTGGCCGGCGAACCGCGGCTCCGACAGGCTTGGCGCAGATCGTGGGGCTCGCGCTCGGCGCGCCCGAATTCCAGCGGCGTTGAACGGGGAGCATGACCATGAATCGTCGGGTATTTCTCAAGGGCGGCGCGCTGTCGCTGATCACGCTGGGGCTGAGCCCGAGCTTCCTGCGTCGGACCGCGCTCGCCATGGAGCTGCCGCGCGCCGCGCGTGGCAAGACGCTGATCGTGCTGTTTCAGCGCGGCGCCGCCGATGCACTCAATGTGCTGGTGCCGTTCGGGGACCGGGCGTATTACGACGCACGCCCGCAGCTCGCGATTGCGTCGCCGGCGCGTGACAACGGGGCCACCGGCGCGATCGATCTCGACGGGTTCTTCGGCCTGCATCCGTCGATGGCGAGTCTCAAGCCGCTCTGGGACCGCGGCCTGCTGGCGCCGATCCACGCCGTGGGCAGTCCCAGCGCTACGCGCTCGCACTTCGATGCGCAGGACTACATGGAGACGGGCACACCCGACCGGAAGGGTACGACCGACGGGTGGCTCAACCGCTATCTCGCGCTGAAGGGAACGTGCGAGTCGTGCACCGGTGCAGAGCCGGCCGCGCCGTTCCGTGCGGTGGCCATGGGGCCGCAAACGCCCCGCATTCTCGAGGGGCCGTCACCGATCGTGGCGATGAATTCCATCGAGGAGTTCTCCATCCGCACCAATGGCGGTGACGCCGAGAAGCGGCTGGAGGCGCTCTACCGCACCGGCAAGGCCGATCTCATTCATGGCAGCGGCAGCGACATGTTCGAGGCGCTCAAGGTGCTGCGTGCCGCCAACCCTACGCAGTATCGTCCGGCCAACAGTGCGAGCTATCCGCGCTCACCGTTCGGCCAGCGGCTGCTGCAGATCGCGCAGCTTCTCAAGTCGGGCGTGGGGCTCGAGGTGGCCTTCGCCGACGTGGGCGGGTGGGACACCCACGTGAACCAGGGCGGCGCCCAGGGGCAGATGGCGAATCGCCTGCGCGACTTCAGCGAATCGATCGCCGCACTGGTAACGGATCTTGGTGATCGCATGGACGACGTGGTGATCCTCACCTGCAGCGAATTCGGGCGCACGGTGCGCCAGAACGGTACTGGTGGCACCGATCACGGACACGCGGGTGCGATGTTCGTGATTGGCGGCGCGCTCGGAGCGCGACAGCAGGTGCACGGCCGCTGGCCGGGGCTGGCGCGCGAACAGCTGTACGACGGGCGCGACCTCGCGCTCACCACCGACTTCCGCGCCGTGTTCTCCGAGGTGGCGGCGAAGCATCTCGGTGCCGCCGACCCCGCTGCGATGTTCCCGGGCTATACCGGCGGCCGACGCGACTGGCTGGGCGTGCTCTGAGCCGCGGCGGCGGCCTGGGAGGCGGCTTGGGAGGCGGCGGCCGCAGCGCGGCGCTCGCGTTCGGCCGCCCGCCGGAGCTCACGCATGACGCGATTCCCAACCGCGCGTACACGATCACCGGCATCGGTGGCCTCGAGGACGGCTTCCATTGCCTGGCCCAACGACGCCGGATCGGCTCCCTCGGTCGCATCCTGCCAGTCGGGGGGACTGAGGTCACGCATCGACCACTGCACTTCGCTCTCGCAGCTGGTGACGGGACCGGTCCCGGTCTTGAAGTATTCGCGGCGCGACGGGCCACACCAGTCGCTGGCAAGCTTGCCGGTGCCGATGTCGATCTGCCTGGTTTCGATGCCCGCTGGCGGCTCCCACGAGGGATCGTCTTCGGGGGAATGCCAGCCATCGCGGAGAAAGCGCGCCCATACCGGCGCCGCGAGACGGCCACCGCTGGCGTTCCAGCCGAGCGGTTGCGGACGATCGGTCCCGAACCAGACGCTGGCCACGAGCGTGGGGGTATAGCCCACGAACCACACGTCGGTCCCGTCGTTGGTGGTGCCGGTCTTGCCGGCGACCGGCCCGCGAATGCCGAGGTCGCGCACAGGGCGGCCGGTGCCTCGGTCCACGACACTCTGCAGCAGGGAGGTCACGAGAAAGGCGTCGGCCTCGTCGAGCACGTCGGCGCCGGCCGGTGGGGTGTACTGCCACAGCACACGACCGAAGGGATCCTCGATCTTGGTGACGAGATGCGACACCACGCGCTGTCCGCCGTTGGCGAAAGCGGCGTAGGCGGTCGTGAGCTCCATGGGCGTGACCGCTGCCGCGCCCAGTGCGAGCGCCGGCACGAGTGGCAGATCGCTCACGATCCCCTGCGCGTGCGCGAGGCCTGCAATGCGCCGAACGCCCACGTCGCGGCTGATCCGAACGGTGGCCGCATTGGCCGAGCGGTTGAGCGCGTCGCGCATGGTGATGCGACCGTGGTATTCGTGGCCGTAGTTGGCGGGGCGCCACACGTCGTTCCCCGTTTCGATCGAGACGGGCTCGTCTTCCACGATGCTTGCGGGCGTGAATCCCTGCTGGAGCGCCGCGGCATACACGAACGGCTTGAAGGTGGAGCCCGGTTGACGCTGAGCACGGAGGGCGCGATTGAATCCCTTGCGCTCCACCCGGCGGCCGCCGACGATGGCGCGCACGGCGCCGGTGAAGGGGTCGAGCGCAACGAGCGCCCCCTGCGTGCGGTTGGCGCCGCGCACGTTGTAGCCGCCCCACTCCCGGTCGTCGTCGATCGTGGCAGCACCCGCGGCAACCGCTCGCTCCGCTGACAGCTGCGCCCGGCGATCGATCGTGGTCCACACCCGCAACTGTGCATCGTTGAGCGCTCGCGGGATCACCCCCGCGGTGCGCAGCGAATCGAGCGTCACGCGCACCGCTTCCACGGCCCACGAGTCGACCGTGCGCGCCGGCGTGAACTCCCGCTTCGAAAGCTTGAGCGGCGCGCGGCGTGACATGCCGATCACGTCGGCGCTGGCCACCTGTTCACGTGCGAGCACGTCGAACACCACGCGGCGGCGCGCGAGTGCACGCCGGCGATCGCGGCGCGGCGAGTAGCTCGACGGCGCCTTGGGCAGCCCCGCCAGCATCGCGCCCTCCGAGAGGGTGACCTGCGCGATGCTCTTGCCGAAGAGATCGCGACTGGCGGCTTCCACGCCGTACACGCCATTGCCGAGGTAGATGGCGTTGAGGTAGCGCTCGAGGATGTCGTCCTTGGTGAGCGCCTGCTCGAGCAGGGTGGCGTACCGCCACTCGAGCAGTTTCCGCCCCCAGCTGCGCTCGGCGGCGCGGTTCCCGAGAAACACGTTGCGGGCCAGCTGCATGGTGATGGTGCTGGCGCCTTCGCGCACACCACCGGCCCGCAAATTGCTGACCATGGCGCGCGCCACACCGTACCAGTCCACGCCCCTGTGCTCACGGAAGCGGCGGTCCTCGACGGCGATGAACGCGGCCTTCACGTGCGCCGGCACACGGGAGAGCGGCACATTGACGCGACGCACCGGTGAGAGCGCGCTCACGAAGGCGCTGTCACGCGCGAGCAGCGCACCGCCCTCGGTCGGGCGCCACGCCTGCAGCTGCGCAACCGTGGGGCATCCCTGCCACCCGCACGACCACCACCATGAGGCCGTGATGAACACGCCGACCACACCGAGGACCGCGGCGTACAACACTACCTGACGCACGGACCGACGATGACGCCGCCACCAAGGCGTGCGCGCGGCCACGGCCGTCGCATCGGCAGGCGTCGCGTGTGGCGACGGTGCGTCGTTAGGTTGTTCGCTCATCTCCTCTTCTCCAATGTCGATCGACGCCACGAATCCCATGGCCGGCCGGACCCACGCCGCCACGCACTGCTCCGTTCGTCCCACCACCCGTCTGACCGCACGGTTGGCGCTGACGGTGGTTGCTCTTGCCGCCGTGACCCCGGTACCGGCGTCGGCGCACTCCCTCCTACGGTACGACGGGAGGGAAAGTGCCAAACCGCAGCCGAAGCCCGCAGCATCGGGGACGGCGAAGGCCGGACCGGCCATCAGGCCGACGCTTTCGCAGGACGGCCCGCGCACTCCCAACGAGCTGGGACGCTTCCCCATCGTGGAGTGGCATCAGGTCGTGGAAAAGGACGGCACGTACAAGGTCTCGCGCGAGCGATTCCGGGCCGAGCTGGCCGAACTGCACCGTCGCGGCTACGTGCCGGTGAACCTGTCGGAGATCCTCGACAAGACGTTCAACGTCCCCGCCGGGAAGACACCGGTGCTGTTCACCTTCGACGACGCGTCACCGAGCCAGTTCCGCTACCTCGAGCGCAACGGGCAGCTGGTGGTGGACCCCACGAGTGCCGTGGGGATCCTCCTGGACTTCATCAAGGCGCACCCCGACTGGAAGCCCAAGGGGCTGTTCTGCATGCTCCCCGCGGCCGAAGCGGGACATGCGTTCTTCGGCGAGAAGGGCATTCAGGGGCAGAAGAGCGAGTGGCGCCACAAGAAGGTGCAGTTCCTGCACGCGCAGGGATTCGAGCTGTGCAACCACACGCTGTGGCACGCGAAGCTCAGCAAGTACTCCGATGCCGTGGTGCAGGAACAACTCGCGCGCGGCGTGATGGCGATCGACAGCGCCGTGCCCGGCTACAAGGTGCGCGGGCTGGCGCTGCCGTATGGCCTGTGGCCGAAGAACCGCGCGCTCACGCGCAGTGGCTCGTGGTACGACAAGAAGGGCAAGCGCGAAGTGCGCTACGCACACGAGGCCGTCTTCGAAGTGGCCGGCGGCCCCGCGCGAAGCCCCTACGACCCGCAGTTCAATCCGCTGGCGCTGCCGCGCGTACCGCTGCAGGGTGGGACCAACCTCACGACGACGCTCAACGAGATGGACAAGCCTGGGAGCAAGTGGGCGCGGTTCGTGTCGGATGGGAACCCCAAGACCGTTGCCAAGCCCACGCTGGTTCAACAGCCGTAGGGAGCAGGAGGAAGGCGGACAGGGTCTTCTCTCTGCTTCCTACGGCTGTTCAGCAGGCTGTCCGCTTACGCCTTCCCCTGCCGCATCCGCTCGCAGTCATCCCATCGATCCACGGCACGGCGAAGATGCGGGATGACGATGGAGCCGCCCACGATGAGGCCGATGCTCATGGTTTCGAACACTTCGTCGCGGGTCACCCCTTCCTCGGCGCAGCGGACGATGTGGTAGGTGATGCAGTCGTCGCAGCGCAGCACGAGCGAGGCGACGAGGCCGAGCAGCTCCTTCGTCTTCACATCGAGGGCGCCTGCTTCGTAGGCACGGCCGTCGAGATTGAAGAAGCGATTGATGACGAGATTGTTCTCGCCGAGGATGCGCGTGTTCATGCGCTCGCGGAAGGTGCGGAACTCGGCGAGGGCCGCGCTTTCCGTGGGTGTGACGTGATCGTGCGGCGGACCGCCGGCGGTGTCGGTCATCGGACGCTCAGAAGGTGTAGTTGCGCAGCGTGTTGAGCGCCGTCTCGAGCGCGGCACGCTGCTGCTCGGTGGGCGAGTTGTTCCAGAGCTCTTCGTAGGCACCGATCGCCATCTCGAGCGCTTCCTTGTCGTGCTCGGCGGCCGCCAGCGATGCGGCGTTGTCGGCGAGGGCGGCCTTGGCGAGCATGTCGTCGGGGAAGCGCTGAGTGACCTGCAGCCAGCGAACGGTGCGGTCGCGCTGATTGCCCTCGGTGAGCGCCCACATGTGCCAGGCGCCGCGATTCTGCGGATCGGCGGCGAGGGCGCGGCTGGCGAGTTCGCCCACGACCTCGGGCCCGCGGCCGGAGAGCCAGTAGGCGTTGGCCAGAATGACGAGGGCACGCGCGTTGCCGGGTTGGTCGTCGACCACGCGCTCGTAGAGCGGGCCGGCGACTTCGGGCATGTGCAGCCACGGTTCAGCCGCGGCGACGAGGGCATCGGGGGTGGCCGCATCACGCAGGTGATGGAGGCGTTCCATGAGGCCGCCAATGTTGCCGGACGCTTCGTAGGCGGCCACGGCGTCGGCGAGGGCCGCCGGCAGATCGAGCAGAGGAGCAATCATGTCACGAAAGCTAGACGGGGCCGGAATGGGCGGCGGAAGGGTTGCGCGATCGCTCCGGGGTCGCAATACTCCAAGGGCGTAGTAAAGAACTTAGCAGGAGCTCGAAGGCATCTTGAGAGCGGCGGCGTTGCAATGATGCGCTGCGGCTGAGCCGAACAGACGGCCCTTTCGAGAGACCGGAGGCATGACCTCCGTGCGTTCCCCCCTTAGCGGTACCGGATGCGCGTCGACGTGTATCCGGCGGTGAGACGGCACGAGTCTCCGTCCCTTAGCACACCCGCATCAATCGTTGCGCTTGCGCGCCCCACGAACCCGATCCCGGGTCCGTTCCTCAGGCATCGGGCCGAACTGCCCCTGGCAGTCCGACCACGAGCCGTGCTCCGTCCGCTCGGGCCTGAGCACCCAGTCCCATCTGCAGTAGTCGAATGACCGAACCGAAACGTCCGACCCGTCGCCCGCGTACGCGGCCGACCCCCGAATCTGCCGGGGACGACAATCCGTACCTCGATGCGCCCGTCGCCCGTGTGAAGCGGGCCGCACCGGCACCGGCCGCCGCCGAAAGCGCAGCGCCGGAGAGCGCCACTGCCGAGGACAAGCCTCGTCGTCCGCGTGCCCCGCGTCGCCCCAAAGCGGACGCCGGCGCGGTCAGTGCCGGTGAGGCAGCCGCCCCCGCCGCCGACCCCCGCCCCGCAGAGGCGCCGCGGGCAGAGACGCGCAGCGAGGCTGGTGAGCCCCGCCCCGCGCGCGACCCCCGCCCCCCGCGCACGCGACGCGCCCCGCGCGCCGAGAGCGGCGAGGCGCCCCGCACCGACGCGCGCAGCGAGGGGGGAGAGCCCCGCGCGGAAGCGCGCCCCGAGAGCCGGCCCGAGCGCGTGGCCGAGTATCGCCCCGAGCGATATGCCCCACCGGCATACGATCCCGCCGAGCGCGCACCGGTGGAGCGTCGGGAGCCGCAGAATCAGTACGATCGCGCCTTCGACCGCACCGATGGCCCGGAGCGCACTGAGCGCCCCGAGGGGCGTCAGGATGCTCGTCAGGATGGACGTCCCGAGCGTTCCTTCGAAAACCGTCGCGAACGTGGCGGGCGTCGGCGTGGCCGCAACCGTCATCGTGACCGTGATCGCGGCCGCGAAGGCGGAGGAGAGCGCGGCGGTGAGCGTGGTGGTGAGCGCGGTGGCATGGATCGGCCCGCGCACGCGCCCACGGCCGAGCGTGCCGACCGTCCGGCGCCGGACCAGGGTGGAGACCGGCAGGATCGCTTCGACGGAGACGATCGCGGTGGGTTCCGTCGCAATGGTCGCCGTGGCCGCAACCGGTTCCGCCGTGGTGGCGGTGGCGGCGGCGCCCCCGGCGGACAGATGGAGGGCGCGCCCGATCGCTCGCCGTCCACGCCCGTGGCGGTGGAAGGCACGATGGCCGGGTGGTTCGATGCCTCGCGAGACGGCGGGTTCCTCCGCCGGGCCGTCAACAGCTACCTCCCGGATCCCGCCGACCCGTTCGTGCCGCCGGCGCTGGTGCGTCTGCACCAGCTCCGCCGCGGCGACAAGCTCGACGTGACCTACGGGCGCGATCATCGCGGTCGCTATGTGGTGGTGGAGGTCCAGCAACTCAACGACGGCTCCCCCGTCGTGCTCGAGAAGCGCCCCGACTTCAACACGCTCGTGGCGAGCTATCCCGACCGGAAGCTCACCCTCGAGACCGGGCGCCCCGCCAAGACGGGGCCCGAACTCACGCGCCGTGCCATCGACCTCATTGCGCCGATCGGCTACGGCCAGCGAGCCCTCATCGTGGCCCCCGCACGCGCCGGCAAGACCACGCTGCTGCAGGCCATCGTGGAAGGCGTGGCGGTCAATCATCCGCAGGCGGCGCTGCTCGTCCTGCTCGTGGACGAGCGCCCGGAAGAAGTCAGCGAGATGATCACCTGGGGTTACGGCGAGGTCGTGGCGTCGAGCTTCGACATGCCGCCCAAGCGTCACGTGGAAGTGGCGGAGATGACGCTCGAGCGCGCACGCCGTATGGTGGAACAGGGCAAGGATGTGGTGATCGTGCTCGACTCCATCACACGGCTCGCCCGCGCGCACAACACCGTCGATCGCGGCACGGGGCGCACCATGTCCGGTGGTCTCGACGCCACGGCCATGCAGAAGCCCAAGGCGTTCTTCGGCTCGGCGCGCATGATCGCTCCGCAGCACGGTGGCGGATCGCTCACCATCATCGCCACCGCGCTCGTCGAAACGGGCTCGCGCATGGACGACGTGATCTTCGAGGAGTTCAAGGGCACCGGTAACTGCGAGATCAAGCTCGATCGCTCACTCGCAGACCGGCGCATCTTCCCGGCCTTCGATATCGCCACCAGCGGAACGCGCCGCGAAGAGAAGCTCTACCGCCCCGACCAGCTGGAGAAGGTGCACCTGCTGCGTCGCGGCCTGCATCAGCTCCCACCGCAGGCGGGCATGGAGTGGCTCATCAAGCGTATCGCGGCCACCAGCAACAACGACTCGCTGCTCGACGGACTCTGAGGCCACTCGGATCCATCCGCCGCATGCACGATTGAAAAACCCCGGGCCCACCAGTGGTCCCGGGGTTTTTCATGCCGGCACCCGGCATTCCCAAAGGGACAAAAAACGACCGCTGCTGTGACGGTTGTGCCGCTGGTGTAACGCCGGACGGGAAACCCTCAAGTGTTGTCAGTGCCACCCCGATACCAGCAATCGAGACGTGTAAGGGGCGATGCCGTTCCTTGTGTTGAATGCAGTCCTTTGCGGAAATCCCATGTTTCGTACGATGTCCCTGCGGGCCAAGATCCTGGCCCTCCCCGTCGTCGCTGCCGTCGGCTTCATCGCCACGCTCGCCACGACCGTGTTTCTCGGGCGACGCGCGCAGGCCGATCTGACGGCTATCCGGACGGGGCTTTCGCCCGCATTGGAGATGACGCGCGGGCAGTTTGCCCTGCTCGAGTCGTACCAGCGTGCGCTGCGGGACGCCGTGGGGGCCAGCGATACGGCCGCGGTCACGGCGGCCGACACCCTTGTACGGCTGTTCACGGCCAAGGGCGATTCGCTCGCGGCCAACGCCACGGTCGATACGGCGGTCACCCGTGCGACGGTCGCGAAATTCACGGCGTATGCCAGTCAGGCCCGCAGCACGAGCACCGGCATGATCACGGGATCGATGGAAGATCTCATGGGCGGGATGACGGGCGTGAAGGAACAGTATGCGGCGCTGGCCGCGTCACTCACCACGCAGATCGCCGAGCGTGAGAAGGCGATCGCGTCGGCCTTCGCCGGCGCCGATCGCCTGCAGAGCACCACCTTCACGGTCACGACCGCCGTGCTCGTCGTGGCGCTCGGTCTGCTGGCCGTTCTTGCCTGGGGGACACTCGGCAGTGTGATCGGCGCCATGCGCGGCCTCTCCGATGCGGGGCGCGAGATTGCCCGCGGCAATCTCAATGTGGCCGTCGACGTGCAGTCGAAGGACGAAGTGGGCGAACTCGCGGAGGCATTCCGTGGTATGGTCGCCTACATCAGCGGTGTGGCGAAGGCGGCCGACCGTCTGGCGAGCGGTGACCTGAGCGCCACGGTGGAGGTGCGCAGCGAGCACGATGTCCTGTCACGCAGCATCAACGGCGCGACCAACACGCTGCAGCAGGTCACGTCGGAGATTGCTGGCGTGATCGAGGCGGCCAAGCACGGCGATCTTGGCAAGCGTGGCGACGATTCCCGCTTCCGTGGTGCGTACGCCGAGTTGATAAGCGGCACCAACGGCATGCTGGCGGCCGTGGTGGAGCCCATCACCGAAGCGAAGGATGTACTGGCGCGCGTCGCGGCGAAGGATCTCACCGCGCGGGTCGAAGGCCACTATATGGGCGAGCACGCCGCCATCAAGGAGTCGCTCAATACGGCGCTCGAGAACATCGCCGAAGTGTTCGCGTCGCTCACCACGGCAATCGCCCAGGTAAATTCGGCGGCCCGTGAGATCGGCGACGGCAGTCAGGAACTGGCGAGTGGTGCTGCCGATCAGGCGGGCGCCATCGATCAGGTGTCGAATCGCATCACGGTGGTGGATGAGCGCACGAAGGCCAATGCCGCCGATGCCGCCGAGGCGCGGGCGGCGATGGAGAAGGCCACGCAGACGACCGAACAGGGCGTGGAGCGCATGACCGCGCTCGCCGATGCCGTGACCGAGATCAAGCGCTCGGCCGATGCGACCGCGAAGATCGTGAAGACGATCGACGAGATCGCCTTCCAGACCAACCTCCTGGCACTCAACGCCGCCGTGGAAGCGGCGCGCGCCGGCGACGCCGGCAAGGGCTTCGCGGTGGTCGCGGATGAAGTGCGCAGCCTCGCCATCCGCGCATCGGAAGCATCCCGCAACACCGCCACCCTGATCGAGGAATCGGTGCAGAAGGCGGAGACGGGCGTGCAGCTCAACGAGAGCGTGAAGCGTCGTCTCGAGGAGATTCGCACGGGAGTGCAGCGTGCCGCGGCCATCATGCACAACATTGCGGAGGGTGCGGTGGAGCAGGAGCGCGAGCTGGCCGAGGTGACGTCATCGATGTCGCAGATCAGCGGCCTCACGCAGCGCACGGCGGCCAACGCGGAGGAGTCGGCGAGTGCCGCGGCCGAGCTGTCGGCGCAGGCGTCGGAGATGTACGAGCTCGCCTCGCAGTTCGACGTGGGGAAGCGCGGCGTGTCGCAGCCGCAGACGTTCACGCAGACCAGTGCGTCGCGTCGTGCGGCCGCGGCGCCGCGTTCGGCGGTCACCCCCGCGGCGCGCAAGCGCCCGGTTGCCCCGCTGAGCACTGCACGGACGCCGGTGAAGACGGTGGCGAGTAGCGGGCCACTCGATGAGGTGTTCCCGTCGAGTGCCACCGCGCTGATCCCGTTCGACGATGACGA
>CAZNZG010000054.1:11570-17502 GCA_964577455.1 uncultured Gemmatimonas sp. | reverse complement strand
TTGGCAAACACGCGGTCGACTACGCGGGGAACTACGCGTCACGGGAACGCCACTGCGGTCGGGGGCGCGGCGCTTCGCGCGCGGGGGTCGGGGTCGGGGTCAGGGTCAGGGTTGGGGTCGGGGTCGGGGTCGGGGCGACCACGACCCGCGTTGTCGCTGTGCGTGGTTCCCTGCGTGGTCGACTGCGTTCTGGCCAACGCGTTTTTGCCAACGCGTCCCTGCCAACGCGTTCCTGCCAAAGCGTCCGTGCCCTGCTCGTTGTTGCCACGCGTCACCGCCCACGCGTCACCGCCCACGCGTCACCGCCCACGCACTGTTCCCCAGCACTCCGCCCCCCACTAGGCGAACAGCAACGACCCGCTCTGACAGGCGATCTCCCCGTGTTCGGTCGCGATCCGCACCGCCCCCTGCGGCGTGATGCCCTGCACGATCCCCACGGCCGGGGACGTCACCTGTCGCCCCGCGGCGAAATCACGCGCAGCCCACACGCGACACTCCTCGGTCGTGAGCGGGCCCTGCGCCGCGGCAGCGCGGCGAAGGGCCGGCACCACCAGCGACAGCAAGCCGTCGCGAGACATGCCATCGCGCACATGCGCGACGTCGGGAAAGCTCGCAGGAACCACACGGTTGATGCCCACCCCGATGGCCACCCACTCCGGCTTCGCGTCGCGCCAGCGCACCTCGATCAGGATGCCCCCCAGCTTGCGCCCCTGCACGAGCAGATCATTGGGCCACTTGAGCTGCACCGGCGCCTCCACGCATGGCGTGAGCACGTCCGCCAGCTGCAGGCCCACCCGCAACGCCAGGACCTCGAGGCCCCGACCGTCCAGCGGACGCTCGAGGAGCGTGCACCAGAGCCCCGCGTCGGGCTCGGATGTCCACGACTTGCCGCTCCGCCCGCGGCCGCTCGCCTGCGCCGAAGCCAGGACCAGGGTCCCGGCCGGTGCCCCGTCTTCGGCGAGCGCGTGTGCCACGTCCATCGTGGAGGTGACGCGCACGTGATAATCGAGCCGTGCGAGCCCCAGCTGCCCCGCAAGGTCCGGGGATGGCGCCGTCACGCGCCGCGGGTGGCAAGCGTGTAGAACACCACGCCTGCGAGCAACACGCGATACAGCGCGAAGATGCCGTAGCTGCGCTTGCTCACGTAGCGGAGCAGCACGGTAATGGCCAACCAGCTGCTCACCGCCGCCGCGAAGACGCCGGCCAGCAGCGGCGTGGAGAACCCTTCAGCACGGATGGCTTGGGGCGCTTCCTTCAGCACCGCGGCGATCGTGATGGGCATGCTCATCAGAAAGCTGAAGCGCGCCGCGCTGGCGCGGTCGAGATGCAGAAAGCGCCCCGCCGTGATCGTGGACCCTGAACGCGACACGCCCGGCACCAACGCCAGAACCTGCGCGCAGCCCACGATGATCGCATCGCGCATCGTGACCTCCTCGATGCTGCGCGACCGCACACTCCACTTGTCGACCGCCCAGAGCAGCACGCCCAGCACCACGAGCGTGGTACCGATCACGTACGGTGAGCGGAACGTGGTCTTGGCGAGGTCATTGAGGAGGATTCCGCCCACGCCGGCGGGGATCGTGGCGACCACGAGATACAGGAGCCGCCGCTCGTGCAGCGTCTCGATGCGCCGGGTGCGCGCGATGGTCCACGCACTCTTCGTCATGTCCACCCACTCAGCGCGGAAGTACCACATGAGCGCGATGAGCGTGCCCACGTGCAGCGCCACGTCGAACGAGAGCCCCGGATCCTCCCAGCCCAGCAGGTAGGGCGTGAGTGCAAGATGCGCCGAACTCGAGACGGGGAGCAGCTCGGTGAGTCCCTGCACGAGCCCGAGCACGACAGCCTGAAAGAGCGTCACAGTATTGGTCGAAAGAAGAAGGGCCGCATCGGGTCACCCGAGCGTGCGTTCGTACAGCGCCTCGTAGCTGGCCACGATGGCGGCTTCACTGAAGCGCGTGCGCGCGTCGGCCGCCGCGGCATCACTCATGCGCTGCCAGGCCTGATCGTCGCGCAGGAGTGCCACGCCGGCACGGGCCATCCCCTCCACGTCACCCACGGGGCAGAGATAGCCCGTCACCCCGTGCGTGACCACCTCGGGGAGCCCGCCCGCGTCGGCACCGATCACGGGCACGCCGCTCGCCAACGCCTCCAGGGCACTGAGGCCGAACGACTCCTTGTCGCTGGTGAGCAGGAACAGATGTGCCCCCGCCAGCAGCGGGGCGATCGCATCGATCTTGCCGAGAAACATCACGTGGTCGGACACGCCGAGTTCACGCGCTTGCGCCTCGGCTTCCACGCGCTCGGGGCCGTCGCCCACCATCACGAGCACCGACGGCACCGCCTCGTTGATGCGCGCGTAGGTCTTCACGATGTCGCGCACCCGCTTCACCGGGCGGAAGTTCGAAATGTGCATCACCACCTTGCGACCGCCGATCGCCTCCGCCGGGATGGGAAAGCGGTGCACTGAACGATCGTAGAGCGCCGGATCGATGAAGTTCGGGATGACCTCCACGTTGCATCCCACGCATCCGAATGCCCGGTACGTCTCGTCGCGCAGATACTCCGAAACGGCGGTCACGGCATGTGACTTCTCGATCGAGAACTTGGTGATGGAGAAGAACGACCGCTCCTGCCCCACGATGGTGATGTCGGTGCCGTGCAGGGTGGTGACGACCTTCACGTCACGCCCCTCCTCGCGCAGCATGGAGCGCGCAATCCACGCGCTGGTGGCATGGGGGATCGCGTAGTGGCAGTGCAGGACGTCGAGCTGATGGTCGCGCACCACCTCGTGCATGCGCACGGCGAGCGCAAGATCGTAGGGCGGGTACTCGAAGAGCGGATAGCGCCCCACGTCGACTTCATGGAAGTACACCCGCGGCAGGAAACTGGGCAGGCGGAACGGCTGCGCGTAGGTGATGAAGTGCACCTCGTGCCCGCGCGCCGCGAGAGCGATGCCCAGTTCCGTGGCCACCGCTCCCGATCCACCGTAGGTGGGATAACAGGTGATCCCGATCTTCATTCGTGCTCTCCGTCCTGCAGGTGCGCGGCGTCCCACCAGGCCAGTGCTTCCGCCAGCGCCGACGGTGCCAGCGGATCGATCCGCAAGACCTGCGGCATCGGCAGCTGATGCCTGAACCACGTCCGCTGCCGCTTGGCGTACTGACGTGTCTCGATGATCACGCGGTCGATCGCGGCCCGCAGCGCCACGCGTCCCTCGACGGCGTCGCGCATCACGCCGTAACCGCTGGCGTTCCACGCGGGCGCATCGGGGGGCACATGCGAGCGCAACCGCTCGATTTCCTCCACGAACCCGGCCGCGATCATGGCGTGCACGCGTGCCTCGATGCGCGCAGCCAGCACCGGTCCGGGATCCACGACAAGATAGCGCACCGGGACGGTCGGCGCGGCGGACTCCTCCTCGCTGCCGCGAAGCGCGTCACTGATTCGCGTTCCCGACAACAGGGCCGTCTCCACGGCGCGCAGCTGTTGCGTGCGGCCCAGACGCGCACGGGGCGGGTCGAGACGATCACACCAGCGCTGCAATTGGGCACGATCCAGCGCATCGAGCCACGGCGCCAGCTGCCGACGACGTTCGTCATCCAGTGAGGGAACCGCGGCCAATGGCTGCACGAGGGCGCGCACGTAGAGCCCCGTGCCGCCCACGATCAGCGGCAGGGTCCCCTGCTCCGCCGCCTCGCGGCACCACTGCCCCGCCGATTCCGCCCACCGGTGTGCCGAATACCGCTCAACCGGGTCCACGCAGTCGATGCCGTAGTGCGGCACCAGTGACCGCTCCTCGCGCGTGGGTTTCGCGGTACCCACATCGAAGTGGCGATAGAGCTGGCGCGAATCGGCACTGATGATGGAGAGGCCGCGCGCCTGCGCCAGCCGCAGCGCGAGCGCCGACTTGCCGGCCGCAGTGGGCCCCACGATACAGCAGAGCGGGCGCGCTGTTGTCGTCATCACGCGATGCGCCGCGCGCTACTTGCGACCGAACCGACGATCGAGCTCATCCCACGACAGCCGCACGATGGTGGAACGACCGTGCACGTCATGCGCGGGGAGACGGGTATCAGCGAGCGCCGTGAACAGCGCCCGCATCTCGCCGGGCGACATGCTGTCACCGGCCTTGATGGCAGCCTTGCACGCGAAGGTCGCGGCAAGCCGCTCATGCCGCGCATGCGCGCTGGCCGTCCGATCGCCGGTCATCGCGGCCAGCGTATCACGCAGGCACCGCTCCGCATCGAAGCGCGGATGTGGCATGGGTACGGCATGGACCAGAAGCGTGCTGCCCCCGAACGGTTCGATTTCGAATCCGAGCTTCGTGAAGAGATCACGATTGGCTTCGAAGGCATCGGCTTCGTCGGGGCCCATGTGCAACGTCATGGGGAACAGCAGGCGCTGCGACGGCGCCTCGCCACGCTCGAGCACGCCGAGAAACTGTTCGTAGAGCACGCGTTCGTGCGCCGAGTGCTGATCGATCAGCACCACGCCCTCCTCATGTTCGAACATGAGGTACGTGCGGCGCAGCTGGAGCAGCGGTGGCACGACGATCGGTTCCGACGGCGTCTCGACCGAGGTGGAGACCGGCTCGACTGGCGGTGCGGGTGCCGGATGCCCGACCGGTGTCGACGACGGTGCGTCGGGATCCTCCCACGGCGGCGAGTCGAACGCGGGAGCGGCGGCGATGTCGTCGCGCGTGGCGAACAGCCCATCGAGTGACTTGGCGATGCGCAGGGCCGAAGGCTCGAGCCCGTGCTGATCCTGCCGCCATGACGACGTGGCCGACGACGTGGCCGACGGTGAGGTCGCGGGCGTGTAGCTGCGCCAGCCGCCGATGCCAGCCGAGGCATCGAACAGCCCGAGCGCGCGCCGCACGGCCGCCTCGATTGCCCGCTCGACGGGCCAGCGATCGCGGAAGCGCACTTCGGCCTTGGCCGGGTGCACGTTCACATCCACGTCACCACCGGGGAGGTGCACCTGCAGCACGAGCGACGGGCGCACGCCGGAGGGAAGTGTGGACTTGTACGCCGCTTCGGCCGCACGCACGAGCCCATGGTCACGAATGAGCCGCCCGTTCACGATGAGCAGCAAGCGACGCGTGGCCGTCCCCACATCGGCCGGGCGCTCCACGAGCCCGGTGACGTGCACCGGCCCCTGCACGTCGTCGACGTCAACGAAGCGCTCGAGGTCACGCGCGCTCCACAGCGCAGAAAGACGCGCACGCAGCGTGGTCACGGCCGGAAGGTCGAGCGCCAGCTTGCCGTCGTGCCGCACGGTGAAGTGCACGTCGCGCCGCAGCGTGGCGATCGCGTGCATGGTCTCGAGAATGCTGCGCCACTCGGAGCGTGCGCTGCGGAGAAACTTCTGGCGTGCCGGCGTATTGAAGAACAGCCGGTGCACGGAGACGGTGGTCCCACGGCGACGTGCGGCGTCGCGGGTGTCCACCAGGGTCCCCCCCTGAACGCGCACCAGTGTGCCGGCGCCGTCCTCCGGTGCCGTCTCGATCTGCAGTTCGGACACGGAGGCAATGGCGGGAAGCGCCTCCCCTCTGAACCCGAAGCTGCTCACCCCCACGAGTTGCTCGGCCGCCGAAATCTTGGACGTGGCGTGCCGCGACAGCGCGAGGACGGCGTCGTCACGATCCATGCCGCAGCCGTTGTCCGCGATGCGGATGAGCGACCGTCCACCGTCTTCGATCGTGATGTCGATGGTGGTGGCGCCGGCATCGATGGCATTCTCCACGAGCTCCTTCACGACCGACGACGGGCGCTCGACCACTTCGCCGGCGGCGATCTGGTCGGCGACGGCGCTGGGGAGAATGGCAATCCGGGGCATCCCGAAGCTTACCGGATCGGCGGCGTGGTTTCGAGTGGGGTCACGTCGAGCGGGGCGAGTCGCGACGAGGGAATCCAGCCGACACGGCCAT
>CAZNZG010000054.1:0-11560 GCA_964577455.1 uncultured Gemmatimonas sp. | reverse complement strand
GCTCGACGCGCTGCCACCCCTCCTGCATCGCGGACACACGGACCACATCGCCGGTCGAGACGCCGCCGGCGGTATTGGCATCGAAGCCGGGCGCCGCCCGCAAGGTTTCGGGACGTCGCACGACCGCGAGATCGTGGGCGTCGAGGGCACGGTGCCCCCACCACGCCGTACCGCCGGCCGCGGTGGCGGCCAACACGAGCATGGTGCCGATGAACGGGAGCGACGCCCCCGCGTGATCGCGGCGCCACGCGGCGAAGAGCAGCCCCCAGGCCGCGCACCACGCCACCACCGCAAACACGGCGAGTGGCAACACGGGCACCATGGGGATGTCGGCCATCCCACCGCGTGCGCCCGCCGGCAGCAGCGCGATGCGCTCCTGCACGTCGGCTGCCACGGGATCGAGTCGGGCCGCACGCTGCCACGCCAGTACGGCGGCCACGGTATCGTTGGTCGCCCATGCGGCGGTGCCCCAGTTCACCAACGCCGTGACGTTGCGCGGGCACGCTGCGGCAACGGCGGCAAATCGCTGCGCCGCCGCGCCATACCTTCGTGCACGATACGCGGCGGTCCCTTCGCCGACGAGCAGATCCAGCGGCGTGGGGCCAATGCTGTCCGCTACGCCTGCCGCCGCCCGTGCGTCTGTGGAGGAGACGCACGCCACCGCCGCCGTGGCCGCCGACTCATCTTGCGCCTGCGCCCGATCGGCGCCCAGCAGCGTGGCCAGGAGTACGACGACGCCACCGGAGCCGGCTGCCCGGCGCAACCGCCGGGCCCACAGCCGTGTTCGACCATGCGGCACCGCCTCGGCGTTCACCCGTTCGAACACCACGCGTGCGCGTGCCTCGACATCGTGTTCGCCAGCTGCCACACCGAGGCCGCCAAATCCCTGCGCGGCCAGCATGTCGAGCAACTGCAGCACCTCGCGCGTGGTGGCCCGCGTGACACCGCGACGACGCAGTACGCGCTCGACGGTGGCGGGCGACACCAGATCGGCCGACGGCACGTGCAGGCGCTGCGCGAGTTGCTCCAGCAACAGGCGGCGAACCCGTCGTGCCGCCCCAGCAGGCGAGTGTTCGTCGGGCACCGGGGCTCGCGGCGCGACGGTGGCCGCCGGAGTACTCGTGGTGCGGCGTTGGCGGCGGCGCAGCCACACCATCAGCGCCGGGAGCGGGACGGCGAGGAGGAGCAAGAGCACCGCGCTGCGGATCACGACCGGCACGGTGTCGAGCGTCCGCGCGGTCTCCGCCTGCCACGGGCGCAGCGGCAGCGCCATCTGTTCGTCGAGCTCCATCGCCGCGGCGAGGTCGCCGTCGGCGACACGCAGGTCGGCCGGCGCGGTCTCCGCCACCTCGTACGCGCCACGATACGGATTGAAGTAGCTGTAGCGCACGACCGGCAGCGTGACCGCGCCGGACTGCGACGGCGAGAGGAGGAAATCGAACTCCCGCGCACCGCGAACGAGACTGCCACTGGTATCGATCTGCACGCGCTCGGAGCCCGGTACGACCGTCGCCCACGAAAGTTCGACCGTGGGGCGAGGCAACAGCTTCACGTTGCCGGTGCCTTCGATGCGCACGGTGAGCACGAGCGGATCGCCCACCCGTGCCGTGGACGCATCGAAGCGCGCGCTCGCACGCAACACGCCCACCGCCCCCGTGAAGTCGGCCGGTCGGCCGTCGACAGGCAACGCCCTGACGACCAACTGCGCACTCTCGGCCCGCACCACATAGCGATCTTCGCGACTGAAGTAGCTCGCCGATTGCGGCAGCGCGTAGCTGAGCTGCGGCGATGGTACCGTGCGGACTCCGGGAGCCACGGCAAACAGCGCCCGCTGAAAGACGTGCGCTTCGTAGGCGGTCCCTGCGCCGTACACGCGTGCCGGCACACGACGCGGCGTGCCGAGTTCGTACGCCAGTAACCCCCGCAGCTCCGGCGGCAGGAACTCGGGGTTGCGGCGCAGTCGGCTGCGGGCCTGGTCACTGAGCATGACGGCCACCTGATAGGTGACCTGCTGCCCCACGTAGACCGTCTCGGGAAAGACGGCAGCATGGAAGTCGATGGGTTTCCCACCCACGCTCCTCAGCCGATCGAGAATGGCGGTGGGCGATGGCTGTGCGCACGCCGGTCGCGGCGCCAGCGCATTGAGCAGAAGCACCGCGGCAAGCAGGACGGTGCGTGCGAGTCGCGTCACCAGTCCTTCCCTCCGGGTGGCGTTCTTCCCTGACGCTGCTTTCGCCCCTGGACGTCCTTTTCCTCGCGAGCGGCGCTGTTGAGCAGCGCTTCGGCCTGACGCTGATCGAGCCCGCCCTGCGACTGCGGCTGCTCCTGCGGCTCGGCGTTCTGATCGTTACCGCCGCCGCCTCCACCGCCGCCGCCGCCGCTTTGCGGTGGCTGCTTGCGAAGCGCGAGCTCGTAGTTCCACTTGGCGTCGGCATGCCCGGGGCGCTCGAGCAGGAAGGCCCGATAGGCATCGCGCGCGATCGCGAGCTGCTGATCGGCCTCAGGATTCTGCGGTGCACGGCCCATGCGTAGCGCAGCGAGACCGGCGTTGAAGCGCGCACGCGCGCGTACCTCCCCCTCACTGTTGCGCCGTACCGCGTCGAGCAGCGTGGCGGCCTCCTTGAGCGAGTCGGTCCCGAGGACCGCGGTCCCCAGATTGTATACCGTGCGCGCCGTGGTGTCGCCACCGGCCACGAGGGCACGATAGGCGGCCACCGCGTCGGCCACGCGTCCCTCCTTGAACAGCGCCGCCGGATCGGGCTCCTGCGCACAGGCCACGAAGACCGATGGCACGATGGCCAGCAGCAGTATCACCGAAGACGCCCCTGATGCCGCGGATGCTGCAAATGCTGCAGATGCCGCTGGCCCCCGCAACGCACTGGCCGCCGTTGCAGCCGCAGCCGCGCGCGGACGCCCCAGCCGCCACGAGTCGTAGGCGAGCAGCAGCAGCGCGGGTACCAGCAGCCACAGGAAGCGCGGCACATGATCCTCGCGCGTATCCACCTGACGTCGTGCCGTCCGTAGCGAACGCAGCGCCCCGCGGATGCGGGAGGCTTTGTCGGAGGCATCGGCCGGGATGAAGGTGCCGTTCGCCGCCGTCGCCGCCTTGTCGAGCAGTGAGGGCGAATACTTCGTGATCACCACGTTGCCTTCGTCGTCGGTCTTGGGCGAGGTGGTCGATCCGTCGCGCACGGGGATCGTGCTCCCCGTGGCGGTGCCGAACCCCACCGTCACGACGCTCACCCCCTTGGTGCCGGCTTCACGGGCCGCCGTTTCCACATCCTCGGCAGCATCGAACGACTCCCCGTCGCTCATGAGCACCAGCGCTCGATCAGCGCTGCCGTCACTCGCCAGCAGCAACTCGGTGCCCTGACGAATGGCCTTGGACAGCGAACTGCCCGCCTGCCCCACTACGCTGGGATCGAGATTCTCGAGAAAGAGTTCGAGCGCCCCGTCGTCGGCGGTGAGCGGCGTGAGGATATAGCTGCGCCCCGCGAAGGCGATGAGCGCGACACGATCTGCCTGCGACATGGCCCGGAGCCGACGCACTTCCTGCTTCATGCGCTCGAGCCGGTTGGGCTTCTCGTCGGGGGCCATCATGGAGAGCGATGCGTCCAGTGCGATCGCCATATCGATGCCGCGTGACGACATGGGGCCACGTGCGAGCCCCCACCGCGGGCCGGCCATCGCGAGCCCCACGAGCGCCGAGCAGGTCATCAGACGCCAGGTACGACGACGATCGGCCTCACTGGCGCCCCCCACGAGCCGCGGCAAGGCGCGAGCATCGGCGTAGGCCGTGAGGCGGCGCATGCGCTGCACCGCCTGCTGCCGACGTAGCCACCAGACGCCGAACGGCAGCAACAGGGCGGCCACCAGCCAGAGCGGCGTATCGAACAGCAGCGGAGGAAGATTGGCCCCCAACGGAATGGTGAGCGGTGCCAGCGGGTTCACGGGCACCTCATGGCAGGACGCCGCGCCGGGCGCGGAGCCAGAGTTCTCCAACCAGCGCGAGGACACCGAGCAGCAACGGCCAGCGGAAGCGCTCGGTATACCGGATGAACGCCTTGGCCTCCACGGCCGAACGTTCGAGGCGATCGATCTGCTCGTAGATCGCTTGCAGCGCCGCCGCGTCCTTCGCGCGGAAATAGCGCCCCCCGGTACTGTTGGCGATCTCGGTGAGCAACGGTTCGTCGATCTTGACCGGACGGTTCTCGTAGCGCAGCCCGAACAGGCCGCGCCCGACCGGGACCGGTGCCATCCCCTCGGTGCCCACGCCAATCGTGTAAATGCGAATACCAAAGGCGCCAGCGGCCTGCGCCGCGGTACGCGGATCGATGGCGCCGCGGTTGTTCTCGCCGTCGGTGAGCAGCACCATCACGCGCGAGCGCCCTGGCGAGTTCCGGAGGCGATTGGCGGCGGTCGCGATGGCGGTACCGATGGCCGTACCGTCTTCGAGCTGGCCGACCTGCAGGTTGTCGATCGCCGCGATCACGACGGGATAATCGGTGGTGAGCGGCACCTGCGTGAGCGCCTCGCCGGAAAAGGCCACGAGCCCCACGCGATCGGACGTGCGCCCCATGACGAAGCGCTTGAGCTTCTCGCGCGCCACTTCCATGCGGTTCTGCGGCTGGAAGTCCTCGGCCAGCATCGAGCTCGAGATGTCGATGGTGAGCGCGATGTCGATCCCTTCGCTGTTCACCCGTTCGGCCCGCGCGCCGGAGCGTGGCTGCGCGATGGCCACGATCAGTCCGGCCAGCGCCGTGGCGCGCAGCCAGGGCAACCATCGCACCCACGCCAGCGATGGCCGCGGACCTCGGGCAATGACATCGGTGCGCGAGAAGGGAATCGACTTGCGCTGTGCCGCCCGACGCCGGTTCCACCAGAGCCAGAGCGCCACGAACAGCAACAGCAGCAACGCCTCGGGGTGCGCGAAGTTGAAGCCGAAGAGCGTGACGGTCCCCACGCGCTCGGCCCACCAGGTGAGCAGTCCCAGCGAGTCGGCGTTCATGACGCGCCGGCGCCCGAATGCGGTCCACGCGGTGCGCGTGACGCTTTCCGCGCGAGCTCCTCCGCCTCCCGCTTCTCGCGGGCGGCGGCAGCTTCCGCGGCCTGTCGCGCGGCTTCCTCCGCGGCACGGCGCGCACGTTCGCGCTGTTCGATGTCGTCCACGATGCCGCGGGCCGCCGCAGCGAGTTCACGCGCGCGCGAAGGCGAGACCATGCGGGCGGCGAACTTGATGCCGTCCACGTCGGCGAGCAGGGACCAGAGGCGGTCGTGCGGTATCCGCGTATCGTTCGCGAGCACCTCCATCAACTCGTCGCTCGTGAGCGACAGCAACGCACCGGGTACCCGCTGCGCCAGATACAGCCGCATCACGTCGAGCGCGAGGGCCACGTACCGCCCGGCCTCGCCGGCGTCGGCCAACCCGAGCCGATCGAGGCGATCGAACTCGTGGACCGCACGCCCGTACGCATCCAGGCCAGCGGGACGCACCGCAGCGGCACGGACGCGCTTTCGCCGCCGCCACAACCACCAGAGCAGACCGATGGCCGCCAACACCAGCAGCGCGGGCCACCACAGTTGCCACCACGGCACCACGCGCTCGAAGAGGTCACGCGCGGGTTTGGGCACATGCTGCGTACTGTCGCCGGGGAGCACGCTGCGCACGAACACCCTCGCGTCGCTGAGTGGCACGCGCATGGTCGTCTGTCCGTAGCGCACCACCGCATCGGGCATCTTGAGCGGAAGACTGCCCACGTCCCACGCGCTGAGGGTGTATTCGGCACGTTCGCGGCGCGACCCGATCTTGGTGCCCTCATCGATCACCCTGACCGGCGCACGCATGGCCACGACGGCGGCGGTGTCCTGAATGGCGGGCCACTCCACCCGGGCGTTGGCCGGCACCACCACCGTAACCACGAAGGTGAACGGGTCCCCCACTTCGACCGTATCGGGACGCACGAGCGAGCCCGCCCGGACCTTGGCACCGTTGGACGTGAGCATGCTGCTGTCCACGCCGGCGCGCGGTGATGCGGGAGGCTGCCTCATCGCACCGGGACGTTGCGCTGCTGCACGGTGAGTGCAGCGTCTCCCAGCGAGCCACGCGGACCGGTGCGCACCGCGCCATGCGGGCGGCGCGAGCGCGCCCGGAAGAACGCCAGCAGGGCGTCCACATAGCCATGCTCGGTGTGCACGATGATTTCGTCGAGCCCGAGACGCCCGAAGAGCTTTCGCCGCGCTTCGTCTTCGGCAGCGACCTGCTGCGCGAAGGCGGTCCGCACCTGTGGATGCGACGTATCGACTTCGATCACCTGCCCCGTTTCGGGGTCCTCGAGGCGCGCCGGTCCCACATCGGGGAGCACGCGCTCGGCCGGATCCTCGAGCGTCACGGCAATCACGTCGTGCCGCTGCGCGAGGCGTGCCAGCGGCTTCTCCACGTCGGCGGCGATGAAATCGCTGGCGAGAAACACGACCGAGCGATGCGGCAGCAGGCGCATGAGCCGATCCACGGCCACCGCGAGCGAGGTGCCACGCCCCTTGGGCTGCACGGTGAGCAGATCGCGAATGAGACGCAAGGCATGCTTGCGCCCCTTGCGCGCGGGCAACGCATGCTCGACCTGATCGCTGAAGAGCATCAGCCCCACGCGATCGTTGTTGCGCACCGCGGCGAGCGACAGCACGCCGGCGAGTTCGATGGCCAGATCGTGCTTGAAGCGTGCGCGCGTGCCGAAGCGCGACGATCCGGAGAGATCGAGGGCGAGCATGATGGTGAGCTCGCGCTCCTCCACATAGCGTTTCACGAACGGCTTGCCCATGCGCGCCGACACGTTCCAGTCGATCGAGCGCACTTCGTCGCCGGGCTGGTACTCGCGCACCTCGGCGAACTCCATGCCCTGCCCCTTGAAGAGCGAGCGGTACTCGCCGGCGAAGCGTGAATCCACCAACCGGCGCGTGCGGACCTCGATGCGGCGGACCTGCCGCAGCACCTCAGCCGGCGCGATCGCCATCACGCTCATCGGCGCGCGGGCTCCGAGCGCATCACGGCGCGTCGACCACCGCGAGCAATCGCGCGACGATCGTATCGCTCGTCACGCCTTCGGCATCGGCCTCGAACGACGTGAGCACCCGATGGCGCAGCACATCGGGGGCGATGCTCTTCACGTCATCGGGGGTGACGAAGGCACGGCCGCGCAGGAAGGCGTGCGCGCGCGCGGCCTGGCCAAGCGCGATGGTGGCGCGTGGCGACGCCCCGAATTCGATGAGGGGTCGCAGATCCGGCGCGCCCACCTCATCGGGGTGCCGGGTGGCGTGCACGAGTTCGACGATGTAGTCGACGATGCGCTCGTCCATGTAGAGGTCGGCGATGCGACGTCGCGCGTCGAGCAGGTCCTCGGGGGAGGCCACGGGCGCGATGGTGGTCTGATCACCGCCCGCCATGCGCCGGAGGATCTCCTTCTCCTCCGCCCGTGTGGGGTAGCCCACGCGCAACTTCATCATGAAGCGATCCACCTGCGCTTCGGGAAGCGGATAGGTGCCCTCCTGTTCGATCGGATTCTGCGTGGCGAGCACGAGAAACGGCTCGGCAAGCCGATACGTGGTGCCGCCGATCGTGACCTGCTTTTCCTGCATCGCCTCGAGCAGCGCGGCCTGCACCTTGGCCGGCGCACGATTGATTTCGTCGGCGAGGATGATGTTGGCGAAGATCGGCCCATGCTTCACCCGGAACTCGCCGGTGGGCTGATCGAAGATCTGCGTCCCCACGACGTCGGCGGGGAGCAGGTCGGGGGTGAACTGGATGCGCTGGAACGAGGTCCGCACCGTTTCCGCCAACGTGCGGACCGTGAGCGTTTTCGCGAGCCCCGGCACGCCCTCGAGCAGCACGTGGCCGCCGGTCAGCAGGCTGATGAGCAGCCGCTCGACCATGTACTCCTGTCCGACGATGCGTCGCGCGACCTCGCGCAGAACGCCCTGCACCAGAGCCGCGTCCTGCGACGAGGCGACACTCGTGGTCACGTAAGCCCGCTCCTATCCGTGAAGATTGCGGGAGGCCCCCGCCTCCCCGCCACATGAATCTCGCACCATGCCTCGAGATGCGTACCCGTGAAGGGTACGTTGGCTCCGTGGCCACCCGCCAACCCGGCGAGGGCCGCGAACGTCACCCTGAGATCATTCGATGCCGATCAGGGCGTCGAGCACGGTGCGTTCGGCCGGCGTGAGCGCGCGGGCCTCTCCCGACTCGAGTTGTCCAAGGCGTACGGGACCGAAGCTGGTGCGCACGAGGCGCTCGACCTCGAGCCCGAGGGCATCACAGATCCGCCGGACTTCGTGGGTCTTGCCTTCCGTGATGGTGATCTCGAAGGCCCAGCGGCGATTGCCGAGCGGGTGTGCCTGAACGTCTCGGGGCACGACGATCCCGTCCTCGAGCTCCACGCCATTGCGCGCTTCACGCACCGCGGCGGTGGCATCGCCCCGCACCGTGGCCACGTAGGTACGCTCGATCTCGCGGCTGGGGTGCGTGAGGGCATGAGCCGCCGCACCGTCGGTGGTGAGCAGCAGCACCCCTTCCGTCATGAAGTCGAGACGGCCCACATACACGAGCCCGGGCACGTCGTCGACCAGGTCGAAGACGGTGGTACGCTGCTGCGGGTCGCGACGGGTGGTCATGACCGCGGCCGGCTTGTGCAGCACGATCCAGCGGTGGGCGGTAATGTGGGTGCTGATCGTGTGGCCGTCGAGCGTGATCACATCGCGCGCCGGATCGACGGTCTGCCCGATCTGGGCGACCTGTCCGTTGATCATCACGCGGCCGTCGGCCACCGCCTGATCGGCCCCGCGACGCGACACTACGCCGGCACGGGCGAGGGCCCGTTGCACGCGCATGGGCCCTTCTTCGCGGGCCTTGATGGTGCCGCCGGCACGACCGCTGGGCTCCGCGTGGCCACGTCGTGGCTTCGGCTTGCCGGTGGCGGCGGGGCGGCCGCTCTTGGCAGCCCCCGTAGCCGCGCCTCTGGCCCCGCCCTTGGGGCCGCCCTTGGGTGAGCCTTTCCCGGCGCCCTGTTCAGGGGCAGCGGCCGGCCTGGCGGGGCGCGCCCGCTCCTCGGCCTTGTTGGCAAGGCGCGCGGCGCGGAAATCGCGCGCGGTGGGCGGCTTTTCCTTGGGTGCCCCACGCCCCTTCGACACCTGACGTGTGCCGGGACGTCCGTCGCCGGGGCGTGCGCCGCCGGCGGACGGCTTGCGGGGCGAACCGCCCCCCCCTGAACTGCGCGGGGGCGTCACTCGGGCACGACCGTGGCGTTCCCGGCGCCTCGCAGGGCGATGGCGAGTTCGTCGGCGCGCGGCAGCTCTTCGAGATGCCGCAGGGCGAACTGTTCGAGGAACTGCGGCGTGGTACCGTACAGCAACGGCCGGCCAATGCCTTCGCTGCGCCCCACGATATCGATCAGGTTGCGCTCGTGCAGTGACTTGAGCACGGAGCCCACGGCCACGCCGCGGATCTCCTCGATCTCGGCCCGGCCGATCGGCTGGCGGTAGGCCACGATGGCAAGCGTTTCGAGCGCGGCGGCGGACAGCTTCTGTGGGCGCACGGCCACCTGCGCCCGCTCGATCGCTTCGGCGAATTCGGCTCGCGTGAGGATCTGCCATCCGCCACCCTGTTCCACCAGCTCCACGCCGTGCCCGTCTACGTCATAGTGCTCGCGCAACTCGTCGAGCGCAGCGGCGACGGCCGCCGGGCTGGACTCGGGATCGAGTGCTTCGAGCGCGGCCAGTGGAATCGGTCGCGGCGCCGCGAACAGCGCGGCCTCAAGCAGCTTCGCTAATGGCGTCACGGCTGATCTCCACAGCGGCAAAGGGACGGTGCTGCGCAATGCGCAGCTCACCGAGCTTCGCCATTTCGAGCAGGGCGAGCAGGACGGAGAGAATCTGCCAAGGTTCCGCGTCGCGGCCCACCAGATCGGTCCAGCGGGCGTGACGGCGCATCGCGATCACGTTCCGAATGGTCACCATGGCGCCGGCCACGTCGAGGGCTCGGGGCACCACCTCGTGGATCTTCGGTTCCTTGGTCGTGCGCAGCACCCGGTCCACCGCGGCGAGCAGTTCGCCAAGGGAGAGCGACAGCGGCGCATTGAGCGGCGTGATGTCGGCCGCCACGGGGATGAAACGGCGCGGGAACTGATGGCGACGTTCTTCGCCGCGACGCTCGAGCAGGTCCACGACCTCGCGCATCTGCTGGTACTCGAGCAGACGGCGCACCAGTTCGGCGCGCGGATCTTCCCACGCGTCTTCGCCGTCTGCGCGCGGCAGCAGCATCTGCGCCTTGATGCGCAGAAGGCGGGCGGCCATTTCGAGGTAATCGGCCGCTTCGTCGAGCCCCAGCGTGCTGATGCGCGCGAGGAACTGCTCGGCGATACGGGCAATCGGGATGTCGTAGATGTCGACCTGCTCGTCACGGATGAGCGAGAGCAGGAGGTCGAGCGGGCCGGTGAACTGGCTCAGCTCGACGACAAACGACTTCGACTCGGACTCGATGGGGCGGAAGTTGGGTGCGGTCACGCAGCCATCACGCGTCGAAAGGGTTGGGCAACATGTACATCGTGGACACTTGCAGGGCGAACTTGGCCAGGCCGATGGCGGGGCTCATCCACAGATTGATGAGCGGCCGCCCGAACGACAGCATGGCAAACAGCAGGAGAAAGCCCACCGCCCCGAGGCGCTGATACTGCAGCGACCATTGTGGGGGGAGCAGGTACTTGAAGACATGCGACCCGTCGAGCGGCGGAATGGGGATGAGGTTGAACGCCGCCAGCACGAGGTTGATGATGATGCCCTGCACGAGCATCTGCTGCAGCACCCCGAGCGGGCGCACCAGATCGGGGAGTTGCAGGCCGAGCAGTCCGACACCGATGATCAGCGGCACGCAGAGGAGCGCGATCGCCACGTTGGTCGCCACGCCGGCCAGGGAGACGATGATGTCGCCCCGCTTGTAGTGACGGTAATTGCGTGGATTGACCGGGACCGGTTTCGCCCCGCCGAAGATCGGCCCGCCGAGGAAGGCGAGCATCACCGGCAGGATGATGGTCATGAAGGGGTCGATGTGCTTGACCGGGTTGAAGGTCAGCCGGCCGAGCTGGTAGGCCGTCATGTCCCCCTGCTTGAACGCCGCGTAGCCGTGCGCATACTCGTGGGCGACCATCGAGAAGAGCAGCACGGGAGCGACGAGGGCGAGTTGCTGGGCGAAATCCACCGCGGCAGCTGGGGAGAGGAGCGGAACGCAGACCACGACCGGCTGCTGGCCGGCAACGCGAATGCAAGCAAATCGAGACTGGAAGGTAGCCGAATGGGCCCCCGGAGTCAAAGTAATCCACACGCCGAGTTATCCACACAGCAGATTTGTGATATGGCACACCCCCCCCCGAAATGGCGCGCGTCCGCCGCCATGATCGGGCCCCGAAGCGGGGAGTCGGTGACGGGGGCGACTTGACCCAGTCCGTGAGCTCGCCTAATTTAGCGAGTCTGTTCCGCCGTGGCCGGATTCCATCCGTCTGCCGGGTGGTTTCCACGT
>CAZNZG010000053.1:16013-17602 GCA_964577455.1 uncultured Gemmatimonas sp. | reverse complement strand
GTGACGGATCAGCTGACGCGCCGCCTTGCGGCTCGGGGCGAAGCCCATGCGGTACACCACATTGTCGAGACGGGTCTCGAGGGCGGCCAGCAGGTTGTGACCGGTGATACCGGCCTGCGTGGCCACGCGCTCGAACGTGTTGCGGAACTGCTTCTCGGAGATGCCGTAGATGCGCTTGATCTTCTGCTTCTCGCGCAGCTGCTTGGCGAACTCCGACATCTTCTTGCGACGCGCCGTGGCCTGACCGTGCTGACCCGGAGCGTACGGACGACGCTCGACGGGGCACTTCTCGGTGAAGCACTTGGTGCCCTTCAGGAAGAGCTTGGCGCCCTCACGACGGCACTGACGGCAGCTGGGACCAGTATAGCGAGCCATGGATCAAACCCTCCGGCGCTTGGGGGGACGGCAGCCGTTGTGCGGGATCGGGGTGACGTCGCGGATGGACTTCACCTGGAGACCCGCAGCGGCGAGCGCCTGGATGGCCGATTCGCGGCCGGAACCGGGACCCTGCACGCGCACGTGGACGCGGCGCACCCCGGCGGTGAGCGCTTCGCGCGCGCACTGCTCGGAGGCCACCGTGGCGGCGAACGGCGTGGACTTCTTCGACCCCTTGAAGCCCGCCTTGCCGGCCGAGCCCCACGACACCGCGTTGCCATGCATGTCGGTGATCGTGATGGTCGTGTTGTTGAACGTGGCGCTGACGTGGGCGATGCCTTCCGCCTCGACGACGCGCTTGGTCTTCTTCGCGGTAGCCATGGCTTACTTGGTCACCTTCTTCTTGCCCGCGATCGCGCGGCGCGGCCCCTTCTTGGTGCGCGCGTTCGTGTGCGTGCGCTGCCCGCGCACGGGGAGGCCGCGACGGTGGCGCGTGCCACGGTAACAGCCGATGTCCATCAGGCGCTTGATGTTCATCGCGACTTCGGTGCGCAGGGCACCCTCGACGCGATGATTCCGCTCGATTTCCTGACGGAGCTTGTTGAGATCGTTGTCGTTCAGGTCGCGAACGCGCTGCGCGCTCGACACACCCGTGGCCTCGAGGATCTTCTGGGCGGTCTTGCGACCGATACCGAAGATGTAGGTCAGGCCGATCTCGATCTTCTTCTCACGCGGAAGATCGACGCCAGCAATACGTGCCATGTGTTATGCGCTCCCTTAGCCCTGACGCTGCTTGTGCTTCGGGTTGCGCTTGCAGATGATGCGAGTCACGCCCTGTCGCTTCACGACTTTGCAGTGCTCACAGATCGGCTTGACGCTGCTGCGAACTTTCACGGGTCACCTCAGCGCTCACGCGCTGACGGAGTCTCCCGCACCACCCAAAGGCGGCCGGCCGGACTCCCCATGCTGTTCATCGCTCATGAAGCATCGTGTCCGGTGTCAACCGGATACCGATTCCGCGCACGAGCGAAGCAAAAGTGGCCAGCGGATTGGCCGGTGAATTCCCACACCGCCGGACGCCCCAAAAGGCGCCCAAAACGGGCAAGACTCGCAGCTTAACCGACCTGGCCGGCTAAGGCAATCCCTGCCTGACCTCCGCCATGGCCGCCACCGGATCGGCGGCCCCCGTCACGGCTCGTCCCAGAATGATCCAG
>CAZNZG010000053.1:1728-16003 GCA_964577455.1 uncultured Gemmatimonas sp. | reverse complement strand
CGGGCGCCCGCGGTCGCGGCAGCTGCCGGGGTCATCACCCGGCGCTGGTCGTGCACGTCCCCGCCGGGCAGCCGGATGCCGGGAATGAGCAGCCCCAAGCGATCGCCATAGGTCTGACGGACCGCGGCCGCCTCGTGCCCGGAACAGACGATCCCGGCAGCGCCGCCACCGGCCACCAAGCCAGCCAGCCGTACCACCTCCGCCTGCACGTCGACCGGCGGACGTCCCCACGCCTCTCCCGCTCCCGCCCCATCCATACTGGTGAGGATCGTCACTCCCAGAATGCCGCACCCGCCATCCGGTCGGCCTTCGTTCGCCCCCTGCACCGCCGCCGCGATCATCTCCGTCCCGCCGCTGGCGTGCACCGTAAGCAGCGCCGCCCCGTGACGCGCCACGCTCCGGGCCGCCCCCCGCACCGTATTGGGAATGTCGTGCAGCTTGAGGTCCACGAACACCCGCTTCCCCAGCCCGCGCAGCCAGGCCACAATGGCCGGCCCCTCGGCCGAGTAGAGCTCGAGCCCCACCTTGTAGAAATCACAGGCGTCGCCGAGCCGCTGGACGAGCGCTTCGGCCTCGGCACGATCGGGGACATCGAGGGCGACGATGGGTGTAACGGACGACGGGGTCACGAGGGCCACTGCAGCGTTCCGATGAGGGTGGAGAGATCACGCACGCCTTCGCGCTCCGCCCACTGCCGCATCTGTCGGGCAATGCGCTCGGGCGCACGGGGGTCGCGCAGCGCGGCCGTACCCACCCCCACGAGCGAGGCGCCGGCCATGAGGTACTGGATCGCATCGTCACCGGTGCTCACGCCACCGAGGCCGATGAGCGGGACACCGGGGAGCGCGCGGCTCACCCGCCACGTGGCCAGCAATCCGATCGGCAACACGGCGGGGCCGCTGATCCCCCCGCTGCCGAAGCTGATCTTGGGGCGGCGGGCGTGCGTGTCGATCACGAGGCCGGGCATGGTGTTGACCAGCGTGAGCCCCGTGGCCCCCGCGTCGACGGCCACACGGGCTGTGTCGGCCACTCCGGCCCCGAGCGTGGGGGAAAGCTTCACGAAGATCGGCCGCGCCGTGCGCGCCCGCGCCGCTGCCACGAGCGCCGCAAGGGCCTGCTGGTCGGCGCCGAACTCGAGACCGCCGGCCTTCACATTGGGGCAACTCACGTTGAGCTCGAAGCCGTCGATACCGGGCATCCCGTCGATCGCGTCGACCACGGTGGCGAAGTCGTCGACGCTGTTGCCGACCACGTTCACGAACACCCGGGTCCCGGGATGATGGGCGGGAAGCCATGGCAGGTAATCCCGCGTGACCGCCTCGAGCCCCGGATTGGCGAGGCCGATCGCGTTGATCATGCCGCCGGCGAACTCGCTCACGCGCAAGGCCGGGTTACCGGTACGCGGCGCGATACTCACCGCCTTCGTGAAGATGCCGCCGACGGCGTCGAGATCGACGACATCCTCGATCTCCATGCCGAAGCCAGCCGTCCCCGATGCGAGGACCACCGGGTTCCGGAAATCGAGCCCCGCCACCCGCACGGCGGGCAGCGCAGGGGCGGGCGAGCCGGCAGCAGCGGTCATGGCGGTGTGAGAGGCGGCAGCGGTCACGATGACGTGGGAAGGCACACGAGTGGGCGACGGGAACGTCAGGGGGTACGCGAGGCGGCGCGGGTGCGGAGCTTGCGAACGCTGTCACTCCATACGCGTATCGCTTCGGTCCACCGCAATTTCAGCAAAGCGGGCGCGCTCTGATAGTCTTCCACCCCTGCAGGGTCTTCGCCACGAAGCCGCGTGGCCACCGATGACGCCGGATACTCGGTCCGAATGCGCTGGAACCACCGGTCGGCACTGTCCGGCCGGAGCAGGCTCGCGGCGTACCACGAGAACGGGGCGAACACCGACGCCGGATTGCTTCGCGCAAACGACGAAAACAGCGACTGCGCGAGCAGCGGCGTGCGCAGGGAATCGCGCACGACCTCGCCGGCCAGATAAGCTGACGCTCCGGTGGGATCGTCGCGGCCGCGCAGCAGGCGCACGAGCAGCAGCTGCTCGCCGATCTGCCGCGCGAACGGCGTGGCCCACGTGGACGAATCCACCCGTGCCAGCATCGAATCGGCCACCGGCATGCTGTCGGCGCGCCGCAGATCCAACAGCAGCAGCCGCGCCCGCACCTCGCTTCGCAGCACGGAATCCTTGCCCACCATGGCCTCGGCACGCACGAGCGCCCGACGCGCGAGCGTGTCACGCCCCGCGCGCACGAATTGCTCTCCGAGGACGTAATGCAATCGCGCGCGGTCGACCTCGCGCACGCGCGGATTGTCGTAGGCCCGCACGATCCGCTCCGCCGATTCGAAGCGGGCCGACGCCGCGAGATCGTTGACGGTCCGCGTGACCTCGGGGCGGAAATCGCCCGCGGTCGCCCGCATCACGACCACCGATTCGGCGCGTGCATAGTCACGCGCGCCAAGTGCCGCGTTGACGACTTCCCAGGGAAGGAGGCCGGCATCGAGCGAACCGAGGTAGCGATCGACGGCGGCGAGGTCGCCCTGGGCGAGTGCCGCGCGGGCTCCCCAGAGTCGGGCCTGACGGCGCGTTTCCCCCTCGGCGAG
Organism: uncultured Gemmatimonas sp.; assembly: GCA_964577455.1. Lineage (GTDB taxonomy): Bacteria > Gemmatimonadota > Gemmatimonadetes > Gemmatimonadales > Gemmatimonadaceae > Gemmatimonas. Next base: position 13,393 of record CAZNZG010000053.1, on the reverse strand, counting down.
TCGGCCGAGGAGTGTGTCGAGGCGCGCGCGCGCCGAGACCGCATTGGAGGCACGCAGGTCGCAGGCGGCCAATGCGATCGTGGAACGATCGCGCTCGTCGGCCGGCACCGCGGGCAGGGCGAGCAGCGAAGTGAGGCGCGTTACCCCCTGCTCGCATCCGCCGGCCAACGCGGCGCCGCGACCGGCAAGATAGAGGGCCCGGGGATACCACGACGACTTCGGCGCGCGCACCAGTACCGATTCGGCGTGGTTGGCCGATACGCGGAAGTCCTCGCGTGCCGCGTCGTCTTCGTTCCGACGGAGCTTTCCATCGCCGCGCTTGGCGGCGCGCTCGGCATTGTAGACGCCGTTGTAGTACACGCAGCCGCTACCCAGCAGCCAGGCACAGGCCACTGTCGCCACGCGAACGGTCGCGCCGAGGCGCGATGTCATCCGCTCACCTTGCGTTCATACTCGACGAGATAGCGCACGACGGCATCCGCGATCGTGTCGGCGAGTTCCGCCTGTTTCTCGGGCGTCGACATGTAGGCCGCTTCGGAGCGATTGGTACCGAAACCGATCTCCACCAGTACCGCGGGCATGAAGGCCGTGACGAGGACGCGGAATCCGGCCTGCTTGACCCCCCGGTTGGGCCCCGGATGTACGCCGCGCATCCCTCCCTGAATGAGATCGGCGAGCCGCGAGGATTCGCGCAGATGCTCGTTCTGCGCCATGTCGCGCAGCAGGAAGCCGAGAGGGTCGTCGCCAGACACATCGGCCCGCGTCTCGAAACGTACGGCTTCGTTTTCCATGGCGGCGACCCGACGTTCATCCTCGGTCTTCGCTTCGGCGAGAAAGTAGGTCTCGAAGCCGCGCGCGCCGCCGGGATTGGCCCACCGGGGATTGGCCGCGTTCACATGGATCGAGACGAACAGATCCCCCTTCGCATCGTTCGCGATGCGCCCGCGATCGGACAGGGCGATGAGCGTATCGGTGGTGCGGGTCATTACCACACGAATGCCACGCTGCTCCAATGCGCGCTGCAGTTCCTTCGACACCGCGAGCGTGATGTTCTTTTCGTAGACCTTCGGCCCGCCCATGAGGGGACCGGACATCCCGCGATCCGGTCCGCCGTGCCCGGCATCGACGACAACGACACGCTGACGACTGCCACGCAGTTCGACCGGGGCGGCGGGGACCGATCTGCGCGCGCTGACCGTGCCACCAGCCGCGGGCGCGCTGACCGGTGCGCTTCGGGCGGGGGTGGGTCGCTTGCTCGCCGTGACGGGCGCGAAGCGACGCAACTCCCGCTTGTCGGGATCGAACATCACCCCCGTGCCCAGCCGTGGCAGCAATTCGGTGGCCATGGAGAGCGGTACGTACACCGCATCCGCGCGGCGGAAGACATCGGCCGAGAGCGGGAGCGTGTCGTCACTCACGACAGCGAGCGCGGACCCACTTTCGATGTCGATGCCGGTGCGTCCCACCTCAAACCGATAGCGTTCGGAACCGGTGGCGGTGCGCACCAGTTGCCCGCCGAGGGCTTCGGCCAACGCATCGGCACGCAACGCCACACCACCGGCCGGGTGCCGCATGGCCGACACGGTGCGCGTTCGTTCGCCGAGGCGGACCGTCAGTGCCTGCGGCTGCTCTGCGGGCTGCTGCGGGTTCTGCGCGACCGGCCGTGAGGGCGAGCCGGCAATCGCGATGAGCAGCGCCACGGGGGCAAGGGTGGCACGCATGCCACTCACCCCTTGCGCAACACGCGCGCGATCTCGCGTTCAGCATCGCGCTTCTTGAGGTCTTCCCGCTTGTCGTGCTGCTGCTTCCCGCGGCCGAGCGCGATGCGCGTCTTGACCTTGCCGTTCTTGAAGTACAGATCGAGCGGCACGAGCGTGAGGCCCTGTCGTTCGACGGAGCCGATCAGCCGCCGAATCTCGCGCTTGTGCAAGAGGAGCTTGCGCGTTCGGGTGGGGTCGTGATTGAACACGTTCCCGTGGCCGTAGGCGCCGATGTGCAGATTGAGCAGGAACACCTCGCCATCCCTCACGTAGCCGTACGCGTCAGTGAGATTGGCCCGACCGTCGCGCAACGCCTTGACCTCGGTGCCGGTCAGCACGATGCCGGCCTCCCAGGTCTCGAGGATTTCGTAGTCATGACGCGCGCGCTTGTTCCGCGCGATCACTTCGTTGTTGGTGTCTTCGGTGTCCTGTTTGGCCATACGTCCTCCAAACGTAATCGTTCTGCCGGACTGACGAACCGGCTGGCCATCACGTTTCTGGCCTTTGGCGTTGACTTTCGGCCCCTTTCCGATCTATTCTTCCCGCCCTGCCGCTCTTGTGGCCATTGGCCGCGAGATCGGGTCTGCCGGAGTGGTGGAATTGGTAGACGCGCTGCGTTCAGGGCGCAGTGTCCGCAAGGACGTGCCGGTTCGAGTCCGGCCTTCGGCACCTCGCAAGTTCAGTACACAAAACGGGCAACGTCGCTTCGGCGCACGTTGCCCGTTTTGCGTTCCCCATGTTGCGTTACCCGCTTTGCGTTCCGCGGTTTGCCCTGTCGGCCCGGCGCTCCGGCGCTGCGGGTCCCGGTTCGGTCAGCTACGCAGGGCGCTTGGCCGTACGTCTTCGGGGAGCGAGGCGGCGCCGAATGCCGAGCGGAGTTGCTCATTGAGCGCGGCGCGCGTGTCCTGGATGAACTGGACGGCCTGTGCCATGACCGCTGCCTCAGGTTCGTCGATCCCCGCTCCGCTCAACATCACGCGGGCCAGTCGTGCGGCCGGAGCCTCTGGGCTGCCGCGCAGTGCGAGCGCTACGGTGTAGGCCCGCCACCGCTCCGTCCAGGCCCGTCCGGTCTCCACGCTTCGACGCGCCTCGGCGATGATCACGGGCGCAAGCTGGTGGGCCACGTCGGCGGCCGTCCGATCATCGAGCGCATCGCGCTCAGCCACGATCAGCCCCAGTGCACGTCGCGCAAACAGCAGCTCGCGCATGGCGATGTCGGGGGCGCCGGTGGCCAGGGACATCCACTGACAGGTGGCAGGCTCCGGTTCACGCAGCAGATGGTTGAGGTACCCTTCGACGCGCTGACGCCGGGCGCGGGTTGCCTGCCAGTCGGACCAGAGCCCCATGAACGAGGTCAGGGCTGAAGAATAGGCAGCCCGCCGGGAATCTCCGCGGAGGCATCGAACTGCGGAATGCCGACACGCTCGCGCACGACCGACTCATCGTCGAGCAGATCGCTGAGCTTGACGCCTTCGAGGACTTCATCGATGCGCTTCTGCAACAGCATCCACACAGGGCGGATGCTGCAGTTCTCGGCTTCGGCACACCGCCCCGCATCGACGGGATGCGAAACACAATGCAGATCGAAGGTGGTCAACTCGGACGCCTGGATGACGTCGCGGACGGTGATCTCTTCGGCGGCGCGCGCCAGCGAATACCCACCACGCGCGCCGCGGGTGCTGTTCACGATACCTGCCCGACGCATGCGCAGCAGGATCTGTTCGACGTAATCGCCCGGCAGCCGCTCACGAGCCGCCACATCACGACCAGTGACCGGACCGGAGCCTGCCCGTCGCGCGAGATGGAGGGCGCAGATCAGCCCATATTCGGCCCACGTTGTAATCCGCATACTGAGAGTCTAGAACGGCCACCTTTGACTGACAAGAGTATCCCGACCCCTGCCACGGGCGCCCCCTGTGGCTCCGGCCGCCCGCCGGGCGGTTGCTCCTCGCTCTCGGGCTACCCCCCGGCCGCGGCGCGGTCCGCGCCGTCGGGAACGCCGATCTCGGTGAGCCGGCGCAGATCGAGCACCGCGTCGACCTGCTCGGGTGGCAGCAACTGCTCCCGGGACACGAGCTCACGGATGAGTATGCCCTCACGAACGGACCGCTTGGACAGCTCGGCAGCCGCGGCATAGCCGATCTGCGGCATCAGGGCCGTGGCCAGTGCCGCCGAACGCTCCACCCAATACCGGCACATCTGCTCGTTCGCCTCGATGCCCCGGAGGCAGCGTTCAGTGAGCACCGTCACGGCGTTCGTGAGCAGTTGCATCGACAGCAGGACGTTGTGCGCGATGACAGGCATCATGACGTTGAGTTCCAGCTGGCCATGCTCGGCGGCCATGGACACCGTCACATCAGAGCCGATCACCTGCAGGCAGACCTGATTGACCATCTCCGGAATGGAGGGATTGATCTTGCCCGGCATCATGCTGGAGCCCGGCTGCACCGCAGGGATCACGATCTCGTCGAGCCCCGTGCGCGGACCGGATACCATGAGGCGCAAATCACTCATGATCTTCGAGAGCTCGACCGCGAGGAGTCGCATGGCACTGCTGAATGCGGCGGCGTCGCCCATGCTCTGCATGAGCTGCATGCGGTCGTCTCCCACGCGAAGCGCCTCGATCCCGCTGATTGCACGCAGGTGTCCGACCATCCGTGCGGGGTACGACGGTTCCACGCTCACGCCGGTGCCCACGGCCGAACCGCCGATCCCGAGGTCGCCAAGGTATTCGGCCGCCTGCGACAGTCGGCGGCGCGCGCGTCGCAGGGTGCCGGCGTAGGCGGCGAACTCCTGTCCGAGGCGTACCGGCATGGCGTCCTGCAGATGGGTGCGCCCTGCCTTCACGACATGATCGAAGGCGATCGCGCGTTCAGCGAAGGCATCGGCTGCCCGATCGATCGCCGCCGCGAGGGCGGGCCACTCCGCCAGCACCGCGAGGCGAATGGTGGTGGGGATGGTGTCGTTGGTACTCTGCGCCATGTTGACGTGATCATTGGGGTGCACCGGTGCGTATGCGCCGCGCGGTGCTCCCAGCAATTCATTGGCTCGATTGGCCAAGACTTCGTTCACGTTCATGTTGTGCGAGGTCCCGGCACCCGCCTGGTAGGGATCGACGACGAACTGATCGCGATGCGCACCGGAGAGCACTTCGCGTGCGGCAGCCGCGATGGCGTCGGCCCGCGTGGCGTCGAGCCGTCCCGTTTCTCTGTGGGTCAACGCGGCGGCGAGCTTGATCCAGACGTGCGCCACCACGAAGGGCTCGAGCGGCCGGAGACCGCTGATCGGAAAGTTCTGCAATGCCCGTACGGTCTGGATGCCGTACAGCGCATGGGCAGGGACCGGCAATTCGCCGAGGGGATCGCGCTCGAGACGGATGGCAACGGATTCGGACATCAGCGCTCCTGAAAGAGATCCGATGGAACTTCGCATGGTGCCCTCCCCCGCAACGCAAACGGGCGCGACCTCGTCAGTCGCGCCCGTTACCGCCCCGTCGTCCCTCAGGGGAAGACGACGGTGGTATCGATGCTCGAGGTCAGGTGCAGGTTCGCATTGCTGCTGGTCACGAGGTTCGTGCGCCAGCGGATGAGCGTGAGCGACCGGCGGGTATTGGCAGCCTGGAACGGCGTGAGCAGTCCTCCGGGAATCGTCACGGCGCCATCGTCCTTGAGGGCACAGTAGACCTGTTCGTTGGCAAAACTCGCCGACGCCGGATTGGGATACTTGAGCTGCAAGATGATGGCCGCCGTGGGATCGTTCGTGCCGTTCCAGCTCACTGACATGCTCTGGCCCGCGGCCGGCAGCGAAACGGGGCTGACCTCGAGCGGCTCGGCGAGCTTCACACTACCGGCCATGGCCGGAAAGTTGGTCCCGTCACCCGGGACGGTGACCTGGCCGACGTCACCGACCGTGTACGCAATGGGCTGCCCAACCGGCGTGATGTATCGCTGCTCGGCGTCGACGTACGTGAGCTGACGCGTCGTGCCCCCGACCGTGATGCCAATCGACGCCCCGGCCCTCCGATCACCACGGGCGGGCGTCGGCAAGGTGTCGACGGGAGAAAACACGCACTGATCGGTCTGCTGCAGCGCGCTGTTGGGGATCTGCAAACCGACGGATTCAAAGAAGACGACCGTGGTGACGGCGCTGGCGGTGTTCGATCCCGTACGCTTGCCGAGGAAGTTGACAGCGCCGTACTTCTCGAACGGTGGCGCGTCTTCGGCAAGGCTCGAGCAGGCGCTCAGCATCGCGACGGCGGCGAAGAGCACCGAGCCACGACGCGTGCGTGCAGAGAAGGAGATTGGCATGGAATGGGGCTGGATGAATGCGGAACCGCGAGAGGCGAACGTCGGGTCAGGCGCCGATGGGCCGGGCCGCGCCGCGCAGAAACGGATTGGACGCGAGTTCACGTCCGATCGTGGTCATAACACCGTGCCCGGGCAATACCCGAGTTGCCTGATCGAGGGTGGCCAGCCGCATGAGCGACTGATGCATCGCCGATGGATCACAGAGCGGCAGGTCGGTCCGTCCGATCGATCCGGCGAAGAGCACGTCGCCGGAAATGCAGAGTCCGTGTCCGATGAATGCGACGTGCCCGGGGGCATGCCCCGGCACATGCCACACGTCGAACACGAAACGCCCGAGCGACACCTGCTGCCCTTCGGCCAGCTCATGCGTGACCGGTGGCGGATTCTCGACCACGATCCCCCACCGCGCCGCGTTGTCGGCCGCTCGCGAATGGAACGGGTGATCGGCGGGATGTGCGAGGATGGGCACGTTGGTGGCCCGCACCACTCCAGCCACGCCCCCCACATGATCGAAGTGACCGTGTGTGAGCCAGACAGCCGCGAGGGTGCATCCAGAGTCGGCGACGGCCGCCAGCAACCGCTCGGCTTCGTCTCCCGGATCGACGAGCACCGCCTGCGCCGATTCGGGATCGGCCAGGAGATAGCAGTTCTCCTCGAGCGGTCCGACGGTGAGCTGCTGAATGCGGAGTCCGCTCATGGCTCAGCCGTTACTGCTGGCTTCGGCGATGGAGCTTTCGCCGGTTTCGAGTGCGGGAGCTTCGCCGATGCCGTGATGCGCGAGCCAGCGCTCGGCCTCCAGCGCCGCCATGCAGCCCGTGCCGGCCGACGTGATGGCCTGACGATAGTAGTCGTCGATCACGTCACCGGCCGCGAACACGCCGTCGATATTGGTGGCCGTTCGCCACGGAGCGACCTTGATGTAGCCATGCTCGGTGGTGTCGAGCTGCCCGGCGAGGAAGCGGGTGTTGGGGGTATGGCCGATCGCCACGAAGAGGCCACCCACTTCGAGCGAACGCCGTTCTCCCGACCGGGTGTCTTCGAGCACGAGCCCCGTGATGAAGTCATCGCCGAGAACCTCGACCACCTGCGCATTCCATTCCACCCGCACCTTGGGGTGCGTGAGCACGCGATTGGCCATGACCTTCGACGCACGGAAGCTGTCGCGGCGATGAATGACCACGACTTCGCTGGCGAACTTGGTGAGATACATGGCCTCTTCCATGGCGGTATCCCCGCCGCCGACCACGGCGAGTCGCTTGTTGCGATAGAAGGGCATGGCCCCGTCACAGACCGCGCAGGCGGAGACACCACCGCCCTGCTGCGCGAGACGGATTTCGCTGTCGAGCCCAATCCACTTGGCGGCGGCACCTGTCGCCACCACGACCGTGTGGGCCGTGACCGGATCGGAATAGTTGGGCGTGAGCGTAAACGGACGCTGCGAGAAATCGACCTGTCTGACGAGCTCGGAGACGACGCGCGCGCCATGATGGACAGCCTGGGCCTTGATGCGATCCATGAGTTCGGGACCGCTGATGGCCTCCGGGAAGCCCGGGAAGTTCTCGATGTCGGTGGTGAGCATGAGCTGCCCGCCGGGGAGTTCCGTCCCCACGGGTTCTCCCTCGAACACCAGCGGATTGAGGTTCGCGCGCGCCGCGTAAATGGCGGCTGTCCAGGCGGCGGGACCGGATCCGATGATGACGATATTTTCGGGGCGCGAAGCAGGCATGGGCGCGAGAGGAATTGAGCGTCAGGACAAGGCGAGCAGACCGAGGGCGCCGTGGCAGTGCGACACGGTGCCGACGAGCATCGTACAGGGGCCATCGCCCCCCCACGACGCCAGCAGCTGATCGGCGTTGGCGATGGAGACGGCGTCGATCATGCCAACGCCGTACGTCCGATGTTCACAATGAAAGATAGCAGCGCCGCGCACGGATGGTTCCCGCGACGCGAAGCGTGAGATGGCGACCGGCATGCTCCAGTCCCGGGTGTCGCGGGTCGCAGGGCATCTGGCCGGCTCGATGCAATTGACCGGACAGGTCCAGGTGGCAAAGCTCACGTAATGTCGGCCATCCGGCGCCGCACGTTCCCAGGGAACGGGTGGCGTGTTCGACAAGGGCGTGACCTGCATCGCCCGGCCAGGCCATCGAGCGGCCGCACGCGCCATGAGCCAGTCCAGACACAGGTGCGGCATGAGCGGCGAGGGGACCATGGCATCGTCTGCCACGGCATCCGGGCCGGCGTCGAGCCAGGTGTGCAGATACTCGGCCCAGGTGCTCAGCACGAGATGCACGGGAGCGCCGGCGTACGCCCCCGAGGCCAGTCGAGCGGCCACCGTGCAGTGCGGATCGCGGTCGACCACCACAATCTCGCGGGCCTGCAGTGCTCCGCGTTGCATGGCGCGCGTGAGCTGCTGCGTATACCAGCTGCCGTAGCAGCCGCCGCCGATCACGACGATACGGCCGAAGTGCAGCGGCGGCCGCGCGGCGCGATCAGCGCCTGACGTGACGTCCGCCGTCGACATCAAGCACCGTTCCGGTCACGTACGACGCATTCACGAGGTAGTGGATGGCCGCCACCACATCGTCAGGGGTTCCACTGCGAGCGAGCGGGACGTCGCGAAGGAACCGCGCGGTGGCCTCCGGGGAGAGATCGTCCGGGGCAAGCACGAGCCCCGGAGAGACGGCATTGACACGGATGCGCGGTGCGAAGTGATCGGCAACGGCCCGCACGAGCTGTCCAAGCGCGGCCTTCGTGACCTGATGCGGAATGAGGCGGGGAAACCCTGTTTCGTTCGCGAGGTGATCGGCGATCTGGATGATGCATCCCCCATCACTCACCACCCGCCCTGCCGCCTGCATGAGGAAGAAGGGCGCCCGCAGGTTGATCGCTTCGGTGCGGGCCCAATCATCCGGGGTCACGGCCTCGAAGTCACGCCACTCCATCACCGACGCGGAGCTCACGACCACATCGAGGGTATCGAACGCGTTGACCGCCGCCTGTACCACGCGCGCGGGAGCGGTGGGATCGACGAGATCCTCCTGCACGACCACCACCCGCACGCCGTGCTCCGTTTCCAGCTGGCTCGCCAGTGCGTTGGCGGCGTCCGGGGAGTTGCCGTGATGGAGCACCACGTCGTAGCCCCGTGCCGCGAAGCTGCGAACGATCGCAGCCCCCACACGGCGCGCACCGCCGGTCACGAGCGCGACCTTGCGGAGCATCCCGATCAGACCGTGCTGGCGGCGCGCGCCGCGAGCCGTTCATCCTGCCAGTCGAGCCACACCTTGGGCACGAGCTGTCCGCCCAACTTGCGCGGTCCTTCCTGTGTGCCGTGCCAATCGGAGCCCCCGCTGGGCAACAGCCCGGCCTTCTCGGTGTGCTCCACGAGACGCTGCACGAGATAGGGTGGGTGACTGGGGTGCAGCACCTCGACGGCATCGAGCCCCTGCTTGGCGAGCCGGTCGATCCGCGCCGGAGTGGCGAGTTCGCCGGGGTGAGCCCACACCGCCAGCCCACCGGCCTTGTGCACGAGCGCGATGGCGTCGGCCACATCGAAGCGATCCTTGGCCATGTAGGCCGGGCGCCCCCAGCCGATCCACTTGTCGAAGGCCTCGCGGAACTCCCGCACCCATCCGCCGGCCAGCATGGCCCGTGCGATGTGCGGGCGCCCCACGGCGCCATCGCCGGCTTCGCGGAGGACCGCCTCCATCGTGACCGGAATGCCGTGGGCATTGAGCGTCTCGACGATGCGCTGCGCACGCACCACGCGCTGCCCCTGCAGGTCGGCGAGCGCATCGCGCATCGCCTCGCGATTGGCGAGGTGCAGGCCGAGCAGGTGGAGCTCTTCGTCCTCGAAGTGGGTACTGAGTTCCACCCCGGGGACAATGCGCACGCCGAGCCGCGACCCCGCCTCGGCAGCTTCCTCGAGTCCGTCGACGGTATCGTGGTCGGTGATGGCGATGGCGTACAACCGAGCCGCGGCAGCGGCTTCCACCACGGCAGCCGGCGCGAGTGCCCCGTCGGAGGCGGTCGTGTGTACTTGCAGGTCCACGAACGCGGGGGGCGTCGTGGTTGCGTCGGTCACGATCGGTAGCCTGCCTCAGGGGAGCGCGCGCCCGGCTGCGACGCGCGGAAAAGGTCGATGAGCTGGATGTCATCGAGCTCGGCGAGCGACTGCTCGCGCGAGCGCGTGCCCATGGGCGAGTAGCGCGTGACGCGCACTTCGCGCGCATCGCCCTGCCCCGTCACGAAGATCAGCCCGAACTCGTCGGCCACATACTGGGTGACGAATCCGGACGGGTACACCTGCCATTCACGTCCATCGATGTCGATGCGTCGCGTGGGCATCTCAACCTCCCTGTACTTCACGCCAAAGATCAGCGGGCGCGTGGTCACCGTGCGCGGCAGCGAGCTGCTGCTCGCCCGCAGCCTCGGTGAACTCGACGAAGCGCCCCCGTTCGGTGGCGTGCTCGAAGACCCAGAAATGCGCGGGCACTGCCGCCGCGCGCTGCTTGCGCGCCGACAGTGCCGCGAGATATTCGGCCCGCTCCGCGTCGGACACGTGGCGTTCGACGATGGTCAGCGTGCGGGCCATGTGGTGAATCAGACGGACGATTCGGAGACCGACTCGAGCGCCTTCTTGAGATCGGACATGAACCGATCCGCATCGGCGCCATCGACGACCTTGTGGTCGAACGAGAGCGAGAAGTAGCAGCAGGTGCGAATGGCGATCGTGTCTTCCCCATCGGGGCCCGTGACGACCTTGGGGCGCTTTTCGATGGCTCCGAGGCACAGGATGGCCGTGGTGCCCACCGGAATGATGGGGGTACCGGTGATGGAGCCGAAGGTGCCCGGATTGGTGATCGTGAAGGTGGCGTCCTGCACGTCGGTGGGGCTGAGCTTCTTGCTGCGCGCGCGCGCCGCCAGATCGTTCACTCCGCGCGTGAGCCCGGTGAGCGAGAGCTCATCGGCGCGCTTGAGCACGGGCACGATGAGTCCCGTGGGCTCGAGCGCCACGGCGATGCCGAGGTTGATCTGCTTGCGGTAGATGATGTCGGTGCCCGCCACGGCGGCGTTGAGCACCGGGTGCCGCTTGAGCTGCGCACTGACCGCCTGCAGGATGAACGGCATGTACGTGAGCTTCTGTCCCGACTGCGCCTCGAAGTCGCGGCGCATGGCGGTGCGGATGCGGGCCACGCGGGTCAGGTCGATTTCCCAGAACGTCGTCACGTGTGCCGCCACGCGACGCGCCTGCGCCATGTGGTCGGAGGTGAGACGGCGCATCTTGGACATGGGCTCGACCACATCGCCCGCCCAGGGCGTGGGGAGTGGCCCATGCGACTCCGTACCGGCGGGGGCGTACATGGACGCTCCGGCGACCCCGGCCGCGCCTGCCGCGGGGCGGTTGGCAAGGAACGCCTCGAGATCCTTCCGAGTCACGCGACCGGCGATGCCGCTGCCGGAGAGCGTGGCGATTTCGACCCCGTGCTCCGCGGCGATCTTGCGGACGAGCGGCGACGACTTGGTGCGGAGACGCTCCTCGAGCGAGCCGGCGGCAGCCGCTGGAGCGGCCGGCGCGGGAGCGGCCGGCGCGGGAGCGGC
>CAZNZG010000053.1:0-1628 GCA_964577455.1 uncultured Gemmatimonas sp. | reverse complement strand
AGCCGGCGGCAGCCGCTGGAGCGGCCGGCGCGGGAGCGGCCGGCGCGGGAGCGGCTGGTGCGGAGGCGGCCGCGGCCACCGGAGCGGGAGCCGCCTCGACCTTGGCTGGCGCAGGCGCGGGGGCCTCGACGGCGGGTGCCGCAGCGGCCGCAGCCGCGTCGGTCTCGAGCCGCGCCACCACGGTGTTGACGGCGACCGTCTGGCCGTCGCCCACGAGGATCTCCATCAGTACGCCAGCCGACGGCGAGGGGATCTCGGCATCGACCTTGTCGGTGGAGATCTCGAAGATGGGCTCATCGCGCTTGACGCTGTCGCCCACCTTCTTGAGCCACCGCGACACCGTCCCTTCAGCGATGGACTCGCCCATCTGCGGCATGATCACGTCTACACGAGCCACTCGGTCATCCTCTCGTCATGGAAGCTGCATCTTCGCTCTGGTCGCGACGGCGAAGGCGCCACAGGGCAAGCACCGGCAGCGTGAGTGCGCCGATGGCCGCGCCGTATCCGGCGAATACCCACCATTCGCAGGCAGGCAGTCCGGGTTCGGGGGTACAGCGGTTGAAGAAGCCCAGGAGCTTGCCGATGCCGACCCCGGACATCGCCCCGCTCACCGCGCCGATGAAGAACGTAAAGCATCCGACCCCGATATTGCGCCCTACCCGGTCCTCGGAATGCGAAACGGAGGACGTGCTCAATATCCGGCCTCGATCAGGTGCCGGGGATCGGCCGTTCGGTGCAGGAGGTTGAAATACTTCTTGACACCCTTGTCCAGACGGCTCTCGCCGACCTGATCGGTGTGAACCTCGACGAAGGTGTAGTGCCCGCCCTCCATCTTCACGGTGAGCCGCATCGTACCGAGCGGTCCGGCGAAGGTGCGGGAACGCGCATCGGCGCCCCCGCGAGTGAGTCCGAGGGCGCCGAAGTGCTTATCGGCCTGCTCGAGCACCTGATCGGGCGTGAGCGAACACCGATGGAAATGCCGCATGGGAATCGTGCTCCGTCGGCGCCCGTCAGGGCACCGGCTTCTTTGTAGAATCAGGCACCGGGGCCGGTGCCTTGGCTGTGTCCTGGACGCGCGTGGACGTGGGCGTCTGGATGTTGCCGGGCTCATCGGCGGACAGAATGTCCTGCGTCCAGTCCTGCGTCTTCTGCAGGATCTGCGTGGAATCACGCCGGAACTGAATGGCCATCGCCCACATGCCGGCGGTCACGAACATCAGATTGCTGCGGTAGGTGCCCAGCTCACCGGTCTCCTCGAGGCCATTCGCGACCGTCTTCATGTCCTTGTTGGTCCCGAAGATCCGTCCCTGTCCCCCCTGGATGGGGAGCCCGGACTTGGTGTCGTGCACCGTGACCTTCCAGTAGATGGGCTCCAGCGCGCGCGTGGGTCGGGTTTCCGGGGACACTCTGATGGTGAAATCCTCCGTGCGAAGACGGAGTTCTCCCATGGGCGGCCGTCCCGCATCGCAGCCGGCCAGAACGGCGCCGACTGCGAGGGCAACGACCGCGCGACCGACCCGACGCGCGCGTGTGAGCATCACTGGTAGTATTTCAGCCCGAGGTGAGTGATCTGCTCCTCACCCATGAGGTGACGGAGCGTGTTCTTCAACTTCGTCTGCTGGATGAAA
>CAZNZG010000052.1:0-17967 GCA_964577455.1 uncultured Gemmatimonas sp. | reverse complement strand
GAGCGACGCCGGGACACGGCCGCTGGGACTACAACAACGACGGCATTCAGGACACGATCTCCGTGCCCAGCTGCGGGCAGTTCGGTTGCGCCCGGGTGTTCTCGGACACGATTGCCGGCGGCTACCGCAACGAGTACGGCAACATCCTCGGCACGGTCAACGCCGGTCCGTTCCGCCTGCGTGCGGGCGATACCACCCAGTTCCTCTGGGCGTTCTCCTGGGCGGCCGACTCGATCCAGGCGCGTCGCACCATTCAGGGCGTGACGGAGACCTACCTGTCGAACTACTCGGGACCGCAGCCCATCGCGTTCCCGGCGGTGACCACGTCCCCGCCGACCAACGGGCAGGCTGCCACGGTCTATACGATCGCCAGCGCCGAACTCCGCGACTCGCTCACGCTCGGCTCGGCCAATTCGGCCGTCTCCGCGCGCCTCGTGGTGCGCTATCCGCAGATCAACCCGGTCGATCCCTTCATGATCGGGCTGTTCAACAAGCTGCGCGCCGACTCGGCTGCCGGTGATCCGGCGGTGCGCCGTATCCTGCGCCTCAACCCCACGCTGCTCGACTCGCTCCGCGCCCGCGCCAACGACAACCTGTCGGGCGTGTACGTGTTCAAGTCGTGCGACGGCGGCAACACCTTCACCAACTCCAGCGGTGCGGGCGTGACCACCTGCGTGTCGGCGCCCACGCGCGCCATCGACGCGGCGGTGCCGGCGTTCCCGTGGCGTCCGCTCACGACGGTCAACTACGCCGCCGGCGTCCCGGCCGCGTCGGGCTTCACGGAAGACCTGCCGTCGGGGCGCACGTACAACTACGTGTTCGTGACCCGTACGCGCGGCTTCTCGGATCCGCACTTCAACATCGTCGACTCGCTCCCCGGTCGTGGGCTGTTCATCACCCACGTGCAGGATGCGTTCGGCTTCCCGCGTGACACGATCAACTCGGCGTTCGCCACCAGCGGTCCGGCGTCGCTGCAGATCTACGCCCCGATCACCAACGTGGCGGGCCGCAAGTACGCGCAGGTCGATACGGCCACCACGCAGGGTAACGCCACGCAGTTGGTCGAAATCGCCGACGTGTCGAACGAAGTGAGCGGCACCACGCGCCTGGTGTTCGCCAACCAGTTCATCGTGCGCAAGCAGATCGACACGCTGTCGAACGCGACCAGCACGACGATCGCAGCGCGCTACGTGATTCCGCGGGCGGCCGTGGGCCCCACGGGCACGGTGGAAACGAACTTCATCGCCCGCGAGCAGATCTTCACGGCGCCGGTCAACACGCCGGTGCGCAACGGCAACAACCTGCTCACTGGCACCTTCCGTAACCTCGCCGGTTCGGCACGGGTGTTCGTCGACACGCTCAACGCCCTCGCGACCTACCCCGGCTATGTGTGGGTGACGTCGGACAACCGGCCGATCTTCGCGATCAACACGCCGTTCGTCGTGGGCTCGGGACGCGCAGGCAACCAGCAGCGTGACCAGGCGTCGTCGCCGCTGTACCCGGGTTACACCGCCGTGCCGTTCGATACGCTCAGCACGGGCACCGGCTTCCGTCAGGATCTCCTGGCCGGCAACTCCACGCGTGAACGCAACTTCGTCATCCGCAAGCCGGGTGACACGCTGCAGGCCAACGCGCGTCAGTTCCTGCCGCAGGTCTCCACCGTGCAGCTGTTCAACGGCACCGGGGCGCTGGCCAACAACAAGCGCGTGAAGGGTGGTCAGTACGAACTCACGTGGCTCACCGATCCGTGGGGGCCGCGTGCGCCATTCCGCCTCGACCCCGTGGCCAACTTGCAGGGCGCGGTCACGGCCTCGCTGAACGACGTGGCCTCGAAGGCCAGCACGGTCACCGAAACGTCGGCCCAGGTGGCGGCGCTCGTGGGCGCCACGGCCGCGCGGCCGCTGGTGCGTGTGCGCGTGCCGTTCACCATGAAGTTCACCGATCCGAACGGCAACCGCGTCGAAGACGTGAAGTTCGCCATGCTGGCCCGCCAGACGCTGGCGCAGGGCGGTGTGGGCAACACGCGTCTCCTCGGCTCGGGCAGCGACACGATCCGCGTGAGCGTCCCCGACTCGCTCTGGATGCCCGGTGATACGCTCATCGTGCTGCAGAAGGTCGAGCGCGACTCCTCGATCGTCGTGGCCGGCAATCGTGTGGTCATCGTCCAGGCGGACGGGGCCAATGCCTTCCGCCCGATCCCGGTGCTGGCCGACTCGATCGGTATCAACAAGTTCGTCGTCGCCTGCACGGGTGGTGTCGTCGGCACGGGTGTCCGCCCGGCCAACGGCATCGATCAGGTGAGCTGCAACCCGCTCACGATCAACACCCGCGGTGCCTCCACCTCCGGCGGCTACCTCGCCACGGAGAACGGCTGGAAGCAGGTGTTCGAACTGACCCGCACCTTCGACAACCG
Organism: uncultured Gemmatimonas sp.; assembly: GCA_964577455.1. Lineage (GTDB taxonomy): Bacteria > Gemmatimonadota > Gemmatimonadetes > Gemmatimonadales > Gemmatimonadaceae > Gemmatimonas. The sequence goes on along the minus strand of CAZNZG010000052.1, from coordinate 15,554 downwards.
CTCGGTGGTGTCGCTCCGCGCCACGCCGTACTCGGTGGCGGCCGAAGTGACGAAGGCTGATCTCGCGAAGATCTCGGTCGTGCCCAACCCGTACCTGGCGCGCAGCGATGCGGAAGCCGTGGACGGCGGCCGACTCGCCGTGCCGAAGATCACGTTCACGAACGTACCGGAAGAGGGTGTCCTCCGCGTCTATACGGTCTCTGGCCAGTTCGTCCAGGAACTCACGTGGACCAGGAACGACCTCGTGTACTCCGGCAACAACGCGACCTCGGGCGACCTGCCGTACAACCTCCGCTCCCGTGAGGGGGTGGATCTGGCGTCGGGTCTCTATCTCTACGTGCTCACTGCGACCGGTTCGGCAGGAAAGAACCAGGTGCATCGCGGTAAGTTCGTGATCATTCGCTAAGGGAGCAGCGATGCACTTTTCCCGACTTCTCGGCGCCGCTGGCGCCCTTGCCCTCGTCCTGGGCGCGCCGTTGCGCGCCCAGGGCCCCGGGGGCCTTCTCCCCACACCGCAGGACACCCCGAACCGTCAGGGTACCCGCGGTGCGAATTTCCTCCACCTCAACGTGGGCGCCCGTATGGGCGCCATGGCCGGCGCCGTGGCCTCCTCGGTGAAGGGGCCGGTGGCGTGGTTCGTGAACCCGGCCGGCGCCGCCACCTCCGAAAGCTTCTCCTTCGCGGCGGGTCGCCAGAACCTCTACGCCGACCTCGGGCTGGCGCAGAGCTACGCCGCGATCAGCATGCCCGCCCTTGGTGGCGTGCTTGGCGTGCACTTCAACACGCTCTCGTCCGGCGACATCCTCCGCACGACCGAAGCCAATCCGTTCGGCGAGCGTCTGGGTGGCACCAACTTCCAGTGGACCTCCACGGTCATCGGTGCCGGCTACGCCAAGCGCCTGACTGACCGCCTCCAGGTGGGCGGCCAGATCAAGTACATCGGCGAGGGCATCCCCGATGCCGGTACGCGCTGGATCGCGGCCGACATCGGCACGCAGTTCAACACGGGGCTCTACGGCCTCACCGTGGGTGGTTCGATCAGCAACGTGGGCACCGTCGGCAAGGCCAGCGGCGCCCTGCTCACGCGCGTCGTCTCCACCACCGACCGCACCAACTTCCAGGAAAACCGCCGCGTGTCGTTCTACACGACGGGCGTGGAACTCCCGGTCGAATTCCGCCTCTCGATCGCGTCGGATCTGCTGGGTTCGGCGAACTCGCTCCTCGGCAAGGGCAGCGGGAACAACACGCTGAACGTCGAAATCGCCGTGAACGAGGCCACCGACTTCAGCACGCAGTACGCCGTGGCCGCGGAATACGGCTACAGGAATCTGCTGTTCGTCCGCGGCGGCCAGCGTCTCTACAACGACGACCGTAACCGCGGCACCAACAACCCGGTCGGTCTCTCGGGTGGTTTCGGTCTGCGTCTGCCCGTGAAGGGTCGCGACGTGCGCTTCGACTACTCGTACGAGTCGGCGGGCGCCCTGCAGAACATCCAGATCTTCTCCTTCGAGGTGGGTCGATGAAGCGCGTCGTAGCACTTCTCTCGTCCCTCGCGCTGAGCGCCGGTATTGCCGGCGCCCAGGTGGCTCCCAAGCAGTTCTCGGTCACCACGCGCCTCGGCACGTTGTCACCGGAACGTGCGGCCAGCCTGGACCCGCAGGCGCTGATCGGTCTCGATACCGAGTACAATCTCTCCAAGTACTTCGGCATCGGTACCGCCATCGACGTGTCGCGTGGCAACACGCGTCGCGAGGACTTCCTCACCCGCCTGCGCTTCGGTAATGCGGCGGTGGCTGGTGGTGACTCGATCTACTACCAGTACGTGAGCCAGCCCGTCAACCTCGTGAACCTCGGGGTCATGGGTACGCTCCGCTACCCCGGCAAGCGGGTCACCCCGTTCGTGACCGGTGGTGCGGGCACGTACGTGATGATCCTCGACGCCCAGATCAACGGCAAGGAAACGCGCAAGAACGACATTTCTCTCACCGGTGGTGCGGGCGTGTGGTTCAAGCTGAGCGACCGCGCGGGCATCCAGCTCGACGTGCGCGCCGTGCAGCTGCAGGGGTTCAGCCGCGACTTCCTCAACCCGGCTCGTGGACGTGAAGTGCTGACGGTGCCGTTCCCGGAAGACTTCCCGACGCCGCCGCCGGCGAAGAACACTGCTCTCAATACCATGATCTCGCTGGGCTTCCGTTACATCCCCGGGGGTAACTGAGCATGAACCGTTTCCGCTCATCCCTCCTCGTCACCGCCATTGCGTCGGCGGCCGTTCTGGCCGCCTGCGGCGACGAGCGCTCGATCACGACCCAGCCGGTCGGACCGCTCGGCTTCGGCAGCATCTTCCTCCGGACGTCGACCAACCTGCCGCGAGGCACGGTCACCTTCCCGGCCACCGTCGTCTCGTCGGCCAACCCGGCCAACGACTCGGTGATCATCACGCTCGCCGGGCTCGACACCCTCACGGGGGGCAGCTACACGGTGTGGTTCGCCAACGACTCGGCCACCAAGTTCGCTCCGGCCACGGCGCTCAACATCATCGCCACCCGTCGTGACTCGTCGCTCAATGCGGCGGGCGACCCGGTGTTTATCAACACCAACTTCCCGTCGACCGGGGCGCAGTTCCGGTCCGGTGGGGCCAACATCGCTCTTCGCGTGGCCACCTCGCGTGCGGCGGCGACGGCGCTTGCCGGTACGGACTCGTTGACGACCGTCCTGATCAGCATCGAGAGCGGCGCCCCGGGAGCGGCCCCCAGTGCGGTCCGTCCGCTCTGGGCCCGCCGCAGCCAGGCCAACGCGTCGCGCGTGGCGGCCATGCGCTTCGGCACGTTCGCGCGCGGTGTGCCGGTCGCGGCCCTCGCGGGTAACCCGGCCGCCAATCAGGAGTTCGTGTTTGCCACCAACGGCGCGATGACCATCGTGCCGCGTGGACGCGTGGAAGTGCGTGGGGGAATCCTCGTGGTCAACGATTCCAACTACTTCCGTCCGCCGGTCGGCTACTACTACAACCTGTACGGCATCAAGCTCGACACGACCGGTCGCTTCCGCGACACACTGTACCTCGGCCGTCGCCAGTCGCCGTTCCCCGAGCGTATCTCGCTCTACGAGGCCGACGTGACCAACCCGGCGCCGTCGGTCGTGTTCGACGGTCCGCGGGTGATCCTCGCCATGGGGGCCCGCCTCTCGGCGGATACGCTCCCCAAGGCGCAGGGCAGCACGCCGTGGCGTGACTTTGGTTTTGTGCGCGTCAATCTCCAGCCCAAGGCCGGTATCGAAGGGCGCATGGGATCGGTCACGCTCATGGAAGCCACGCTCCCGGCAAGCGTTCGCGGCCGCTGAGCCGTCACGCGCTCCGATGCGAAAACGGCCACCCGCGCAGTGCGCGGGTGGCCGTTTCGCATGGCGCGACTTACTTGTAGATCGGCCTCGCGGGCACCAGCAGCTTCACGAGCGCCGTGCGTGCGCGATCGGTCACCCACAGGGTGCCGTCGCCATCCACGCGAATGTGCGTGGCGAAGTGCACGTCGGTGATGGTGCCAAGCGCCTCGAGCTTCGGCGTCATGGAAATGCGAACCACCCCTTCGGCGCCGGCGGCTACGAACAGCTCCTCGCCGCGGAACGCCATGTCATAGGGATAGGCGGCGCCCAGTGGCAGCAGTTCCGGTGTGACGATCGCATTGCTCATCGCGCTCCGGCTCCACACCAGCAGCTGCTGTTCGCGGGTGGCCGCCACCAGATGCCCGGCCGATACCGCGAGGGCGTGCACCGGTGTGGATACGGGAAATTCGCGCGCCCGGCTCGCGACCCCTGCCGGTGTGATGCGCACTTCGATCACGCTGCTGTCGGTGGCCACCCAGAAGTGCCCGGTGGTGCCATCGGCCACCGCGGCCCGCACGTCGGCACCGAGTGACAGCGAATCACGCACCGTGGCGGTACCCTCCACCGCACTGCCGGTGAACAGCATCGCACCACGTGCAGCGACCCACCGTGCCGGCGACGCGGCCAGCCCGCCGATCGGGCCACCCAGTACCCGCGACACCGGGCCGCTCACGGCGCTCGTGCTGTACAGCGCCGCTTCACTCGCCACCAGCAGGCGATGGTCTGCGCCGGTGCCGGCGGTGCCCGGAACGAGTGCGAGCTCGCGTAGCCCACGTAGCCCGTTGGCGCGTCGGCGGAGCGCCCGCGGCACATCGGCCCGGCCGATCACCGCCACCCCACTGTCGCCCACCACGTACACCAGCGTGTCGACCGCGAGCAGCCCGGTAAACGCCCCGGGCAGCGCGAGCGTACTGAACGTGGCGCGTTCGCGTGCAGCGAGGCGCGGCATGTCGGCGGCGCGCTGCATCGCGATCTCACGGGCGAGAAACAGCCCCGTGAGCGCCCCGCTGCCGGTGAGATACGGCATGACACACGACCATGGCTTGCAGCCGCTCTCGCGGTCTTCCGGGTCCGACACCGCGTAGTATGCCGTGGCCAGCACGCTCCCCACGGCAGCGCCGGCGAGCGTGTACTTGAGACGACGCACCACGCCCCCGTCGACCGGCTGTGCGTCGAGTGGCGTGCTGACCACGGGGGCGCCGAGGGCGGCACCGCACTGCAGGGCGGTCAGCGCGGCGAGCGCCGCACGGTGTCTTCTTGCCAATCGCTTCATGTCGATGCTCCGATGACGAACTCGCGTTGCGTTGCCGCACGCTGACCACTGACCGTGTCGCGTACGCTCACCGTGAGACGATAACGTCCTGCAGGGGCAGTGCCGAGGCTGAGCGTGAAGGTGATGGGGATGCGGTCACGTCCGTCGATCGGCTCGCTGCGAACGAAGCGTACACCGAGCTGCGCCTCGCCTTCCGCCGTGAGCCCCACCACGTCGGCCAGGTTGCCAAGCAGGCGCGAAAGCGTGCTCCCTTCGCGGGTGATCTCCAGCAGTTCGACCTGCAGCGTCACCTCGAGCTCCGCGGCCCCGGTTGTGCCCGGGTGCGCGCCATACGTTTCCCAGTACAGCGCGAAGGTGTCACGCGGTGGTACGCGCATGGCCGCCAATGGCTGAATGCGCGCCTCGCTCCACGAGCGCGGGCGTTCGGCCACCGGACCGGACCGGCGCCCCAGCATCACGTCGCTCAGCACCAGCCGGTCGGTCGCGAGTGTGGGCAGGTCGAGCGTCACGTGCGCGCGTGCCGCGGCGGCATCCACCGCAGGGTCGACCGCCTCGAGGCGAAGCCGCACGTCACCGCTGGGAAGCGTGTCCACGCGCGTGAGTACCGGATCGCGGGTGATCGGGAGCGTCACCGCCACGCGGCTACTGTCGGCCACACGCATGCCACCCAGTGGCCCCACGAAGGCACGCACCATGAGGTCGCTGCGATCGAGCTCGATCGCCTTGTAGAAACGCGCGGCCGGCACACTCATGGCCGTCACCACATGGTGTTCGCGTTCGGTACGGCCGCGGAACCGCGTGGTCTGCACCGGCAGTGTGTCGATGGTGCGAGCGACGGCCACGTTGTCGAGGCGAAACGGTTCGTCGCGGCGCGCATTTTCGGCGACTGAGCGGAAGTCGCCGGCGAAGCTAGCATCGGCGAGCGTGGGGGCGCCGGCGAAGACGAACTCCAGATCGAGCGCGGGATAGCGGAAGACCGTGATCACCCGGCCGGTGGCATCGCGCGCGAGCAGGTCGCTCGTGGGCGGAAAGAGCGCCTCGATGGGCGGCTCACCGTAGCGGATCACGATCTGGCCGCGATCGGAACGCCAGCCCTTGAGTCCGCTCAGGGGATCGTCGTAGCGCAGCAGGGTGACGGCCACGCGCGCGAGATACTCGAGGCGCGCTTCGTTGGCAGGCGTGGAGAGCAGCGGGTCGGCCGCATCCCAATAGGCTTGCGTGGTGGCGGCGCGCACCGAGTCGGCCAGCCCCGCCACGCGGACGCTGTCGCCCTCGCGCAGCAGGCGGCCAATGTCGAGCAACTCCGTCCGTTCGGCCAACGGCAATCCGGCGAGTGCGCGATCGAAGGCCTGCTGCGCCGCGGAGGGCTCGCCCATGCGCCAGGCGGCCAACCCTTCGGCGAAGAAGACGACGGCCCGGATGCGTCCGGTATCGACCGCGGCCCGCTCGAGGAAACGTCCGTCGGGCAGCACGGGCGATATGTTCCCGGCGCGCGCCTGCTGGGCACTCACGGCGAGCGCGCGCATCTCGTCGTAGCGCTGTTCATCGTAGAGGAGCGCGATCAGCCCCGCCGTGCTGGGAAGGTGGCCGGGGACTGCCCGGAGTGCCTCGCGGTACAGCCGGTCGGCACCGTCGCGATCGGCGGCGCCGGCGTTTTCGACCGGCCGCGACTGCTGCTCGAGAAATTCGCGGGTGTAATTGAAGCGGATGCGCGCGAGTTGCGGGTCGAACACCAGGCCGCTCGTGTACACGCGCCGATGGCGGATGGAGCGATAGCGCCCGTCGTACACCCGCGCGTACTCGGCCGCGCACTCCGCGATGAGCGGCTGATCGCCGGCCTCACGCGCCACGGCGAGCGCGCGCGCAAAGAGCCGTTCGCCATCGGCGCGCAGGAGCGGCGTACGCAACCGCAGGCGGCCGATCTCGAGGACGAACCGTGCGTCGCGCGGCGCCAGCTCGCTGCCGCGCGTGAGCAGGCGCTGCGTGAGCGCGATACGCAACGGGTTGCTGAACCCCAATTGCAGCGTGCTCACCATGAAGTGGCTGCGGGCGTAAAGCGCTTCCACGTTGCGTGGGGCACGATCGGTGGCCGCCTCGAACAGTTCGAGCGCGGCGCTGGTGTCACCGGCCAGGGCGCGCGCACGCGCCGCGGCGAGCAGCGAATCGATACCGGGCTGCGCCGGGAGCGACGCGGGAGTGACGACGGCCGTCGCGGCGCACAGGAGCGTGACGGCGATCACACGAAAGAGTGGAAGCACGCCGCAAGATAACGCCATGGTCCGAGCGGGGAGTGGAACTGCCGCGTCGGCTTCACGTAGTATGCGCGAGGTCCGGTCGTTCCCATATTCGTCTCACGTCTTTTCCCTTGTCTTTCCAAGGAGAGCCCATGCTGTCCATTGCCCGACCCACGCTGGTCCGCGCCGTCGCCCTCGTCCTGAGCGGCACGGCGGTGCTGTCGGTGGCCCCCGTCTCGATCGAGGCGCAGGCCTTCAACTATCCCGCGATGCAGACGCCCAACGTCAGCACGCGCGACTACAACGCGGCGATCGTGGGCGGCGCGGGGACGACCTTTCTCTTTCAGTGGCGCGAGGGGGCGGGGCGCGGGCTGCATTGGCAGTTCGATGGCGGCTTCGCCGATCCCAAGGGGGGTGCCGATCCGTTGCTCTTTGCCGGTGCGGGGCTGGGCAAGCAGCTCACGCGCGCCACGGGTGACCAGCCGCTCGATGTGCTGTTCACGGCGGGTGCTGGCGTGGCCTTCGGCGGCAACGTGACCAGCTTCCGCGTGCCGTTCGGTGTGAGCGTGGGGCACACCTTCGAGCTCGATCAGGGCATGTCGCTCACGCCCTTCGCACACCCCCGCCTTTCACTCGACGCCTGCGGGGATTGCGGGCGCAACGGCGATTCGCGGTCGACCGTAAGCGCGAACTTCGACGTGGGGGCGCACTGGCAGGTGAACCGCCGGTTCGGGTTGCGGCTGGCGGCGTCGTTCAGTGGCTCCGATGTGGTGGGGAGCGATGAAACGGTCGCCCTCGGCTTCCACTGGACGCCGGCCGGCCTGATGCGCCGCTGATGTGACACCGGGTGGCTTGGGCCATCACGATCGTGGTTTTCAGAAACGCGCCGGTCGCGGGGAACAGCCCCCCGCGACCGGCGCGTTTTTTTGGCATTCCCGTGCGCGGGATCAGGCGCGTCCCGTCATTCCAAAATGTACAAGGATCGTCGGGATTGATTTATGTGACGGACTTTGTAGTCTTGCTGTTCTCGTATTCGAACCGTTACGCCCACTGCGCGCCACGTTACGTCCCTGCGACGCAACACACGGCTGCGCGGGCGTCGCGCGAAGTGCTAGCGGTCCCGCAACACCTTCCTGCCTTCCTTCGACATTTCCCTCGCGATGCTGCGGGGACGGCGCGCTTCGGCGCAGCCTCCCGCCCGTCGTCGAGGTTTTGCTGATCTCCGTACGGTGGCCGCGTGCCGCCGGTTTCGGAGCTCAAAACCCGGATCGGCGACCCTCCACAGGTGGCAGATCCGGGCGTGCCTGTCGCTCCGACGTCCTTCCCTGTCGTGGCGGCGGTTTCCCTCTCTCCCCCGTTTCCGGCTTTAGTACGCCGAGGGCTGAGCATGTCGAGATTGATGCGGTGGCTGTACCGGGCTCCGATGGCCCTGGCACTGTCCCTGTTGCCGTTCGCGGCGCAGGCGCAGCAGGGGCCAGCGGTGATCACGGGTACCGTGAAGAGCGAGTTTGGTGACCCGCTCGAGAACGCGAACGTGTACATCGTCGAACTGGCGTTGTCTGTCGGTACGAACGCGCAGGGCCGTTACACGATTACCATTCCGGCCGAGCGTGCCCGGGGCCAGCTGGTCCAGCTGCGTGCCCGTGCGATCGGGTACCGGTCCATTGCCCGCCCCCTCACGGTGAGCCGCGGCAACCAGACCTTCGATTTTGCGCTGCAGAAGGACGTGAACCGTCTGACCGAGCTGGTCGTGACCGGTGTGACCGGTGCGACGGAGCAGACCAAGACGCCGTTCACGGTCGCCCGCGTGACCAGCGACCAGATGCCGGTCCCCGCCACCAACCCGCTCACGCAGTTGCAGGGTAAGGTGGCCGGTGCGCAGATCGTGGCGGCCTCGGGCCGTCCCGGCGCGCAGCCCAGCGTGATCCTCCGCGCCCCCACGTCGATCAACGCCTCCGGCCGTACGCAGGAGCCGCTGTACGTGGTCGACGGCATCATTATCAACGGCGGCCTCCCCGACCTCAACCCGGAAGACATCGAGTCCGTGGAAGTGGTGAAGGGGGCGGCGGCCGCGTCGCTCTACGGCGCCCGCGCCGGTAACGGCGTTATCCAGATCACCACCAAGAGCGGCAAGACCGGCTCGCAGAACTCGATCAAGTTCGGCTTCCGCAGCGAACTCGGTACGGGTGATCTCGAGCGGCAGATCGGCATCGCGCAGCGCCACGGCCTCTTCGTCGACGAGACGGGCACTCGACTGTGCAGCACGTCGGCGCCGACGGTGCCGGGCATGGCGTTCGGCTGCTATCGCAGCGTGGACTACGCGCGCGAAGCGCTGGCCGTGAACAACACGCTGACGGACTTCGCCTCCACGCCGGTCGGTTTCCCGATCGACCCGGGTGCCGGTTCGCAGGGTGCGCAGCTCCGCAACATCTACCAGGCCAACCAGTGGCCGGTGCAGACGTTCGACGCGGTGAACCAGCTGTTCCGTCCGCAGCCGACCACGATCAACAACCTCGACGTGACCGGCCGCTACGGGAAGACCACTTTCTTCGGCTCGGTCAACCGTCTCGATCAGCAGGGTAACGTGAAGTACCTGCAGGGCTTCCAGCGCAACTCGATGCGCCTGAACGTCGACCAGCAGGTGACCGACAACTTCTCGTTCTCGGCCAACACCTTCTTCAGCCGCTCCACGCAGGATGGTCTTGATCAGCAAGACGGTGGCGGAACGGCGTTCTTCCGCCTCACCCGCGTGCCGCCCCTCGTGGACCTCACGCGCACCGACAGCCGTGGCCGTCTGTTCGTTCGTCCCAACCTCCAGGGCGCGGGGCTCCAGAACGACAACCCGCTGTACACGCTGCAGAACATCGACCGCCTCGACGAGAACGATCGCTTCCTGATCGGCACCACGGCGCGCTACACACCGTTCCAGTGGCTCGATCTCGAAGCCAACTACTCGTTCGACAACAACCGCGCGGTCGGCTTCCAGAACACCGACAAGGGCTACCGCACCACGGCGGCCAATCCGGCCACGAACAACGGTGGCGTGTTCCGCTTCAACAACAACTCGCAGTCGTACAATGCGAGCTTGAATGCCACGGCCCGCTGGGAGCCGATGGAGAACCTCCGCACGCGCTACACGCTCCGCTACATCGCGGAAGAGCAGAAGTTCAGTGGCGTCGTGTCGCAGGGTACGCAGCTCCAGCTGCAGGGCGTGCCGCAGGTCGGCAACACGCTGGCCAGCACGCGTACCGGTTCCTCGTTCCAGCAGACCGTGCGCGGCGTGGGCTACTTCGGCTCCGTCAACGCGGAGTACAAGGACCGCTACATCGTCGACGCCCTCATCCGTCGCGACGGCTCGTCGCTCTTCGGGTCGGAGCAGCGCTGGCAGACCTTCGGCCGTGGCTCGCTCGCCTGGCGCGTGTCTGAGGAAGGCTGGTGGTTCCTGCCGCAGATGAACGAACTCAAGCTCCGCGGTTCGTACGGTACGGCCGGTGGCCGTCCGAGCTTCGCCGCGCAGTACGAAACGTTCTCGCTCAACGCCGCTGGCGTGGCGGTGCCGGGCGTGCTCGGCAACGCGAATCTCCGCCCGGAAATCGCGCGCGAAACGGAAGTCGGTGCCGACTTCGAACTGTTCGGCCGCCTTGGCGGTAACGTGACGTACGCCAAGACGACCGTGAGCGACCAGATCCTGCAGCCGCCCCTTCCGGCCGCCTCGGGCTTCACCAGCCAGTGGGTGAACGCCGGCACGCTGCAGAACAGCGCGTTCGAAGTGTCGCTCAACATGCCGATCATCAGCCGCCGCAACCTGAACTACACGGCGCGCCTCACGTACGACCGCATCCGCTCCGAAGTCTCCGAGCTGCGCGTGCCGGCGTACAACTTCGGTAACGGCAACGTGACCAACTCGGGCGGCCTGTTCCGCATCGAAGCGGGCGTGCCGTACGGCACCATGTACGGCCGTCAGTTCGTGCGCAGCTGCGGTCAGCTGCCGGGCGCCTTCCAGTCGCAGTGCGGTGGTGAAGGCAGCGCGTTCCAGCGCAACTCGGATGGCTACATCGTGTGGGTTGGCCAGGGCAACACGCAGGCCGACGGCATCGCGAAGAACCTCTGGCAGTCCACGCTGCCGGCCACCTCGGCGCCGTTCGGCGTCGCGACGGCCTGGGGTCACCCGATGATCCTCCGCGACACCACGCTCGCCACGAACAACCCGGGCCGCGTGGGCGCCATCGGTCAGGCGCTCCCCACGTTCCGCTGGTCCACGTCGCAGACGATGACCTACAAGCGCCTCACGGTGAACGGTCTCATCGACGCCACCGTCGGCCGCTCGGTGCAGAACCAGGGTCTCGCCTGGTCGCTCCTCGACTTCCTGTGGGCTGGCTCGGATCAGATCGGTCAGACCACGGCCTCGGCGCGTCCGATGTCGTACTACTACCGTGCGGGTCCGCCGGACAACGCGGCCGGTATCGGCGGTCTCTACGACGTGCTCGGCCCGAACGACTTCAACGTCGAGAAGGCCACCTTCGCCCGTCTGCGCGAGTTCCTCGTGTCGTACCGCGTGGGCAAGGTGCGCAACGTGGGTGACTGGAGCGTGAGCCTCATCGGTCGCAATCTCTACACGTGGACGAACTACCGCGGCTACGATCCTGAAGTCGGCGTGTCCGGTAACTCCGGTCAGGCCGGGTCGGGCGTGCTCAACGCCTTCGACAACTTCACGTTCCCGAATATCCGCACGGTCACGCTGTCGATCGGCACCACGTTCTGACCACGCGGGAGTGTGGCGCGCGCCCACCGTGGCGGCGCGCCACCTCTCCCACCTATCCGAGAGATTTGATGCGACTCCATTTCCGTTCCGTTCTGCTCGCAGGTGTGGCGACGCTGTCGCTGGCCGCGTGCTCAACTGATCTGGCGGTCACCAACCCCAACAACGCCGACATCACGCGCGCCCTGGCGCGTCCGAGTGACGTCGAAAACCTGTTGGCCGGTGGCTTCAATCAGGTCGTGAACAACACGACTGGTGGCAGCAACGACAACCTGAACAACTCGTTCCAGGTGATGTCCCACGAGAACTACACGGGGCTCGCCAACTTCAACATGGGACCGCGCGCCGGCCTGCCGCGCACGCCGATCCTGAACTTCCCCAACAACCCGGGTAGCGCCTCGGTCTCGAACGACTTCAACGGTCTCTCGCGACTGGCTCGCTCCACGACCATCGCCCTCGAGCGGTTGGCCAGCACCGGCTTCACGCTCGGCACGCCGGCGCAGGACCTCCGGGCGCGTGGGTACGGCCGCTTCATTCTCGGGCTGGCGCTCGGCAATCTGGCGCTCTCCTACGATTCGGCGGCGGTGGTGGTGCCCGGCGGTGAGGCGGTACCGGCGCTCGTAGGCTACGACTCGGTCATGAAGGCGGCGATCAAGCAGCTCGACGACGCGCTGGCCGATGCGTCCAATCCGGCGGCGGCCGGTACGGGTGGCTTCCCGCTCCCCGCGACGTGGCTCAACCTGTCGACGGGCAGCGTGTCGGCCGATCTGTTCCAGCGCATCATCCGCTCGTACCGCGCCCGCTTCCGTGCGGAAGTGGCGCGCACGGCGGCCGAGCGTTCGGCGGTGAACTGGGCGCAGGTGATCAGCGATGCGCAGAACGGCATTCAGGCCGACCTGCAGATCGCGATGAACCCGGCGGCCGGCTGGACGCAGGCCTGGGTGGTGCAGCACTACACGGGCACCAACTGGCATGTGATGACGCCGATGATCATCGGCATGGCCGACAGCACCGGTGCGTCGTACACGGCGTGGCTCAACCAGCCGCTGCTCAACCGCCAGCCGTTCCTCATCCGCACGCCGGACCGTCGCTTCCCCGCTGGCAACGATCGAAACGCGCAGATCGCGTCGTCCAACGGTGGTACGCAGGGGTCTGTGCTCCCCGCTGGTGTGTACTTCCGCAACCGCACGTCGGCCAACGACGGCGCCGCGGCCGACGGCACGTGGGGCTTCTCGTGGTACGACCACAGCCGCTTCCAGGCGTTCCAGAACGCGGCGCGTATCGGCACCTTCCCGCACATGGTCATGCCCGAGATGTGGGGGCTGATCGCCGAAGGGGCCATCCGCACGGGCAACTTCGCCCTCGCGGCCGAGATGATCAACAACACGCGTGTGAGCCGTGGCGGCCTGCCCAGCGTGGCGGGGATCACCGACCTCACCACGCCGGTCCCGGGCGGCAGCGCCTGCGTGCCGCGTGTGCCGGTCTTCTCGGGTGGCGCGTTCACCACGCGTTGCGGCAACATCCTCGAAGCCATGAAGTGGGAAAAGCGCATGGAGATGGCGTACATCTCGTACGGCGCGTGGTACTTCGACATGCGTGGCTGGGGCGACCTGCCGGAAGGCACGCCGATCCACTTCCCGGTACCGTGGCAGGAGCGTGACGTGCGTGTGCAGCCGTACAACAACATGGGTGGCGTTGGCCAGCCCGGTGGTTCCGCCCGCGGCACCTACGGCTTCTAACGGCACACGCCATCCATGCGTCGAGCGGCTGCGATCCTCTTGGTGATGTCGGTGCTCAGCACCGGCGCCTGCTACTCCTACGTCCCCGTGACCGGTTCGCCGGTGGCGGGGCAGGAGCTGGCGCTCGCCATCACGGATCGTGGCCGGGTGGCGCTCGCCGAACGCCTCGAGCCCGAAGTCGATGAGCTCCGCGGCACGCTGGTGGGCAAGACCGACAGCAGCTTCACGCTGGCCATGAAGCAAACCGTCACCCTGCGTCGTACCACCAGCACGTGGACGGGCGAGTCGCTCACGGTGTCCTCGGCTTTCGTGGGCACCGTGCGCAACAAGCAGCTCTCCCGCGGGCGCAGCTGGCTCCTCGCCGGCAGTGCCACGGCCGCAGTCGTGGCCTTCATCGCCACCCGCAGCTTCCTCGACGGCAACACCAACGTCGATACCGATCCTTCCACACCGCCTACGGGCCCCGGACCGGCCACGGTCCGCATTCCCGTGTCGTTTCCATTACGGAGTCACTAGATGCGTTTTCGCCATCTCTCCTCTCTGCTCCTCGGAGCTGCCGCGCTGTCGGCGTGCAGCTCGGACGAAGTGAGCGGGGTTCCCACCCAGCTCGCCCCGGCCGCGTCCGTGCGTTACGTGAACGCGGTGGCCGATACGAGCGCGCTCGACTTCCGCTTCGTCGACGGGGAAATCGAAGGCTCGCCGCAGTTCGCCGGCATGACCTTCCGCCAGTTCACGGCGTACCAGCGCGCCCGCGCCGGCGTTCGCCGCATGCGCGTCTTCACCAACCCGGCCGCGTTTCAGAACAACATCGCGGTCGCGTCGCAGCAGCACATCGACACGACGTTCAACTTCGAAGCGGGCAAGCGCTATACGATCATCTCGTACGGCTTCTCGCGCACCGGAGTCACGCCGCGTCATCGTCTCGTGATCACCGAAGACGTGCTGCCCACGTCGCTTGCCGCCACTGCGGTGGGCGTGCGCACCATCCATGCGGCTGCTGGTGTGGGCAACGTGGACGTGTGGGTGCAGCCCAGCGAAACGGCGGCCGGTGTGAGCGGCGCGCCCACGGCGGCCAACGTGGCGCCGCTCGCGGCCACGGCCTACCTGAGCCTCACGGCCCGCCCGGTCGGCTCGCTGCTCTACCGCTGGGATGTGGCGCCGACCGGCACTGCGACCCCGGTCACGGTGTCGCCCAACAGCGGCCTCCCGGGCCAGGCGGGTACCGCGTCGATCAACCCGCTCGCCGGCTTCCAGGTCGGTCGCAGCGTGATCACCGCGATCGTGTTCGGCCCCTCGGTGGCCGGCTCTCGCGCGCCGACGGGCGGTGAGTTCAACTCGGTGGGTATGCGCTTCCTGCCGGATCGCCACCTCGACACGACCGAGCAGTAATCGCTCTGCCGTTCGGTTCTTCACCGGCCTTCCGGTGTAAGAAAGCCGCCGCTTCCCATGGGAGGCGGCGGCTTCGAACTTTCACCCCCACGGCTGTTCCCCCCTTGAACGCGGCAACCCGGAGGAGATGATCATGGCACTGGCGAGACTGTACACGCGCGTGGCGCTCGCGCTGGGCGCACTCACCGCACTCACCGCACTCACCGCCTGCTCCGCGGGCAAGGCGCCTGAGGTGGCCCCCGCGCCTGTCATCGGCGTCCCCATGGGCACCGGTGGGGGAACGCGCGGCCTGGGGTTGGAGGTGACCAAGCGCGCCGACGGGGTGGAGACCAGTTACACGGCTTCTGTGTCGGCGGTCTTTGCGGCGCTCGAAGCCGCCTTCGCCGACAGCCAGATTCCCCTCACGTTGCGAGATCCGGCCAAGGGCAACCTCGGCAACGAAGGGTACAAGTTCCGGCGCAAGCTCGCCGACATGCCGTCGCGCCGCCTCTTCGACTGCGGCGGCAGCTCCGGAATGCCCAACGCGGAAACGTACACGATCAAGATGTCGGTGCTCTCCAACATCAGTGACGCAGGCGGCGGAGCCGCCAAGCTCACCACGGTCGTACAGGCCAGCGCAGAAAACCCGAACTATCCGGGGTCCGGGGTGGCGTGTTCATCGACGGGCATGCTCGAGGATCGCCTCGCCGCCGCCGTCAGGAATCGCCTCGCCCTGTCCCGCTGACTCTTCTTGCAGGTGTGATGATGTTTCGCTTTGCCGTTCCTCACGTGATTCGCCCGCAGAT
>CAZNZG010000051.1:0-18236 GCA_964577455.1 uncultured Gemmatimonas sp. | reverse complement strand
CTCAGCCCTTGAGGATGGCGAGCGGGACGAGGACCACGTAGCCGAGGACCAGCAAGAGCGGCGCGATGGTCTCGCCCCCGCGGGCGAGATCGGCGTATCCACCGAGGAGCGAAGCGGCTGCCAGCCCCCAGTAGAGGAGCGCCTGCGAACGGGGTTTATCGGTCGTGGTCATGCGGCGGAGAATACTGAGGCGACGCGGTCGCCGGCAAGGCGTCGGCCGGTTCGGTCATGCCCGCCGCGTCCAGAATGGCCTGCAGGGCACTCGCGCGGGCGGCTTCCTCCTGCGCCGCATCGGCGGCCCGCATGGCTTCCAGCTTCTTCCGGTCCCGCGAGCGACGCTGCAGGAACAGCGGCACCAGCACCACCGCGAACAGCCCCACGGCCGCCGACACGTTGGTCACGAACGACAGGGCGCCGTAGCGCCGCCGGGTAGCCTCGCGCCAGTGCTTTTCGAACCCCTCACCGGTCATGCCGTACGCCTGCCTCACCCCCTTCTCGAAGGAGCCGGTGCCCTTCCAGTAGGTCAGGAAGTTGGTGAGCCCGCCGCTCCCCCCCAAGGCGTCGAGTTCGCTCACGACGCGGTGTGCCAGGGCGTAGCTCCACGACGCTTCCATGCCGCCGCCCACGAAGCCGCGTTCCAACTGCTCGAGCGTGGGGAGGGTACGCCATACCATGCCGATCGACGTCTCGAATGCCTGTTCGCGGGAGAACTCGCCGGCGGCAAAGCTGGCATAGCCCTCGTCGAACCAACGAGGTGGCAGCCCGCCCATGGTTTCGTGCAGTGCGAGGTGGGCGAGTTCGTGCCGCAGGACCACGACGGGGTCGCCGGCGTCGGAGGCCGCACCGCGCCCCTGCATGACAATCTTGCGCTGATCGGGGAACGCGAAGGCGGCGCCCCATTCGGGCGCGTACGGCCCCACCCAGGCCCGAAGGCGACGGGCATCGGGCGCGATGGCGATCAGCACCCGATCGCGTGGCCGCGGCAATCCCGGAAAACTGTCGTTTCGCTGGGCCGCCGCCAGAAGCGTGCGGGCGAGCCGCTCATCCTGCCGCTCGGAGACGATCGTGAAGCGACCGGCGTCGAGGCGGACACCGGGATCCTGCGCCTGACCGGCGACCGGGATCAGAGAGGCGACGAGCGACCACAGCAGCGCTACCGCCCCGCGCTTCAGTCGCGCGGCGGTGCTCCGCCCTGCTCCACCTGCCCCAGCAGCTCCGCGCAATGCTTGCCCCATGGACTGAACTTGTTCGCCTCGCTGCCGGTTTTCCACGCCTGCAGCGCCTCCGCGCGGCGGCCTGCGAACCAGAACGTCCGCCCAAGTTCGTACCACGCCTGCAGCAGGTTGGGTCCGAGTTCGAGCGCCTTCCGGAAGAACGCTTCGGCGTCGTCGTACATTTCGCGCTCTCGGTAGACCATGCCGAGATACAAGTGGGCGTACATCGTGGCGCGGCGATCGGTATCCGCACGGATGACGGCGGAGAGGTGCTCGATCGCCTCACCGTAGATCTGCTTGCGCAGGCAGATGTAGCCCACGTTGGCGTGCGCGAGCGCGTAGTGCGGTTCGCGCACGAGCACCTCCTGCAGCATCTGCATGGCGTCGTCGTAGCGGCCCTGCAGCATCTGCGCCCACGACAGCAGGGTCTGCGCCTCCGTGGCCCCCGGGGCCAGCTCGAGCGCGCGAAGGAATGCGGTCTCGGCGCCGACGGCGTCGTTGAGCGACAGCTTCGACCAACCTTTCTCCACGAAGGTGGAGGCACCCAGGTGATCGACACGGGCGGGGATGGGTCGGGCCGGCACCACGCCACGCTCGGGACGGCCGTCGAGCTGCTTCCACTGCTCGGCGAGTGCCTTCACCGCATCCTTGGTCGCCTGCGCCGCCACGAGCGCGGCGTCGGCCTCGCGGAAGAGTGCGATGATGTGTGCCTTGAGCGCCTCGCGCGCGTCGGCGTCCACCGGCTGCGCGTGCTGCGCCCGCACGGCTTCGTCGAGCCGTTGGCGCAGAGCCTGCACCCGGTCGGCAAGGGCGATCGGCGACCGATCGACCGGTCCCGACTGGTCGGCGCCACTCATGTCGTGCCCACCAGCAGTCGAACGGGATCGACCACGAACACGCGCTGCCCGTGTCGTTCGAAGAGACCGCGTACCGCCGCGTGCAAGGGGGCCGGCGATGGCTGGTCCGCGGGAGCGGGCGATAGCGCGGCGGATGGCGGCAACACGAGTGCGGTCTCCACGGCGTAGACCTCATGCACGGCGGTCACGGGAAGCGCCCACCATCGGTCCCCGCGTGTCTGGTCGCGGATGATCAAGACCCGTTCTCCTGCCACATGCGACTGGTCCTCTCCGGAGGTGCTCACCGATGCGAAGGCGGGTGGGGCCCATGGTACCACGCGCCCCTGATAGTACACCCCCTCCGATGCGGAGGCGTGTGCATCCCCGGAGCGCGGCGCACGCAGGACACGTTCCACCGACTCTACGGGAAACGCGACACGCCACGCTCGCAGCGACGCGAGAACGAAGGTTGCGCGCTCGACCACCGGACGCTGGCGCCGTCGGGCCGCGAGATCGATGGTGGAGCGGAAGGGGCTGCGGCGGTTCATGGGATGGCTTTGCTTACGCGGAGCGCTGCAGCGCAGGCGTGTCGTACCCGCTTCGTACCGCTCGTGGGTCCCGCGAATCACCCATCGCGGCGACCATGCCGACAATGGCGTCGGCCATGCCGTCGAGCGGTGCCACACGATCGGCACCAGCGCGTTGCCGGGCCGCCTCCGGCATGCCGGGGACGATGGAGGAGGCGACATCCTGCACGATCGCACGACCTCCGGCAGAACGGATAGCATGGGTGCCGTCGGCACCGTCGCGCCCCATGCCGGTGAGCACCACCGCGAGGCAGTCGGCCCCGAAGAGTGTGGCGGCCGATGCGAAGAGCGGATCGGCCGCTGGACGGACACCGTGCAACGGCGGCCCATCGTGCAGGGCCAGCAGTGGCGCCTGGCGCGATCCCGACAGCATGAGATGCGAGCCCCCTGGCGCAACGTATGCGTGACCGGCGCGTAGCGGCTCACCATGCGCAGCCTCGTGTACGGTCAGCGCGCACGTGCCGTCGAGGCGGCGTGCGAAGCTGCCCGTG
Source organism: uncultured Gemmatimonas sp. (assembly GCA_964577455.1). Classification (GTDB taxonomy): domain Bacteria; phylum Gemmatimonadota; class Gemmatimonadetes; order Gemmatimonadales; family Gemmatimonadaceae; genus Gemmatimonas. The sequence continues at coordinate 15,108 of CAZNZG010000051.1, read as the reverse complement.
AACCCCACCGGCATATGCTGCACGATCAGCACGGCCGTATCGTCCCACGCCGGAAGCGCGGGGAGCAGTTGGGCAATCGCGGCCGGGCCACCCGTCGACGCGGCCACACACACCACACGGGAGGGGGGCCCATGCAACGGCACCGTAGCCGACGCGGTGCGTCGGGCCACCGGCACGCACCCCGCCGCCAGCACCGGATGCTCGGCCACCGCCACGCCGGACGCCGCCCGCAGGGCCTGCAGCAGGGGGCCCGCCACGAGTTCGAGATCGAGGCTGATCGCGCCCGACGGCTTGCGCACGAAATCGACCGCCCCGCGCTCGAGCGCGCGCAACGTGGCATCCGCGCCGCCATCGCTGCCGCCGGCACTGAGCATCACCACCGGCCGAGGATGATCACGCATGATCAGTTCGAGCGCCACGAGCCCGTCGAGCCCCGGCATGTCCACATCGAGTGTGATGAGCTCGGGCGAGAGCGCCTTGACTTGACGGAGCGCATCGTGGCCGTCGCGGGCGGTGCCGATCACCCGGAACTCCCCGGTGCTCGCCACCACCTCGCTCACCAGTTTGCGCATGAACGCGCTGTCGTCGACCACCAGGACCGTTCGGACATGAGGCGGGATGGTCTCCGTACCGGAGACAACCGCCTCTGCCGTGTGCCTGTTGCCACTCTCAGAGCTCGACATCGTCTCCCCGTACGGTGCGCACCTGAATGCGACCGCTGGATACGTGGAAGTACACCGTACGCCCGGCGTCGCCGCCGATCTCCTCCCCGACCACCGACACATCATGCGCCGCGCAGGCCTGCCGTGCGGCCTTCACGTTGCGCACCCCCAAACCAAGGGATCCCTGGGGGAGGAGCGGGCCGAACATCGAGGCGCCGCCAATGATGCGCGCGCGGATTTCCCCCACGGCACCAAGGGCACGCATCTGCGATACCATGGCGGGCACGGCCGTCGCGGGAAACTTGCCGTCGCGCGGCGGCTGTGACGACAGCGCGGCATGCGGCAATAGCACGTGCGCGAGCCCCCCCACGGCACTGGCGGCATCATGCAGGGCGATCGCCACGCAGGACCCAAGGCCCACCGTCACCAGCGTCATGTCGCCCGCGGCCACGGCGAGATCGGCAATGCCCACGGTGACCTGACTCACGCCTCGCTCCCGTACATCGCGAGCGTCTCGTTGGCCTGCGCATTCGGCGCCGCATCGGCGGCCTCGGTGTGCGGCAACGCCGAGAGGTTGGCCTTCACGATCCGGTTGTCGGGATCGAGCGCGAGTGCCTGCTCCCACGATTCGCGGGCGCGATCGAGAGCACCGCGCCGATAGTGGATGTTGCCCAGCTTGAGGTGTACGTCGGGACCGTGCGTCGGCGCCAGCCGCACCACGCGTGTCAGTGCATCGAAGGCTTCGTCGTAGCGCTGCGCGCGATAGAGATAGTCGCCGAGGTTCTTGTGGAGGTGCGCACAGTTGGCGTCTTCGAGCAGCGCATGTTCGAGCGTACGCGCGGCCAGTTCGGAGCTGCCCAGCCGCTCCTGCACCACGGCGAGATTGTTGTGCAGCGGGACCGCGTGCGGATAGACCGCGATCCCCTCCTCGAGGATAGCCGTGGCGCGCGCCGGATCGCCGCCGAGGGCGGCGGCCAGTCCGGCCGCATGAAACCAGGCAGCCGAGGGCTGGCGTGCTCCCCAGAGGCTGCGCGCCATGGCCAGCTGTGCCTCGGCGCTGGCGAGATCCCGATCGGCGAGGCGCAGGAAGGCCCGGGACAGAGCGATGCGCGGGTCGGCATTGCCGCCGGCACGCTGCTCGGCCTCGTCGAGCGCCCGCGCCGCACCGGTGAGATCGCCGAGTTGCTCGAGGGCGTACGCGAGATTGTGAAAGACGGCCGCCGGTGCTTCCGCGTCGCCCGCCCCGCGCGTGAAGATGTCGGCGGCCTCCTGCCACTCCCCACGACGCAGGTGCACGAGCCCGAGGTGGAAACGTGCCACACCGTCGCTCTCGCGCAGCTCCAGCACACGGCGGAACTCACGCGAAGCTTCCTCCATCATGCCCGTGCGATAGAACGCGATGCCCAGATTGCGATGTTCCGCCACGCGACTTTCCGGCGGCGGCTGGCGGCGCGCGGCGCTTCGCCCCACGCGCTGCGCATATCCGGCGGAGACGAGGCCATAGAGCGCCTTGCCCACGTCGAACTCGCCCAATCCGGAACGTTCCATGAGCTCGTGCACGTCGTGCGTGCCATCGAGCAGCGGCATGATGCGTTCCTGCTCCTCTGAGAGCGGCACCTCGCGGGCATTCACCCGCGAGAGATCCGCCTCGAAGATCAGGTCGAACGACGGCACCTTCTTCTCGATCAGCGACCACTCGTCCACCCGGCGGGCTCCCTCGAGCAGGAGCGAATCGGCGCTGATCGAGAAGAGCGGCGTATCGAGGGCAACCTCGTCGTCGGGTTCGAAGGTGAAGGTCCCCTGCGACCAGCTGAAGAGGTGATAGACCGCCTCCTCGACCTGCGTGCGGTACACGTGCAGCAGCGTTTCGCGCTCCACGCGGTTACTGGCGAGCAGTGCCTTGGCGAGGTCGCGATCATCCTGCGGCGCGGCCTGCGACGCGATGCGGGCCAGTTCATCGGCGGCGATCGCCCCCAGACGCACGAGCCGGTCGCCAAGCCGATCGCGACGGTTGACGATGCCCGCGTGCACCACCCGGCCGTCGCCGAAGTGAATGGTGCCGAAGCTGCCATCACGTGCGATGCTGAGGCACCCCGTCTTCTGCCCGAGGGCGAGCAGTTGGAGTACGTCGGCAAGACTGGCCTCACTGAGGTTGCCGCGGATGGCCATTCAGCGCGCCCTCATCAGCGGTATTCCTCGATCAGTCGACCGCCGAGTTCGGGCCACGGCCACATGGTCTTTTCGCGATCCTCGAAGAAGCGGTCCGGCTCCCCCGGCGTGCGCCCCGCGAGTTGCTCGAGGCGCTGACGTGCGCGCAGCGGAAGCGACACCACCAATCCCCCCTCGAAGCGGGAGCGCAGGCGATCGGCCAACCCCAACATCTCGCGCGGTGCCCGGGTGCTGGTGAGCACCACCTGCACCTGACGTCCCACGAGATGATTGAAGAGATGGAAGAGCTCCTCCTGCGTGCGCTCCTTGGCCTCGAGTATCTGGAGGTCGTCGAGGATGAAGACATCGGCGTTGCGGTAGCGCAAACGCCACCGCTCCACTCCGCCCTCCTGCATCGCGGCCACGTATTCTTCGACGAACACTTTCGCCGACAGGCATGCCACCGCGAGGTGGGCATGGGCCTCACGCACGGCGTTGCCGATGGCGTGCGCCAGGTGTGTCTTGCCGCACCCGGTGGGACCGTAAAGGAACAGCGGATTGTAGGTGATGCCCGGCTGCTCGATCACGGCATCCACGGCGCGGAGGGCGAGCTGGTTCTCGGGCCCCACCTGCAGCGCGGCACGCGTGAAGCCGGGTGACGGCTGTGGCAGCGGCAGCGCCGTGGTGATCAGCCGATGCACGAGCTCCTGTGCCGACGGGATGGCCTCGACATCGCGAAAGGCGGCGTGACCGCGCATGCCGGGGTCGAAGCTCACGGCCTGCGCCTCAAGGGTGCGCATGTGATCGACCGCGGCGGCGTAGGCGCGCAGCAGCCCCTCCACGTCTGGCGCCTGCGGCAGCGCCATGGCCCGTTCGAGCACCCGCACGTTCCATCCCTGGGGACGGTAACCGGCGATGGCTTCTCCGATCGCCACACGCCACGGTTCCACGCGCTCCTCGACCTCGTGCAGCACATCGGCAAGGAAGCCATCGTAGTCAGTGCCCGCCGGAATGATCGCCTGGATACGCTCCGGGGTGGACGGGGCCTGCGGAGCGGCGTGAACACCCAGCACGGCGCGCACATCACCGGCGGCCACCGGCTGTCCTTCGAGCTGCTGATACGCCGTGAGCTTGTTGAGCGCGCCCTTGAGCTCACGCACGTTGCCGAAGGGGAGGCGCGCCACCTCCTCCAGGACGCCGTCGGCGAAGGCGACCGTCCGTTCAGCGGCCACGTTGCGCAGGATGGCGAGGCGCATCTCGAAGTCGGGCGCCCCCACGTCAACCACCAGCCCCCCAGAAAGCCGCGAAAGCAACCGCTGGTCCACGTCGGGGATGTCAGCCGGCTGACGATCGCTCGTGAGGACGAGTTGCTGCCCGCCACTCAACAGCACATTCAGCAGGCGCAGCAGTTCACTCTGCGTTTCGCGCTGGCCGGTGAGAAACTGCACATCGTCGAGAATGAGCAGGTCCACCTGCCCGAACTGTTCGAGAAACTGCTGTGGCTGTCCGCTGGCCACGGCCGCATGCAGCCCTTCCACGACCTCCTCGCCCGAGGAGAAGCGCACGCGGAGCCCCGGCTGCATCTCCTGGGCGCGATGCGCGATGGCGGCCACAAGATGCGTTTTCCCGAGGCCGGACCCACCGTACACGAACAGCGGGTTGTAGGCCTGGCCCGGCGCCTCGGCCACCGCGCGGGCGGCGGACACGGCCAAGCGGTTGGACGCGCCCACCACGAAGGTGTCGAATCGCAGCGCGCGATCCATCGGCATTACGCGGCCTGCGAGGGAGTGTGCCTCGGCGTACGCAGCGCGGCATGCGCGCGCTGTCCGGCTGCGGTGCCGTCTTCGGCGCCCAGCCGCTTGAGTACGCACTTGCCAAGCGCGCGGAGGGTGTCGAACACGCCGTGGCCGTTGAGCGCGTCGGCGGCGAACTCGGGCACACTGCGGAAGTTGAGGGCCACCGACAGATCCGCGACGGTCGCGGCGAGTGACGGCGGGAGGTCCTGCTTGTTGTATTGCAGCACGATCGGCAGTTCGCGCGCATTCACCCCATGCTCGGCGAGATTCGCGTGCATGTCCTGCAGGCTCTCGATGTTGTCGTCCCAGCGATGGCGCTGGCTGTCGGCGACGAAGGCCACGCCATCGGCCCCCTGCAGCACGAGCTGGCGGATCGCCTTGTAGTACGGCTGGCCTGGGACGGTATAGAGCTGAAACCGCACCTGATAGGCGCCCACCGTACCGAGATCGATCGGGAGATAGTCGAAGAAGAGCGTGCGGTCGCGACGCGTGGCCAGGGACGTGAGCGATCCCACCTGTCCGCTCGGCAGCGCCGAATGCAGATACGTGAGATTCGTCGTCTTCCCCGACCGTCCCGGGCCGTAGTAGACCAGCTTGCAGGTGATCAGCCGCGTGGCGTGATCGACAATGGGCATGCGCCCGCTCCTCTCCTCACCACACCGGCGCGCACCGGTGGGTCCTCCCCGTGGTCAATGCGCGATGCCCCCTCCTCAGGGGTACAACAGCGCGTGCAGACGCGAGGCCAGCGCCACCGCCTCACGGACGCGTTCAGCGTTCGCGACGGGGACCGCAGCCCGCAAGGCGGCGTTCCAGTAGGCCATGGCCCCGACAAGATCACCTGCGCGCGCCAGATCGTCACCGTGCTGGCACAACGTGGGCCCATCCTGACCGGGCGAGGATACCGGCGCCGTCGCCTGTCCCTGCTCCTTCTGCACAGACGGTTCAACGGCAGGGGAGGCAACCGGCGGCGACGCGACCGCGGGCGGGACCGGCCACGGGGTGCGGTATCGCGGGAAACCATCGGTCGTCACGACCCCGAGCTCGACCGGATCGAAGAGCGAATCCTCATCATGATCGCCGTGCGCCGGGGCGATGGCGATGTGCCGGCCGGAGGGCACCCAGAGATCGTGCTCTCGGGGGACGCCCGGAGCGGGGACGCCGGGAGCGGTCACGGCGGAAGTGGCGGGAGGGGTGGGGTTGCGGCGGGGGGCGGACTCGCCCTCACGCAACGACAACAGCCCGCTGCCGATCAGGTCGTACACCAGCTCGGCCACCGCCGTCACGTTGCGCTGCATGACCGCGGCAAGTGCCACGAGATCCCGCTGACCGTCCACATGCGTGAGAATCTCCCACTGGGGCGGCGTGAGGCGAAGCAGCGGCAGTTGCTGCGGAGAGACCTCCACGAATGCCGGGATGACCCGCGCGTGCGGTACACGTGCATGCACGCGCTGCCACACCTCGGCGCGATGGGCCGCCTCCATGAGCAGCGGCTCGACGGCCATGCGCACCGTACTGCCGTGCGCCGGTGGCTCGCCCGGCGCAAACCGGAACGTGCCATCGCGCCAGAGCAGCACGTCGTGCACGGCCTCCTCGATCCCCTTGGCATCGGAAGCACGACGACGAGGCGCATGAAGCTCGTGCAACCGATCCACCCCGGTCGCTTCGGCGTGCACGATCGCTCCGTTCTCGACGCTGATCTGCGCGCGACGCCCCTGCAGCGGCGCGTGACAGTGCAGCGTGCCGGTCTTGCGGCCGACAGCCAGCAACTGGATGACCTCGATGAGGCCCAGATCGCGAATACGTCCCTCGAGTGCCATGATCCGCGCCGGCTACGCCACGTGGACGGCAGGAGCCGGCGATGCCACGACGGCCCGTTCCTCGAACACCGCCCGTTCGAACACCAGCGTGCGATCGACCGCGTCATGCGCCAGCGGCACCCGCGCAAGCGCCGCCCGCGCGCGTGAACTCCACGGTTCGGCATCGGCGAGACGCGACAGGCGCGTCCACCGTGCCACCGCGTCGCGCAGTCGCGCCTGGCCCGTCAGCAGGACGCCGTCGAACCAGAGCGCCGCCGCATGATCGGGATCGTGACGCAACACGCGATCGACCGCCACGCGTGCGTCGGCCGTGCGCTCTTCCGCGATGAGGACCTCCCCAAGAAGCGCGAGGGCCTCGAGATCGGTGGGCACGCGTGTGAGATGCTCGGCGAGTACCATGCGGGCCGCGTCGTGGCGGCGTGCCTCATGATGCACGTGGGCGAGTTCCACGATGGCATCGCGCCAGTGCGGCGCGGCCGCGAGGGCAGCCACCAGCTCCAGCCGAGCGGCCAGCAGGTCGCCGCGCCCGCGCAGCAGCCGCGCGATCGCCACGCGGGGAGTGGCACGGGTGGGATCATGAGCGAGGGCCCGGCGGTAGAACCCGAGTGCCAGCACGGTATCGGCGGAACGCATCGCCACATCGCCCGCGAAGTGCAACAACGCAGCACTCTCCACATCCTGCCGCAGCAAACGCAGCATCGCCGATCGGGACTGGTCCCGTCCCGTGGGCTCGCCACTGTGTGCCACCGACGCGGCGAAGAGTGCCAGGACTTCGGCGTCATCGGGGGACTCGCTCAGCAGCTCGCGCAGAATCGGCAGGGCCGCGCCAGCGTGGTCGAGCAGGCAGAGCGCACGTGCTTCGCCGAGCGCGGCGCGACGCCGGAGCGCCACGTGAGCCGACGTCCGCTCCACACCCGTGAGGGCGTCCAGCGACTCACGTACCGTGCGGTAGCGGTCGACCGATTCGCCATGCAGGGTACGCTCGCCAAACGCATCGGCCGCGTCGCACAGCATCTGCGCATGCTCGAGCAAGTCGGTCGCCGCCACCGGTACCGACTCGGGAAGCATGGCTTCGACCGATCCCTCGGGCAGCGATACCCCCGTGAGAGGCGACCCACCCAGCAGCGACAGCAGATCGATGGGGCCCACCGCATCCGGGCACTCGCGCTGCAGATCGATACCGACCGTCAGTCGCGTCTCCTTGCGGACCGGCGACAGCGTCAGCGCCCGCTGGGTTTCGCGGACCGCGCCATCCTGATCACCGAGCTGCTCCAGCACCTGTGCCAACGCGTAGCGCGCCTCGGCATGCGAGGGGCGCACGTCGACGGCCCGCGCCAGCGCTTCGCGCGCCTCCTCGGGTCGGTTGGTCTGCGTGAGCACGAGCCCCATGGCATGCCACACATCCGGATCGCCGGGGTGAAACTCGGCAAGCTCGCGCAGCAACGCGAGCGCCGACATGGGTTCGCGCTGACTCGCGTACCAACGTGCCAGATTGAGCCGTGCCAGTACGAGCGTGGGGTCGAGTTCGGCCGCCCGCATGAACGCCTCGCGTGCCGCTTGCCCATCACCGCGGTCGGCAAGCGCCACGCCAAGGTTGTTGTACACAAGCGCGTGCCGTGGATCGATGCGCAGCGCGCGGCGGTAGCTGTCGGCGGCGGCCGTGACGTCACCTGCCTGATGCAGCGCCACCCCGTGTTCGTTCCAGCCCCGCGCCGACTCCTCCTGACTGAGCAGCGCCTCGTAGCGCTTCCGCGCCGAGGTGGAATCCCCGTCGATGAGATCGAGCTCGGCGAGCGCGTGCTGCACCAGACGCGGGTCTTCGCCCTGTGCAAAGGCGCGGTCGAATTCCTGGCGGGCCTCACGGAAGTAACCGCGCTGTCGGAAAGCGAGCCCCAATCCGTAGCGCGCGAGTGCTCCCTCGGGCTCGACGGCCATGACCCGTGCCGTAGGCGCCTTCATGCCGAGTGGCCCGGTGGCCGGCTCGATCACCAGATCGCCCTGCAGCGTTTCGAGTGCGGGATTGAGTTGGGCGGCGCGGCGCGATGCCACGATGGCGGCCTCGTGATGCCCCATGTCGCCCAGCACGAAGCTCCGCAGCAAGTGCGCGTCCGCGTGGTCGGGATGCTGCTCCAGCAGGCCATCGAGCACCGCCATGGCCTGTTCGTTCTGGCCACGCTGATACAACACCTCGGCAAGATGCAGCCGCGCGTTGCCAAGGCTCCCCGCGTTGACGGCGCGCTCGAACCAGCGTTGCGCCCGACGCAGGTCGCCCGCCCGCTGCTCGAGGAGCCCGCGCTCGAAGAGTGCGTCGGCATCGTCCGGGTCTTCGGCGATCAGACCGTCCAGTTGGCGCAGTGCTTCGTCGGTCCGGCCGATGAGGCGCATGAGGTGCGCGCGTTCGCGAATGGCCTGCCGATCATCGGGATGGGCTCCGATGCGCGCATCGAGGGCGGCCAGCCGTGCCTCACAGGCACCGGGCTGGGCTGCGGCCACCTCGAGATTGCGCGCGGCGGTGCGCATGCGCGGGTCGATCGTGAGCGCGCGCAGAAACGCATCGACCGCCTCCGCGTGCAACCCGCGCGTGTGATAGAGCACCCCCAGATTGTTGAACGCGCCGGGATCCCGCTGGTCGATGCGATCGATCAGCGCACGCAGCAATCCGGTGTCTCCTCCCGGTGCACTCACCCTGGGCATGTGCACGGTACTCCCGCTCAGGCCAGACGAAGGGCGCGCAGCATGACCTGCAACGAGGCGGGATCGGGCAGCAGGAGGAAGAAGCCGCGAAGGTTCTGGTCCGTTTCGCGGAGCGTGAACTCGCTCTCCACACAGAGGACGGAGTCGGGATCCGGGGCGAATTCGCCGAAGGCGCTGGTGAGCACCGCCGTAGACATGTCGATCACGAGCGTGGGCGGCGACGGCAGCAGCAGCATGCCGAGGAAGTCGCTCAACGCGTTCATGTACGCACCGCTGAGAATGTTGCCCGTTTCCTTGATGGCCGACGATTCGAGTTCGCTGAAGGCGACCGACGAGCCGATCGGGCGGCGCAGCATCAGTTCGGCGAGACGCATCACGGTGGGCTTGGGGAACACGAGCAACGTGCGGCCCGTCAAGTCGCCAAGCATGTGCATCATGACGGCCGCCACCGGTTCCTCCTGCGGCGAGAACTGCGCCGGCAGCTCCTCGATGCTGGCCACGCTGATGGCGGGCACCTTGATCATGATCGTGCTGCCGGTCATCTGCGACAAGGCGGTGGCTGCATGGCCGGCGCCGATGTTGGCGACCTCGCGCAGGGCATCGAGCTGAATGCGCTTGAGCGCGCGCACGGCCGACGGCCCATCGGCCGCGCCACGCACGTCGCGCTGCACGTCGCGCTGCACGTCGCGCTGCACGTCGCGTCGCGCGTCGGTCTCCGAATTGCGCACGTCGTTGTCCTGCATGGTCAGGTCCGCCATAGGAATGCCCTCATGCCACCGAGTCGCTCACGTCTGCAGCACGGTCGACACATCGAGAATGAGTGCCGGGCTGCCATCGCTCAGCACGGTGGCGCCACTGAACCACGGGGCAGCCCCGCGAACCACATCCAGCGGCTTCACCACGATGTCCTGCTGCGCCAGCAGGGAATCCACCAGCAACGCGGCCCGTCGTCCGCCCGCCTGGACCACGGCAAGATGCTGGAGGCTCCCCGTGAAGGCAGACGAACGACCCAGTCCAAATCGTTCATCGAGCGCCACGAGTGGAACGGCATCGTCACGAATGGTGACGGCCGGCACCGGACTGTGACGCACGAGCATGTCTTCGTGATACTCCATGGCTTCCTCGACGTGCGTGGCGGGCACGGCGAAGGTGCTCCCCGCCACCTCAACCAGCAACGCGCGCGTGATGGCAAGGGTGACCGGGAGCCGCAATGTGACCACGGTGCCCACTCCCTCGATGGACTCGAGCTCGAGCTGGCCACCAAGTGCCCGCACGCGGGTGTTCACCACGTCGACGCCAACACCTCGCCCCGACACATTCGTGACCCGGGTGGCGGTGGAAAAGCCGGGGTGCGCAATCACCTGCAGCAGTGCATCGTCGCCCAGCACATCGACCGAGTCCGCGAGGAGTCCCTGCTCGCGCGCACGACGCAACACGGTGGCGCGATCGATCCCACGGCCATCATCCTGCACCTGGATCACCACGGCCGCGCGGTCGCGGGCGGCACGCAGGACCAGTTCGCCGCGCGGGGGTTTTCCCGCGGCCATCCGCTGGCTCGGCTCCTCGATGCCGTGATCGAGCGCGTTGCGCAGCAGGTGGAGAATCGGGTCGCCGATCGCATCGAGCAGTGATCGGTCGAGCTCGATCTCGCGCCCCTCCATCACGAACGAGACATCCTTGCCGAGTTCGCGCGACACGTCGCGCACCAGACGAGGAAAGCGGTCGAAGACCTGCCCCACCGGCAACAGACGCGCCTGCAGCACTTCGTCCTGCAGCGCACTCACGAGACGCGCGGCATCCCGGGAGGCACGCCGCAGCTCGCGATCGGGGTGGTCCTGCCCCTCCACGGCGCGCAGCAGCCGGTCGCGGGTGATGACCAGCTCGCCAACGAGATCGAGGAGCGTGTCGAGTCGTGCCGCATCGATGCGAATGGTGCGCTGCGCGTCTCCGGCACCGAGGAGCGAGGTCTCGGCAGCGGTGAAGCCCGGGGGCGAGCTCCCGTGCACCGACGGCGTACCGGGGCTGACCGGAGCGACGGCCGCGGCGGGGATGCGCACCTGCACACGCGCCACGTCGCCGGCGCTGCTGGCGGCCTGCACGATGGCCTCATCGTCAGCGCCGCTCACGAGTGTCACGCGGAAGACGCCGTCGAAGCTTTCGTCCTGCCAGCGCGTCTGCTCGGGGTGGGTCCCGCGTACCAGCCCCACCTGCCCGAGCTTCGCCACCACGAGCATCGCGCGAACGCCCTTGAGCGGACAGTCATCCACCAGACGCACGTCAACGTGCCGCACATTGGCCACGTCGGGGATGGCATCCGGCGCCGGTGCATGCGCCGCGAGGTGGGCGGGGGTGGCCCGCGGCGACGCCACGGGCGATGTGTGTTCCTCGCTCTGTCGCAGCCGCAGCAGGAGAGAGGCGATCGGCGCCTCGGCGGGGGCCACGCCCTGCGCGGCATGATCGACCGCGCTGCGCAGCAGGTCGGTCCCCTCGAAGAGCAGCGGCAGCACGTCACCGCGCAGCGCTTCGCCGCCACGCCGGAGGTGCTCGCACCGTGATTCGAGGGCGTGCGCAAGCGTCTCGATCGCGGCATAGCCCATGGAGCCGGCCATGCCCTTGATGGTATGCATTCCGCGGAAGAGCGTGGCCACATGCGCCGCAACCTGCATGGCCGCGGGTCCGGTGGAGGCCATGCCGAGGTGTTCCTGTTCCTCGAGGGCAAGCAGGGCCGCATCGAGTTCGGCGAGGTGCTCGCGCGCCTCGGCCTGAAAGAGCGCCGCGTAGCGCGCCGCGTCCATGATCGTGCTGCGCGCCGGGGGTGGGCCGCGTGCTTACGCGGCCAGAACGCGGTTCACCGCTTCCAGCACACGACTGGGCTGAAACGGCTTCACCACGAAATCCTTCGCGCCGGCCTGAATGGCCTCGACCACGAGCGCCTGCTGCCCCATGGCGCTGCACATGAGGATCCGTGCCTGCGGGTCGTGCCTGGTGATTTCGCGCACGGCGTCGATGCCGCCCATGTCGGGCATCACGATGTCCATGGTGACCAGGTCGGGACGGAGGTGCTTGTACTTCTCCACCGCCTGTACCCCGGTTTCCGCCTCACCCACCACTTCGAAGCCCGCCTGCGTGAGGATGTCCCCCACCATGGTGCGCATGAAGATCGCGTCGTCGCAGATCAGGACTGTCTTGCTCACCGTGTTCTCTCCTCGGCTGAGTGCAGATGCCGCGCACAGAGGGCGACGGCGTCGAGGGGCTCGATGTGGGCGGGGAGGTCGGCCTGACCGGCCTCCGCCACGTGCACATCGCGCACCGCATCCACGACGAGTCCGACCGGACGGGCGCCGTGCTGGAGAAGGACGATCGAGCCGGGCGTGACGGCACGCTCTCCGGAGCGGAGCGCCCGGAGATCCAGCACCGTGACGATCGCGCCCCGCACGTTGACGATGCCGGACTGAATGACGGGGGCCCCGGGGACAGCGCGCAGCCCGGCGGGGCGCACCACCTCGCGCACCTGCTCCACCGGGATGCCCAGCATCACGCCGGCGGACTCCACGACCAGCCACTGCGCGCGCTGGTCGTCATCGCCGTCATCACTCGGGCGACGACGCTCCACTGGCTGGTTCGTCGGTGTGGTAGAAGCCGAAGACATCGAGGGGATCCTGGTGCGTGGCGAGTTCCGGCATATCACTGAGCACGGCCAACGACTGCCTGAGATCGGCCGGCAACGGCGAACGGAGGTCCACCACGGCGCCCGAGACGGGATGCCGGAAGCGGAGCCACGCCGCATGCAGGAAATGGCGACGCGGCGGAAGCGCAGCCAGCTTGCGCCCCCCGCCCCCGCCATAGGTGTCATCACCGATCACGGGGTGCCCCACACTCGACAGGTGCACGCGGATCTGATGCGTGCGCCCCGAATGGAGGTGCGCCCGCAGCAGATCGACGCTGTCGAAGCGGGCCAGCCGTACGAAGTCCGTGCGCGCGGCCTTCCCCGTCTGGACGATCGCCATGCGTGTCCGGTCTCGCGGGTCACGGGCAATGGGCTGGTCCACGGTAATGCGGTCGGCGTTGAGATGCCCCCAGCACACCGCCACATAGCGCCGGGTGACCTGCCGGGCGGCGAGTGCGGTACTGAGAATGCGATGCGACGCATCGGTCTTGGCCACGACCAGCAGCCCCGACGTGTCCTTGTCGAGGCGGTGCACCAGACCGGCGCGGTCTTCCCCGCCCCCTTCGGCGAGCGGCTCGCCGCGCCCCATGAGCGCATTCACCAGCGTGCCCGACCAGTTGCCGGGCGCCGGGTGCACCACCATCCCGGCGGGTTTGTCCACGACCAGCAGGTGCTCGTCCTCGTACACGATGTCGAGCGGAATCTGCTCGGGAACGATGTCGCGTCCCGGCGGTGGCGGTACCACGACGGTGACCGCATCCGCCCCTTCGCTCCGATAGCTGGCCTTTTGCCTGACGCCGTTCACCAGAACGTGCCCGTTGGCGATCAGCGTGGCCGCCTGCGTGCGCGAGAGGTTGCCGTGACGTGCCACGAGCAGATCGAGGCGTTCACCGGCCTCGTCGCCCACGGTGAACGCATACCGGCGCCCACCGCTGGCGGCGTTGCCGACGCTACTGCTGCTCACGTGCCCGCAGCGCGTCCTGCTGTGCCTTGTCTTCCTGCCAGAGGGCAATCACGAGGCACGCGGCACCGATGGTGACGGCGGTGTCGGCCACATTGAAGGTCCAGAAGCGCCACGACCCCACGCCGATGTCGATGAAGTCGACCACGCCTTCGCGCAGACGGATCCGATCGAGCAGGTTGCCGATGGCGCCTCCCACGATGACCGGCACACCGAACGTGGCAATCTTCGACACGCGCGTGAGGTCGGCAGTGGCGCGCATGAGCACGACCACGATCACGACGCTCAGCACCGCGAAGATCCAGCGCGAGCCGGGGCCAAGGTGCATACCGAAGGCCGCGCCGGGGTTGTATGCGAGGGTGAATCGCACCACGTCACCGATGATGCGGTGCGGCATGTGCCGCGGCACGAGCTGCTCGACGGCCCACGCCTTGGTCAGAAAGTCGAGCGCGACGGTCACCAGCACGATGATCCAGAAGCGCGCCGTGGTGGACGCCGCGGGCACGTCGTTGATTACGGCACTGGCCGTGGCAGCGCGCGCCTTCACGTCACGGGCGGGGAGAGTCATGCGGGGTCGGTCAGGGTGCGAGATCGCGCGATTCTTCGGCGTCCGGCGCAGTCGCCGACGCCGACTCGAGCGCCGCGGCTTCGCGGCGCTCCTCGTGCCAGAGCACGAGCGCCAGCAGGAACGCGCCGCTGCTCACCGCGATGTCGGCCACGTTGAACGTGGGCCAGCGGTGCGTGCCGAAGCCGATGTCGATGAAGTCCACCACGCCGTACTCGGAGCGGATCCGGTCGATCACGTTGCCCACCGCACCGGCCGCCACGAGCGAGACGGCCAGCACGCGACGCAGGTCGCCGTCCTCGGTCTGCTGATACAGCTTGCCAAGGATGACGAGTGCCCCGCAGGTGAGCCCCATGAACAGCCAGCGCGAATACGGCCCGAGGTGCAGCCCGAAGGCTGCGCCGGGGTTGTAGACGAGCGCGAACCGGAACCACTCCCCGAACACCGACTTGGGGATGCCGGCCGAGACCATCGTCGCCTCGGCCACCAGCTTGGTGATCTGATCCAGGATGACGACGAAGAGGAAAACGGGAATTGCGACGATCGCCTTCACGTCATCCCTTCTTCGACTCTTCCTCGCGCTGCTTGCACGCGATGCAGTACCGGGCGTTGGGCAGTGCGTCGAGGCGCTCGAAGGCGATCTCCTCGCCACACTGATGGCACTTGCCGAACGTTTCCGGCGCCTTGTACAGGCGACGCAACGCCTGATCGATGTGCCACAGGAAGCGGCCTTCCTTGGAGGCGAAGAGGAACGCCTTTTCGCGCTCCATGGCGTCGGTCCCCTGATCGGCCAGGTGG
>CAZNZG010000050.1:7797-18280 GCA_964577455.1 uncultured Gemmatimonas sp. | reverse complement strand
CCGATGCATGGGCCTTCCTCAGGGTTCCCGGTGAATGGCGACGGCCGAGTCCCGTAAATGCGACGCGACCGTCATGATCTAACGCCGTTAAATCTTGACGGTCGCGTCACGTTGTCAATGGGCGCGCGTCACCGTAACGTCACGCCATGCCTCCCAGACGATCTGCCGCGGCTCCTGCGGTCCGCGTAGTCCCCCGCCCCGCCCGATCCGACGGGAAAGCCGACACCAAGGCCGATGCCCGCCTCGATCCCCGGCTCGAGGCGAGCTCCGCCGATACCCCGTCCTCCGAGGCGGAGTCGACCGACGCCTATCGCCGGCGCCCCCGCCAATCGCGCGGACAGCGCCGCGTGGAACTCCTGCTGGATGCGGCGGCCACCGTTATCGCCGAGCAGGGACTCGAGGCCGCCACCGCCGAAGCGATCGCCGCGCAGGCGCGGACCGCGAAGGGATCGCTGTACCAGTTCTTCCCCAATCGCGATGCGGTGCTGGCGGCGCTCGCCCTCCGCTACGCCGACGAGATGCGCGCCATTCACGAGCGGGCCTTCCCCATCGATCCGCACGGGCTGCCTCTTGAGCGGCTCATCGATCGCGTGGTCAGGCCGCTCGCCGAATTCCACGACCGCAATCCGGCGTTCCGCCGCGTGTTCGCCAGCAATGACGGCCCCGTGGACGACACGCGCTCGGCACCCGCACGGCTGCGTGCCCAGCTGTTCGAGTCGTTCGTCGATCGCCTCGACGTGCTCTTCGCGGCCCGCAATCCGCGCCTGAGCACCCGCGACCGCCGCCGTGCCGCCCTCGTGGCCGCGAGCGTGGGCCAGGCCGTGCTTGCTCGCCGCGCCCGCGCCGTGGCCGCCGACAAGAAGCCGCTCGTGGACGACCTGCGTCGCCTGCTGCTGGCCTACCTGCAACCGCTGCTGGAGCCGGTGGCCGCGAAGCGGCCGAGGAAGCGGGCGACGACGTAAAGGCGGGGTGGATCACTCGAAACCCTGAGCCCGAACCCATGCCCCGAACCCGATCGGTTCCGCGTCGTGAGTTCGGGTTTCGAGTTCCGTGTTCTGTTAGATTTCCGCCATGGCCAACATCGTCACCATCGGGATCGTGCAGGATACGGCGTCGGAGGATCTTGCCGCCAACGTGACCAAGGCCGTCGCGCGCGTGCGCGACGCCGCGGCACGGGGCGCGCAGATCATCTGCCTGCAGGAGCTCTTCAACGCGCCCTACTTCTGCAAGTCGGTCCGCCCCGAGCGCTTCGACATTGCCCAGCCGAGCAACGGCCCCATCGTGCAGACCTTCCAGACGCTCGCGAAGGAGCTCGATGTGGTCATCGTGGTGCCCTACTACGAGCGCGAAGCACCGGGGCTCTATCGCAACTCGGCCACCGTCATCGATGCCGACGGCAGCGTGTTGGGCACGTATCGCAAGATGCACATCCCGCACGATCCGCTGTTCGAGGAGAAGTACTACTTCGCCCCTGGCGACGTGACCGGCGACGAGCGCAATGCGGCGCATCCCGGCTTCAACGGCTTCAAGGTGTGGAAGACCAAGTACGCCGACATCGGCGTGCTCATCTGCTGGGACCAGTGGTACCCCGAAGGCGCGCGCATCACCGCGCTGCTGGGCGCGCAGATCCTCTTCTACCCCACGGCGATCGGCTGGCATCCGGCGGAGAAGGCGACGTTCGGCGACGCGCAGGTAGACGCGTGGCGTACCGCACAGCGCGCGCACGCCATCGCGAACGGGGTCTTCGTCGCCGCGCCCAACCGCGTGGGACACGAGGACGAACCGGGAACCGACGGTCTCGAGTTCTTCGGGCAGTCGTTCATCTGCGATCCCTTCGGTCGTTATCTCGCGCAGGCGGGCACCGAACCGGCGATCCTCACGGCACAGTGCGACCTCGGCCTCATCGAGGAGACGCGCCGCAACTGGCCGTTCCTGCGCGACCGCCGCATCGATGCGTACGGCCCGATCCTCAACCGCTGGTTGGGGAAGTAAGGTGATCAACGCTGGTCTGCTCGCGGCCAACGCGGCTATTGCAGCCTCGGTATCCGCCGCGATCTCGACGGTGCTTGGCGCCGGGAATTCGCCGTCGCTCCGCATGCCCGCCGAATGGGAGCGGCACGACGCCACGTGGATCGGCTGGCCGCATCACGAGCCGGATTGGCCGGGCAAGTTTGCGCCCATTCCGTGGGTGTATACCGAAATCGTCCGCGCGCTCGGCCGCTTCGAGCGCGTGGAGATTCTCTGCCACGACGAGCGCGTGGCGGAGGAGGCGCAGGCCTGCCTCACCCTGCACGGCGTGGAGGAAGGTCAGTACCGGTTGCATCTCCAACCCACCGATCGCGTGTGGCTGCGCGACTCGGGCGCCACGGGCGTACACCGCGCCGACGGCAGCACCGCGCTCGTGCGCTGGGGCTTCAACGCGTGGGCCAAGTACGACAACTACGCGCTCGACAACGAAGTACCGGCACGCATGGCCGAGATCAGCGGCCTACCCGTGATCAACGCGGTGCGTCACGACAACGGGCAACCGCTCATCCTCGAGGGCGGCGGCATCGAGACCGACGGCGAAGGCACGCTCCTCGTGACCGAGGAGTGGTTGCTGAGCGACGTGCAGGTGCGCAACCCCGGATACACGCGCGAAGACTATGAGCGCGCGTTCCACGAGTACCTCGGCATCACCCGCACCATCTGGCTCGGTGAGGGGTGCGTGGGCGACGACACCCACGGGCACATCGACGACATCGCGCGTTTCGTGGCCCCCGGGCTCGTGGTGTTGGCGCACGAGGAAGATGCGAACGACGAGAATCACGTGCGCTCGCTCGACAATCTGCACCGGCTGCAGCGCAGCACCGATGCCCGCGGCCAGCAGATCGAGGTGGTCACCCTGCCGTTCCCACGCGCGGTGATCATGGACGGCATACGTCTGCCGGCCAGCTACGCGAACTTCTACATCGGCAACGGTGTGTGTCTGGTGCCCACGTTCAACGACCGCAATGATCGCGTGGCGCTCAACGCGCTGGCCGAACTGCTGCCCGAGCACGAGGTGATCGGCATTCACGCCGTGGACCTCGTGTGGGGGCTCGGCACCCTGCACTGCCTGTCGCAGCAGCAGCCGTCGGCACGGAGCACCCCGTGAGCACGCCCGAGCAGCCGGACGGCGGGCACGCCCCCGACACGCCTAACGAACCCGAACTGCCGCGCTGGGCGCGTCCGGCGGCGCCGTCGCCGGAGCTCAGCGAGGCACGCATGGCCGCATACTTCGGCAGCAAGTGGGACAAGAGCTACAGGCGGAAGCTGGCGCCCTTCATGGACGATCCCAGCTTCGTTCCCACCTGGAACTGGAGCGCGGCGCTGACCTCGTTCTTCACGCCGTCGATCTGGTTCCTGTATCGCAAGCTTTACCTCCCGTTTGCGCTGTTCTTCTTCGTACCGAGCTTCGTGTTGCGCTATCTCACCGGTTCGAATGCGCCGGCCACGCTCTCGGAGATCGCCAAGCCGGAGAACGAGTCGTTTCGCGTGATGGCGCTCGCCGTGCAGATCTCGGTGGCCCTCGCCGCGGGCGGCACCGCCAACTGGTTTCTCTTTCGCCGGGCGCGTGCCGCGAGCCGCTTCGTGAGCATGCAGGAAATGCCGGAACCCGAAGGGCTCTCGCTCATGCAGCGCATGGGCGGCGTGAACAGGACGGCCACCCTGGTCTTCCTGTCGCTCATGGTGGTCATCACGCTCGCGCAGCTCGGGGGATGACGGCCGTCGCCGTCATGCCGTCCCGGCCGGGGCAGGCCCGTGGCGGGCGCCGGTGTTGGGACCAGGTGACGATTCTCAGCCATTCGCTGTTGTTCCACGATGACTGACGCCGAGTTGGTCGTCCGGACCCGGGCGGGTGAGCCCGACGCGTTCGGGATGCTGGTGGCGCGGTACTACGACGCGTGCTGGCGTTTCGCGTACCACATGCTGGGGGAGCGCGCCGATGCCGAAGACGTGGTGCAGGACACGCTGCTGCGCGCGTATCTCGCGATCGGTCGGTACGACGAGCGCGACCAGTTCCGCGGCTGGCTCTTCCGCATCCTGACCAACCAGTGCCGCAACTTCCTCACCTCCCGCGGACGTCGCACGCGACGGTTCGTGCAGGACGACCTCGCCATCGAAGCAGCGCCGGCGCCGCCACCGGGGCTGGCGTCGGGCGTGGAGGACGCGGTGGTGCTGCGGGCCCTCGCCCAACTCGATCCGTTGCAGCGCGAGGCCCTGTTGCTCAAGTACGCGGAGGGGCTCGAGTACACCGAGATGTCCGCCATGACCGGTGCCGGCGAGTCCGCACTCAAGATGCGCGTGAAGCGCGGCAGCGAGCGGCTGCGCGCGCTTCTGGCCAATGTCCGGGACGACCGCCCATGATTGCGACGCGCCATGACTGACCAGCTCCCCTTTCCCCCGCCGGACGACCTCGACGACCCGTTCGCCGCAGAGATTGCGGCGCGGCTGCGCGCGTCGTACGCGGCGCTCCCCTCCACCCCGCCATCACGGATTGACGGGGCGGTGCAATCGGTGCTGGCCGCGGCCCGTGCCGAGGGGCAGAGTGCGGTCCCGATCGTGCAGTCCGGGTCCACCGGCGCGGCCACCGGTCCGGCGTGGCGTGGCGGTCCCCGCTGGTGGTGGGGCGCGGCGGCAGCAGCCGTTCTGGTGGCCGTCGTCATGCGTCCCTGGCACCCCGAGGCCACCCGGCGTGCGGCCGACAGCAGCTTCGCCGCCGGGGCAGCGTCATTGCTTCCTTCGGGAAGCACACGCGAGGAATCGGGAGGCACCGTGCGCTTCGAGTTCCGCCTGCCGACGCAGGTGCGACAGGTGGCGCTGGTGGGCGACTTCAACGGCTGGGACGATCGCGCCACCCCCATGGTTCGCCGCAACGGGGAGGGCACCTGGTCCGCCCGCATCCCGCTTTCGCCCGGCCGCCATGAGTATGCCTTCGTGGTCGACGGCACCCGCTGGCTCGTCGACCCACTGGCACCACAAGTGACCGACGCCGGCTTCGGCCCCACCAACGCCGTCATCGTGGATGGTACGGTGTCCGCAGTCCCCTCCGGTGACGGAGCGAAACGGTGAGCGTGACGGCCATGTGGTTGCTTGTCGCGCAGCTGAGTAGCGCCAATGCCGGCGCCAGCACCGGCGCGGCAGCGGCCATGGACACGATCCTCGCGAGCGGCAGAACGCCGTCCAGCCAGGTGGCGCCCGCACGACGCGACCGGATCCCCTTCGACGACCACCGCTTCGACTCGCTGACGGCCAGTGCGCTCCGTAGCCTCTTCGAGGAAGCGGCCGATCTCGGACTCCCCACCCGCCCGCTCGTAAACCGCGCCCTCGAGGGCGCGGCACGGCGCACCACCAGCGAGCGCATCATCCGTGTCGTGCGCGAGCATACGACGGCGCTGGGGCAGGCGAGGCGTACCCTTGGCGAGAAGAGCACCGAGGACGAGCTCGAAGCCGGCGCCATCGCGCTGCGCGCCGGCATCGATGTGCACACACTGGAAACGGTCCGCAGCATCCGCCCCAACGGACAGGCGGTGGTACCGCTGGTGGTCCTCACCGACATCGTGCGACGCGGCGTTCCCGGCAACAGCGCGCGTGAGGCGGTGGCCAGTATCGGCCGATCGCCGCGGTCGGACGACCTGCTACTGGGACTGCAGGCCACCGTGGCCAAGAACGCGCAGCGCGGTCCCGGGATGGCTCTCGATGCGCTCAATCGCTACGTTAGGAACGCGGCTCCTGCGTCCTCACCGACGCAGCCCGTGACGACCGATCGCAAACCGGTGCGCCCACCCGAATCGTGATGCCCGCCCCCCGCTCGTCCCGCGCATGGCGCGTACGCGCATCACACCGCCGACCCGTCGTGGGCCCCGGCTGGACGCTGCCATGGGCGCTACTCGCGGCGGTCACGCAAACGCACGGGCTCGCCGCGCAGCCCCGCGGCGACTCCCCGATGGCCCCGGCGGCGTCCATCGGACCGGTCACCGACGCCCCCACGCTGTCGGTGCTGGGGATCGCGTCGCTTCCCGACGGCAACGGCAACACCCTCGCCAACCGCAACGACATGTGGCTTGGTGCCACGCAGCCGATCGGGCGTATCGGGCGCGTGCGGTTCGCCGCGCTCGGCAGCGGCAACCTGCGCTTCCGTGAAGGCCTTGCCGGAGAAACGCAGGCCGAGGGGTTGCTCACCATGCGCGCGCGCGCCCGCTTCGGCGATCACCGCGTGTGGAGCGCCGTGAGCTACGGCCGCTCATCGCTGAATGGCCATGTCTCCGACGGCCGCTTCGACAACGGCATGCTTTCGTCGCTGGGCATGTTCACGGGCCCTGCCCGCAGCGAAGCGATCGGCGACACCGCCACGACCCGCCGCGTGGACGTGGGGCAGATTGGCCGGGCCGAAGCCGGCATGGTCACGACCTACGCCGGGCTCGAGTTCGCCGTCGGGATGTCGTTCGAACGCGCGACACGCGTGACCACGCAGACCTTCACGGTCGATTTCCCCGGGCCGGCCAACAGCCTCGTTGCGGGCGGTGACGACCGCAACATCAGCGAATTGCGCACGGTGCAGCAGCGCGATCTGGCCACCGCGATCGCGTCGCTCGGCTTCAACACCGGTAGCACGCAATGGCTGATGTCGGTCACGGCACCGTTCGCCAGCTGGCTCAATGCCGATGCGCTCGCGCCGCGTCCGCAGCCGGTGCCGGCAGTGGCCACCCTGGCCGTGGTCCAGCCGATCAGCGGCTGGCTCTCCCTGTTCGGTGCGGCCGCGACCAACGCAGCGACTGTCGGCGGCCCCATGCTGCGCGACGAATTGCGTGACCGGTCACGTTCCCAGTTCTCACCGGTCGTGGCGCTGGGCGTGCGCATCTCGCGTCTACCATGGCGCAACAACGACGGGACCCCGCAGGGGATTCTCTCGTTCGAAACGCGTACGCTCGGCGCCGTCGACAGTGCATCGATCGAGCAGGGACTCGTGACGCGCGACGGCACCAACGGCGACACCCTGCGCGTGGTGCTGGTGATCGATGCCCCGCGCGCCGAGTCGGTCGAGCTCATGGGTGATGCCACGCAGTGGAGCATCACGTCGTTGCGACGGCTGCAGAACGGCCGCTGGCGCACCGAACTCAAGCTGCCGCCCGGGATGCACCGGCTCGCCGTGCGCGCCGATGGCGGACAGTGGATTGCGCCGCCGGGACTGCCGATCGGGAACGACGAATTCGGGTCGCCGGTCGGCGTGATCATCGTGAAGGGGCGTCACCCACGGTAACGCCCCTTCGATCTGGCAGCGATCAGCGTCCCGGGCGGACCCTGATCGTCTGCGTGGTCGAATCCGTCCCCGCCACCCCGCTCACGACGAGCGTGAGCTGATAGTCACCAGCCGGGACGTTGGGGAAGTTGAGCGTGAGACTTCGCCCGGCGCCGCCATCGGGGCGCCCGTTGTCGTTGTAGCGGATCGACACCGGGGTGAGTGCCTTCGACAGACCGATCGACGCGCCCAGCTTCTGCATGAAACTCGCGCCGAGGCGTGTGGCACGCAGCGAGACCTGCAGCGGGGCGTTCGGCGTGGCCGGGCGATACATCTCCCAGTAGATGCCGATCTGCGTCCCCCCTTCGATCTCGAGCGAACCGTAGGCCTGCGCCGCGTTGCGTTCGAGGCTGGGCGTCAGGCTCGGATCGCCACGCTGCAGCAGCAGGTAATCGGAGAGGCGCGCCTCTCGCGGGAGCGGGTCTACCGTGGTGCGCACCCGTGCCGCCCGCTTGCCCACGGGGGCAAGCACTTCGATGCTGCCCAGCATGGACTGCGTAATGGGGGCGAGCAATGCGCCGTTGGCGCCGGCGCTGTCCTTCACCACCTGCACCGGGGCCGTCCCGTCCAGACGATCAAGCGTGAAGCCCGCGGTGTAGGGCGCACGCCCCATTTCGAGTTCGCGCATGAGGCGATATCCGCCAGCCACCAGCGTGGTGTCGCCGCCACGACGGAAGCGCGCGATCTGATGGGGCAGGTTGCCGTAGCCGGCCGCGTAGCGCGTGCTGTAGCGCATGCGTGCCTTCTTGCGACGAGGCTCCCAGCTGTCGGCGCCCGCCCCCACCGGCCGCTCGATCGCTGCCGGCACCGGCATGAAGTCGTAGCTGGGTGTGGGCTCGTGACCGATCACCTGCGGCGGACGCGGATCGGCGACGCCACCGTTCTGCACCGACCACGCGGTGGGCCAGCCGTAACGGATCTGCGATTCGAGGAGATCATCACCCCACTGGAGATCGTAGGGAATGCGCCCCAGCGAATGCACACGCGACATGGTGCGGCGCGCGTAGAACTCGTTGGCGATATCGTTGCCGGGCAGCATCCAGAGCGGCTGGGCGAGCCGAAGAATGCGCTCGTTGCGCTGCCCGCGATCGGTGCAGCTGATGCCCTTGTAGCCGTCGTGCATGAGAGGATCGAGCCACATGGTGAGATCGGTCCACGCACAGCGTTGGGTCTCAGGCATGGTGGCGAGTGCGCGCGCGAAAGCCTGGCTGCTGGCCACATGCTGGTTGGCGTTGTGCAGCGCGAGACCACGCAGCGCATGACACCACCACTCCGTCCCGGCACAGGCGCGTGCCGCCTCGATGGCGAGTTCCGCCGATCCACCCTCCACGGCATAGCGCACACGCATACCGCTCACCCAATCGTCCTTGGGGTCCGCACCCTGCGCGCGCCCGAGCAGTTCGAGCAGCTGCTCGCGCTCGATCTTCGCATCGGCACGCTCCGCCGGCGGCGGCACGTCACCATTGTTGTTCCAGTAGCAGATGCGCCCGAGCGGCACCTCGCATGTGGCGTCGGCGCCGCCGTTGTAGAAGCGCAACCCCAGGCGATGGTTGCGTTCGAACGCATCCTGCAGGCCGCGGGCCTGCGACCCCAGCGCGCTCAGCGTGGCGGATGATCCACGCAATGGGTCGCGGGTAACCACGGGCCGCGCACTGTCGGCGGGCGCGGGGGGCGCGGCCGCACCGGCACCGGCACCGGACTGCGCCGACAGCGCAGTGGGCCACACGGTCGCCGTCGCGGCAATCGCCGCGCCCCACACGAGCGCCAGAAACGAACGGTTGGCTGATTTCACGAGCTGGTCCACGAAGTCCACGAGGGTCATCGACAGGAGGGAACCTGCAACCTACCGTAGCGGACGCCCCCGCGGGATCGTGGACCGTGCTTCGTGACCCGCTAGAAGCGCAGCTTCACCCCTGCGGTGAGCGCCCAGTTGTGCGCAAGGTTGCCCTCGGCACGGAATCCGATCGCATCCTCGGAGTTGAAGCGGCTGATCCAGTCCTTGGCCTGGACGCGCACCGCGAGGCGTTCCGAGAACCCGATATCCACCCCTACCCCGGCAGTATAGGCGACGTTCGACGCACGCGTTTCGAACACGCTTGCCTTGATGTCGTTGGTCATGCCACCAATGCCGCCCGTCACGAACGGCGCCACCCCCACCGAGCGCCCGGCAAGCCCGCCCAGTTCGAGCGCGGCATCGTACATCCAGGTATTCGCCGACCCCACGTTGACACCGCCGAGCAGCGGCAGCCCTATGCGAAGGTCCCCCGAGGCATAGGCGAGACTCCCCGTGAGCGTGAGGCCCCTGGTGAGCGGAATGGCGCCCTGCGCCCCGACCATGGGCGCATTGGTGGCGGCGATGTTCGTACCGACGGGCCCGTCGTACCAGTTCCCGGTGATCAGGTACCCCGCGAACGGGGTGAGTATCGCGCCCACGCCGGCCTGTGCCTGCCCGGCGGCAGGGAGAAACGCGATGGCACCGACGGCGGCAGCGGCAATCGTCCTGCGAACGCATGCACTGTTCATCTGAGCTCCTTGAGGTGACGGCCCGACAGTGGCGCACGGTGTGGGCCGTTGCCGATGCATTCTACAAACGAATACGCAAAAACACTTTCCATTATCTGATACACCAAGGGTGTCCCACAAGGAGGACACCCTGTTGTTCACCGCTCGGTGCAGCCGGCACACCGCAGCCAAGAGTCCCCGTCGGCCTCAGCTCCGCGCACCGGCCTTTCCGCGCACCCTGATGTTGAGCATCTCCACGATGACCGAGAAGGCCATGGCAGCGTAGGTGTAGCCCTTGGGGATGTGCTGTCCCATGCCTTCGGCCACGAGATTGGTCCCGATGAGTACCAGGAAGGCGAGCGCCAGCATCTTCACGGTGGGATGACGGTCCACGAAGTCGCCGATCGGCCTCGCCGCGACGAGCATGACGACCAGCGCCACCACATTGGCGAGGATCATGATCGACACCTCGTCGGCCATCCCCACGGCGGTGATGACCGAATCGAGGGAGAAGACGATGTCGAGCACCATGATCTGCGCCACGGTGGTCCACAGCGAGCGCGACGCCTTGGCCGCCTGCTCCTGCTCCTCGTCGGGCCCCTCGAGCTTGTGGTGAATCTCCAGCGTAGCCTTGCCGATCAGAAAGAGGCCACCGACCAG
>CAZNZG010000050.1:0-7787 GCA_964577455.1 uncultured Gemmatimonas sp. | reverse complement strand
GAGATCACGCCCGGAAATCTCGCGGCCGATCAGCGAGAACAGCGGCTGGGTGAGCTGCATGACCCACGTGATGCTGAGCAGCAGCAGCACGCGCGTGACGAAGGCACCGGCCAACCCGAACGAACGGGCCTTCGGCTGGTCCTCCGCCCGCAGTTTGCCGGAGAGGATGGAGATGAAAATGATGTTGTCGATGCCGAGTACGATCTCGAGCACCGACAGGGTGAGCAGGGAAATCCACGCCTGCGGATCGTGCAGCCAGTCGAACATGGCCGTAAACTCATCAGGGAGTGCGCTATGGCCAAGTCCGGTGGGCCATGAGGTACCGGCACTGGTTAGTTTACGCGCGATATGAACGGCGAATCGACACCCACCGCCGCCGGCTCCGGCAAGCCCGCGGTCGTGCTGCTCTCCGGCGGGCTGGACTCCACGACGGTCCTGGCCGTGGCCAGGCGCGACGGCTACACCCCCTATGCCATGACGTTCCGGTACGGGCAGCGGCACTCGGTCGAGATCGAGGCCGCCCGTCGCGTGGCGGAAACGCAGGGCGTGGCCCGCCACGTGGTGGTCGACATCGACCTCCGTCAGTGGGGGGGCTCAGCGCTCACGGACGATCTCGACGTGCCCAAGGATCGCGACGTCAGCGAAGCATCCGACGGCATTCCGGTCACGTACGTGCCGGCGCGCAACACGATCTTCCTGTCCTTTGCCCTGGCCTGGGCGGAAGTGCTCGGCGCCGACGCGATCTTCATCGGGGTGAATGCGCTCGACTACTCGGGCTATCCCGACTGCCGCCCCGAATACGTGGCCGCCTTCGAGCAGATGGCCAATCTGGCCACGGCCGCGGGTGTTCAGGGCACGCAGCGCCTCCGCATTCACGCGCCGCTGCAGCACCTCACCAAGGCGCAGATCGTCGCCCTCGGCCACGAGTTGGGGGTGGACTACTCCATCACCACCAGTTGCTACGATCCGGCGCCCGATGGGACCGCCTGCGGGCACTGCGACGCCTGTCAGCTTCGCCTGCGCGGGTTCGCCGAAGCGGGCGCGCGCGACCCCATCGCCTACGCGGGCTGAGGGCGCGTGGCGTACACCGTCAAGGAGTGCTTCTACACGTTGCAGGGGGAGGGCGTCAACGCCGGGCGGGCGGCCGTGTTCTGCCGCTTCTCCGGCTGCAACCTCTGGACGGGGCGCGAAGGGGATCGGGCGCAGGCGGTTTGCACCTTCTGCGATACCGACTTCGTGGGGGTCGGCCCGGACGGCGGCAAGTTCGCCACGGCCGCCGAACTCGCCGCGTTCGTGAAGAGCCGCTGGCCCGCCAACGCCCCGCACGACGTGCGGCCGTTCGTGGTGTGCACCGGCGGTGAACCGCTGCTCCAGCTCGACGAGGCGGCAGTGGCCGCGCTGCACGCCGAGGGGTTCGAGGTAGCCGTGGAAACCAACGGGACCCAGCCGGCCCCCGCCGGGCTGGATTGGATCTGTGTGAGCCCCAAGGCGAACGCGCCCGTGGTGCTCACCTCCGGCGACGAACTCAAGCTGGTCTATCCGCAGCCCTTGGCCATGCCGGAGCGGTTCGAGCGGCTCGCCTTCCGGCATTTCCTGCTGCAGCCGATGGACGGACCCGAACAGGCAGCGAACACCCGGGCAGCGCTGGCCTATTGTCTGGCCCACCCCCAGTGGCGCCTGTCGGTGCAGACCCACAAGCAGCTGGGGATCCGGTAGGGGATCCGGTAGGGGATCCGGCAGAGGGATCCGGCAGGGCGCTCCGATTCATGCCCCCCATGTTCTCCTTTGTTCCTGCTCCGTAACGGCTGACGCTGGCGGTCTTGGGTGCTCGTGCATAGTTTCACGATTCCTCCGGCTACGACCGGCCAACGCCTTCCGCCCGCACCGCTTCCGTGATTCGTCTCCCGCGCACTCTGCTTCCGGTTGTCGCCGCCGCCCTCGTGGCTGCGTCGTCGTCCGTGCAGGCGCAGGAAGTACGCGGCGTGCAGCTCGAGTCGAAGAAGCCCTTCGCGGCATTCAGCGCGTCGGCTGAAAAGCTGCGCGACAGCATTGTGCTGAAGGCCAGAGGCAGCGTGGGCACGCGCTACAAGCTCGGCGGCACCAAGCCGGGCGTGGGCCTCGACTGCAGTGGGCTCGTGCGCTACGCGATGAGCATGCTCGACATGGTGCTCCCCCGTACGGCACAGGGGCAGGCGCAGGTGGGCCAGGAAGTCCCCAAGGATGTCGCGGCCCTCAAGCCCGGTGACGTGCTCACCTTCGGGCGTGGCAAGCGCATCTCGCACGTGGGCATCTATGTGGGCGACGGCAAGATGGTGCACGCCAGCACGTCGCAGCGCCGCGTGATCGAGACCAACATCACCAAGCGCAACCCGCTCATTCGGCAGTGGAAGGGCGTGCGTCGCTTCGTCGACGCCAATACGGCCCAGCTGCGGGACAGCATTCTCGCGATGGCAGATTCGCTGCGCTGAGCATCGAATAATCCGGATGGTTCGGCAGCACGTTCCTGATCGGGGACGTGCTTTTTTGTGCCCGCCGCTCGCCGCTCCTCCCGACGAGCTTTTCCCCGACAGACGTTGCGCTCGCGCCGCCCGAGCCACAGCGTTGCGGCAGTGCCCGCGCAGTCCGGGCATTCCAGCCTCAACGGAGACCCCGCCCAATGCATTCCACCCGTCCGTGGCGCCACGTGTGGCTTCTGGCCGCACTCGCCCTCCCCGCTTCGCTGACCGTGCCGTCTCCCGCGCACGCACAGGCGCAGACGGCACCCAAGGACCGCCTCACCATCGCCGATTACTTCAACTGGGAGGACGTGAGCAACCCATCGCTCTCCCCCGACGGCAAACAGATCATCTACACTCGCACGTGGATCGATCAGCTCAACGATCGCCGTGAATCGTCGGTGTGGATCATGAACGCTGACGGCACGAAGAACCGCTTCCTCGTGAAGGGATCGGATGCGCGCTGGAGCCCCGACGGCTCGCGCATCTCGTATGTCGCACCGGGCGAGCCGGGTGGCGCACAGATCTGGGTGCGCTACATGGATGCCGAAGGAGCCACCACGCAGATCACGCGACTGACGGAGTCGCCGAGTGACGTGGAGTGGAGCCCCGACGGCAAGTCGCTCGCGTTCGGCATGCTCGTGCGGCAGAGCGACGACTGGCGCATCGCCATGCCCGCCCCGCCGCGCGGGGCCAAGTGGGTGGAGCCGCCGCGCGTGGTGACCAAGGTGCGCTATCGCGCTGACCGGCAGGGCTTCCTCGAGAACGGGCTGCGACAGCTGTTCACCGTGCCCGCCGACGGCGGTACGCCGCGGCAGATCACCACGGGGGAGTGGCCCGCCAACGGCAACACCTGGACGCCCGACGGCAAGTCGCTGCTCTTCACGTCGAACCGCGTGGCCGATGCCGAGTACACCTGGAGGCAGAGCGACATCTACAAGGTCGACGTGGCGAGCGGGGCGATCGCGCAGCTCACGAAGCGCAACGGCCCCGACAATGGGCCGGTGCCGAGCCCCGATGGCCGGTACATCGCCTATACCGGCTACGACAGCACCGACGCCACGTGGAAGGACGCCATCCTGTACGTGATGGATGCCGATGGCAGCAACCCGCGGGCCCTGACGGAAAAGCTGGACCGCTCCCCCAGCGGGATGTTCTGGTCACCCGACGGCATGGGTATCTACTTCAACGCCGAGAACGAAGGCGCGCGTAATCTGTACTTCGCGCCCCTCAAGGGTGATGTGCGCCAGGTGACCAAGGGTGCGCAGGTGCTCACCGTCAGCGACCTCGGCAAGTCATTCCTTGCCGTGGGCACGATGAGCACGTCGAGCAGGCCCACCGACGTGGTGGCGTTCGATGTGCGCACGGCGGCCCCGAAGCCGCTCACCGACGTGAACGGCGACGTGCTCGCGGGAAAGAAGCTGGCCACGACCGAAGAGGTGTGGTACACGAGCGTGGATGGCTACAAGATCCAGGGGTGGATCGTGAAGCCGGCCGACTTCGATGCGAAGAAGAAGTATCCCATGATGCTCGAGATCCACGGCGGTCCGCACAGCATGTACAACGTGGGCTTCAGCTTCGCCCGTCAGGATCATGCGGCGAACGGCTACGTGATTCTCTACACCAATCCGCGCGGCTCCACCGGCTACGGCAGCGCCTTCGGTAACGCCATCAAGAACGCGTATCCGGGCAAGGACTACGATGATCTCATGGCGGGCGTGGACACGGTCATCAACCGCGGCTACATCGACACCAACCGGCTGTACGTGTTCGGCTGTTCCGGTGGCGGCGTACTGACCAGCTGGATCGTGGGGCACACCGATCGGTTCGCGGCGGCGAGCGCCAACTGTCCGGTGACCAACTGGCTCAGCTTCGTGGGCACCACCGACGGCTCGAGCTGGTACTACAACTTCGCGAAGTATCCGTGGGACGATCCGAGCGAGCACCTCAAGCGCTCTCCCCTCATGTACGTGGGCAACGTGAAGACGCCCACGATGCTCATGACGGGCGTGAACGATCTGCGCACCCCCATGGGCCAGACGGAGGAGTACTACGAGGCGCTCAAGATCCGGAAGATTCCCACCGCCATGGTGCGCTTCAACAACGAATGGCACGGCACGAGCTCCACACCGTCCAACTTCCTGCGCACGCAGCTGTACCTGCGCAGCTGGTTCGACAAGTACAAGCAGCCTCCCACGGCCAAGGTGACGCAGGACTGAATGCGCGAGACGTCGATCGGTCGCAATGAGTGATCTGCTCTTCCGGGGGCGCGGCGCCGAGATCGGCGTGCGCGCCCCCGCGTGGCGTGTGCGTGTGGGCGGTGCCGTGCTTGGTCTCGCCTTCGTGCAGATGGCCGCCGCGCTGGGGCTCTGGCAATCGGTGGGGCTGTCGATCACCAGCGCGCGCGTGCTCGGCCTTGGCCTCGGGCTTTGGCTCGCTCCCACGCCGCGCGGAGCCTGGCTCTGGAGCGCCAACGCCGCGCTGGGCCTGCTGCTGCTCGTCGTGTCCTACACGCCGCTCGTGGTGCCGCTGATGCCGCACTTCGTTCGGCACGACGCCGACCGCCTCCCGCCACCTGACGCGATCGTCGTGCTGTCGGGGGCGGTCACCTCGGACGGTCGCGTGATGGGCCCGGCACTCGAACGGCTTCTCACCGGCATGGCCGAAGCCAGGCGCCGCGGTGTTCCGCAGCTGGCCCTCTCGATCGTCGGCGACGAATCCGACCCGACCGTTTCGACCTCGGAGCGTGACCAGCGTGAACTGGCCCGGACCTTCGCGCCGGAGTTGCAGCTGCGCTTCGTGCGCGACGTACGGAGTACACGCGACGAAGCGATGGCCTTCGCGGCGCTCGCGCGTACCCACGGCTGGCGGCGCGTGATGCTCATCACGTCTCCGTCGCACACGCGGCGTGCCTGTGCAGCAGTCGAGGCAGCCGGGCTCGCCGTGCAGTGCCTCCCCGCCGTCTCGCGCAGCTACGCGCTGACGCGTCTCGATCGTCCGGAGGCCCGTCGCCTCGCCTTCGCCGACATCGCCTACGAGGTCGCAGCCACCTCCCTGTATCGGCTGCGCGGTTGGCTCCCATGATGTGATGCGGCGCACGGATGCTTGCA
This sequence comes from uncultured Gemmatimonas sp., assembly GCA_964577455.1. GTDB lineage: Bacteria > Gemmatimonadota > Gemmatimonadetes > Gemmatimonadales > Gemmatimonadaceae > Gemmatimonas. The sequence goes on along the minus strand of CAZNZG010000050.1, from coordinate 2,182 downwards.
CGATCTGTGACCTGGCGCACTTTCAGGGACTGGCCGTGTCCGGTACGTTTTCGTGGTCGCCTCACTGTTTCCCCAACACCCGCCATCCATGCATCGACGCTTTTCCCGCCAGCGCGCCATCGCGACGACCGTGGTGCTTGCCGCGCTGTCTGTCGGAGCCTGCACCGATACCGCCGCGAATGCCCGTGCGGACTCCCTCGCCGCGGCGCTCGCGTCGGCCAGCGCCGAACGGGACTCCCTGCAGGGGCTGATGCAGGGCGCCAGCGCCGACAAGGATCGCGCGATGGCGCAGGTGGTCGAAGCCTCCCGCTTTGCCGACGAAGTGGACGCGGAACTGCGCCAGGTCCGCGGGCTCACCTCCAAGGTGGCCGTGAACAAGAGCGACGAGTCGGGCAAGACCGAAGCGGACGCCGCCCAGAAGGACATTCTCGATCGCCTCAAGCAGATGCGCCAACGCCTCAACGCGCGTCAGGCGCAGGTGCGGGCCCTGCTCGACACGCTCAAGACCATGCGCGCCGACTCCACGGCCGCCGCATCGCTGCTGGCCGACCTCAACGCGCGTCTTGAGCAGCGCGACAAGGAAATCGCGGTCTTCCAGGAAGAGATCCGCTCGCTCCGCACACAGAATCAGCAGCTCACCTCCGAAAAGGCCGTGCTGACGGATACCGTCAAGGCCATGGACGTGCGCGAGAACCGCGTGTTCTACACCGTGGGCTCGCGTCGCCAGCTGCTGAACGACGGCGTGGTGACCGAAGAGGGGGGATCACGCGGGCTGCTCATCGTGAAGCTCGGCAAGACCCTGGTGCCGGCGCGCACCCTCGACGAGGGACGCTTCACCCGCGCCGATCGCCGTGAAGTCCTCACCATCCCCCTCCCGCGCAACGACCGCGCCTACCGGATCGTGTCGCGACACGACGTGGGGATGATCGAAGTGGCCAAGAAGGAAAAGGACGGGTCGTTCCGTGGCGAAAGCATCCGCATTACCGACCCCGCCAAGTTCTGGGGACCGTCGCGGTATCTGATCATCGTCGAGAAGTAACGGACGGCAGACGGCAGACCTCATGCCGCACGGGCGGTGGCGCGTATCGGCCACCGCCACCAGCATAGCACCAGCAGCGCGGCGCTCACGGCACTCCAGTGGGCGCCGCGTTGTACATGCGGCAGCCACGCGAACCGGCCATCGAGCAGCAGCGGTGCCGGCTCGGCGAACCGTACATACCATGGCCAACTGCTTTCGCCGCCTACGGCGGTGACCAGGACCCACCCCGTGATGAGCAGCAGGTGCGCGCCGACCTTGTGATCGACCAGTACGTGAACCGTGAGCGACAGTACGGTCAGCTGCGCAAAGGGCAACCAGAGCACGAATACACTCCATGCGGCCCACCAGCCGATCACGTCGGCCACACCGTTGGTCCAGCCACGCCACAGTGACACGGCCAACGCACCGACCGCGATGGGCGCGATGATCGTGCGCTGCCCCCACAGCAGCCCCGAGACGCGCCCCCACGTGCGCGCGGTACGCGAGAGCGGGAGCGCGTCCATGATCTGCTGCACGCGCACGTCACGCTCGCGCCAGACGAGTTCCCCGGCGTACACCGTGGCGAGGAGGATGAGAAAGATCCGCGCATGCTCGCTGATCAGCAGCAGGGCGTCGGCAGCCGGCGGGAGCGTTCCGCCAAGCGGCCGGCTGGCGCCATTGGCGAGTGCGTTCACCGCCGCCAGCACCGACACCACACGCCACCCTCCGTCGCGCTGCATCCACAGTGCGGTGAACGCCCGCACCGACGCGGTGGCGCTCCGGATCCCGGCCAGCCGGTCGTATGCGGCTGCTGCGTGTCCCGGTGACGCGTCACGCACGGGGGCGGGCTGCAGCATCGGCGTCGCCCGGAAGGTCATGACCCACGCAGCGCACATCGTGGCCACCAGCATCCAGAGCATCCGATTGGCGAGCAACACGCCGCTGAACGGTACGGGGGCTACGCTGCGTTGCGCATCAGACCACGAGGCGGTCATGAGCAGGACCGGCACCTCGGGGTGACGCTGCTTCACCTCGATCAGCAGGCGATGGCCATCCATCGGCTTCATCGGGACATCGCTCACCACCATGCCGAAGCGCCGACGCTCGAGATGGTGCAGGGCGGCCTCGCCGGTGGGCTGGTTGCGGGCGCGGAACACCATGCGG
>CAZNZG010000049.1:0-18350 GCA_964577455.1 uncultured Gemmatimonas sp. | reverse complement strand
GTCGGACGACCCGCTCGTGTCCCGGCTGTGACGCCAGTTGCAACGCCGGGTAGCGATGGTCGGTGGCGATAACCGCTGAACGCATCTAAGTGGGAAGCGCCCCCCAAGATGAATTCTCCCTGGAGCCTTGAGCTCCCTGAAGGGCCGGAGGAGACGACTCCGTCGATAGGCGGCACGTGGAAGCGTCGCGAGACGTTCCGAGCGCAGCCGTCCTAATCGCCCGTGCGGCTTGACTCCCCCAGGGTTTTCCCTGGGCACAAGAATTCCGCAGAGCACACGCACGTCATGGATGTGAGCGCCCGACCGGCGCGCATCCCCTACGATCACTTCCCCCCGTTTGTCGAATGGCGACGCAGCACGAGTCCCCCCATTCGCTGGCGACTAGAGCGTCAGGGCCACACCCGTTCCCATCCCGAACACGGTCGTTAAGCCTGATAGCGCCGATGGTACTCCGGGCGAGAGCTCGCGGGAGAGTAGGCCGTCGCCGGCACCCTGTGCACCGCCCCTGGTATTCCACTGTGAATGCCAGGGGCGGTGCTGTTTTGCGTTGGTCCACCCCAATTTCCTCGGCGCAACAACACACGGCTACATCATTCCCACGCAAAGCGGTGACGGAGAGCTGACTCCCCGCATCTATGCTGGCCGCGGCTTCCAACGAGCCGTGGCCACCGGGCTCGGCGCTGCTTCGCCATCGCCGGGGAACCCCGCGCCGGAGCGAGCGGAGCGGGTGATCGGGATGCAGGACGGGTGCGGGCCCCCTATGTCGGGCACGCCGAGTACCGGACCGCGGAAGCGCGTTGTGGGTATATTCGGAGGTATCCCTTTGGAGGCCCCTCCGTATGTTCACGCGCAACGCGGTTGCCACCACGTTCGCCGTTCTCGCCGCGCTTGCCCTGCCATCCCAGCGGGCCGACGCCCAGGACGGTGGGGACTACCTGTTCGGGCGCCCCAAGTTCTCCGTCTCGCTCCGTGTCGGGGCAGCGAGGCCCAACGCCTCGGACGGGGTGTTCTCCTTCGTCAACAACCTCCTGACACTCGCGCCCAACGACTACACGGGGGTGAGCCTTGGCGCGGAGTTTGGGATCCCGCTGACGCAACGCGTGGAACTGCAGGTAGGGGGAGCCACCGCGGCCCGAAGAACGCCGTCCGAGTATCGACGCTTCGTGGGCAGCGACAGTCTTCCCATCGAGCAGGTCACGCGACTGCGCCGGACTCCTCTCAGTGTCGGGGTACGCTACAACCTCGTACCGGCCGGCCGCACCATCAGCAGGCTCGCATGGGTGCCCACGAAGATGGTACCGTATGTGACGGCCGGCGGTGGTGCGATGTGGTATCGGTTGCAGCAGGAAGGCGAGTTTATCGACAGCGAGTCCCGCAATCTGGATATCTTCCGCGCAGAGCTCAGCGCCGACGGATGGTCGCCGTTGGTATACGCAGCGGCCGGGCTGGGCTGGACGGTGCGGCCCACGGTCGTGATCAACACGGAGCTGCGATACGACCATTCGCAAGCCGCCGTACGTGGTGACTTTACACGATTCAATCGCACGTCGATGTCGGGGGTCGGAGTATCCACCGGTCTGCAGTTCCGCTTCTGAGCGATCCATGGCACACCTACCGCAGCGTCAACCGCTGGTCCACGCCGTGCACGGAGAGACGGTCATCATGAAAACGAGCCCGATCACCATCCGTCCCACCAGCTCGGTGGCATTCACCTCGCTGGCATTGGCCGTGTTACTCCTGGCGCCGTCTGCTGCTGCCCAACGCACTGCCAGCATCGACCCGCGATTCCAGCCGTGGATCGGCTGCTGGCGCACGATGGATACCGGGATCGGTTTCGAGGAGATCGGGGCTGAGCAGCAGCCGACCCGAGCGTGTGTGGTGCCGAGCGCCAGCACCCCCGGCTCCATCGATATCGCCCTCTACAGGCGTGCGACGCTGCTGTCCCGTACGGCGGTGCCCCTGCCTGGTACGAGTCGTGAGAAGACGGTAGACGAGTGCTCCGGTACGGAATCCGCCGCGTGGGACCCCGAGGATACGCGACTGATCCTGCGGGCGGAGCTCGCCTGCGCCCGTGGAGTAAAGCGTGTGGAAACGGGGCTCATGGTCATGAACGCCGCTGGACAGTGGGTGCAGCTGCAGAACCTCGCCGTCGGGAAGAACGAGGCCACCACCGTGGCGCGCTTCCGCTTCGAGGGGGACAGTGGGGCGCCGGAAGGACTCACGTTTGGTGCTGTGCGCTCCTCGCGGGCGCTCCGACTGTCGACGGGCACTGCAGCGGCCCCGCAGGCCGTGATTGGTGTGGCCACCAAGGTTCCGGCCAGCCTCGCGGAAGCGTGGCTGTTGGAAACGGGCCAGGCGGCCAAGCTCAACGCCGCCACGCTCGTCAGGCTTGCCGACGCCGGAGTCCCGGCGCGCGTGATCGATGTCATGGTGGCGATGGCCAATCCGCAGCGATTCCAGGTCGGTCCTGCCCCCGTCGGCGCGGGGGCGGACGTCTCGACGACGACGGTCGCGTCACGTGCCAACCTGCGTGGCGGGGGCTCGCGCTGTGACATGCTCGATGACTTCTGCTATGGCCCGGGGGGAATGGGAGCCTGGGGGCTTGGCTGGCGCTTCAATGCCTTCGATCCATGGGGGAATTTCTCACCATGGGGCGCGCGATTTGGCGCCCTCGGCTACGGCTACAACCCCTATTCCCTTGGGTGGGGGCCTGGGTTTGGACCGGGGTGGTTCGGCGGTTGGGGCTCCCCCCTCAACATCGGCGGGGGGCCGGTGGTGATCGTTCCGGTCAATCCCGGTGGGGAGGGGACTGTTCGCGGTCGGGCGGTCAATGGCCGTGGCTACACCCGTGGCGGTGATCCGGGGAGCCGTGGCAACATCAGCCCCGCGTATACACCGCCCAGCAGCAACGGCGGCGGCTCGAGCTCACCTGCCGGTGGCGGCAGCGGTGGGGGTGGTGGCTCGTCCGGCGGTGGACGTACAGCCATTCCGCGTCCGCCGGTGTAGGGCGCGCGCACTGACCGCGGGTGGCAGATACCGAACCGGGACCCATCTTCCTGATGGATCCCGGTTTGTCTTGCGGGGCAGTGCGCCAACGCTTCAGCCTGTCGCTCGGCACCATGTAGCTCACGAAGGTCGCGCCTGCGTGAGCGCGCCAGAATCAGTCTGAAGCGACGATCGTCCGGCCGATGGTCACCACCGTGTCGACGAGCAGGTCCGTGTCTCCGAGCGTGCTGCGATGGTTCACATGGGCCACCCGCAGCGCAAAAGCACCGTCGATCCTCGTGCTCGACGGCAACGCCACCCCGCTTTCCTGCAATCGTGCCAGTAGCTCGATGTTGAGCGCGTCGCACTGCGCCATCGTCAGTTCATTCGAGGTCGGCACGTAGCGGAAGCAGACGATGTTGAGCGGCGCCGGCGCAAGGCGCTGGAGCTCGGGGTGTGCGTCGATCGCTGCCACGAGATGACGCACCTGCAGCACGTTCTGGGTGATCACACGTCCGAAGTGCTCGACGCCATCGGCCTGCAACTGCATCCACACCTTGAGCGCCTTGAACGAGCGGGTGAGATCCAGCCCTCGTTCGTTGAAGTACATGCCGCCGGCGGTGGGGCCGCGGTCACTCGCCGCGAGATACGACGCCGAATTGCGGAACGCCTCGTGATGCACCGCAGCGTCCCGGACCAGTACGCAGGCGCACTCGAAGGGCATCGACCCCCACTTGTGCAGGTCGAAGGCCAGAGAGTGGGCGCGATCCATGCCGTGGACGATTTCTCGCGTAAGCGGCGACAGCGCGGCAAGCGCTCCGAAAGCGCCGTCCACGTGAAACCAGAGCTGCTCGCGCTCGCACACATCGGCAAGCGCTGCCAGATCATCCGTGGCGCCGGTATTGACCGTCCCCGCCGTGCCGATCACACAAAACGGCAACAGCCCGGCTTCGCGATCATCGGTGATCATGCGCATGAGCGCCGCCACATCGATGGTGTAGTCCGGCAGGACGGGCACTGTCCGGAACGCACGAGTGCCCAGCCCAAGCCATTCGGCGGCCTTGTAGGCCCAGCCGTGCGTCTCGCTGGAGCCGTAGAACACCATGGGTGCCGGCGGTGCCCCCATGGCCCAGGGCTGCACGCCGTCCGCGCGAAGATCGCGGCCATGGCGTTTCCCCACCGCGATGCGGGCACAGGCGAGGGCATGTACGTTGGCCATCGTGCCGCCGGTGACAAACAGTCCGCTGGCCCCGGGCATGCCGAACCATTCAGCGAACCACCCGATGACCTGTCGCTCCACCATGGCCGGTGCCTGATTGAACCCTCCGAGATGCGGGTTCATCCCCGAAGCGAGCATGTCGGAGAGCATCGCGAGCGGCGTACCGTTGCCCTGAACCCAGCCGAAGAAGCGTGGATGCCAGTTGCCGAGGCCGAAGGGAAGAATGTGATGACGGAATCGCTCGTATGCGGCGCTGGGCCCAATCCCGGCGGTCGGTCCCGCTTCCTCGAGTACCACCCGCGTGTCCGTCGGCATGGGCCGCCACACGGGGGCGTCTGCCAGCCCCTGCTGTGCATCGAGCATGTCGTCGAGCATGCGGTGGCCGAGTGCGCGGAGGGCTTGCCACTCTTCGTCGGTGGCAGGATCGAAGGAGGCCGGTGTCGACATACGGGGCGCGAATTCAGTCATTCGTGAAAGATACTGGTGTGCATGCACGCGATGGCGCTCGAACGGTCATGGGCGCAACGATCGGGTACCACGAAATCTCCGGAGCGGTGGCATAGTGGCGACTCGACCGCCAATCATCGCTCGTACAACGGAGTGTCCGTGCCGGAACCGATCACCATTGTCAGGCCTGTTCTCACGATCAAGGAAATGCCGAGTGCTGAACGCCCGCGGGAGCGTATGCGCTCATTGGGGGCACAGGCGTTGAGCACGACCGAACTGCTGGCGACCCTGTTGGGGGCAGGGGCACGTGGTGCCTCCGCGCTCACCTGCGCGCAGTCGCTGGTTGAACGGTGTGACGGGTCGCTCGGGCGATTGGCAGCCATGCCATTCGCCACGCTGACCCGGCTCCACGGAGTGGGGACCGCACGGGCGGCCACCGTGCAGGCCGCACTCGAATTGGGGCGTCGCATGGCGGTGGAAGCGCGGGAACCCGGGATGCCCCTGCGGGGCCCACGTGACGTTGCGGCCGCTTTTGCCCCGAGGTTGCAGGATGCCCCGGTGGAGGAGTTCCACGTGGCCATTCTCGATGCACAGCATCGACTGGAGCGCGACATCCTGGTCACCCGGGGGCTACTGAACTCGTCGCTGGTCCATCCGCGGGAAGTGTTTCGGGAGGCGATCGCCGAGCGAGCGGCGGCGGTCATTCTGGTGCACAACCATCCGAGCGGAGACCCGACGCCCAGTGCCGAGGACCGGGCGGTGACGGAGCAACTCGTCGCCGCCGGACGCCTGCTCGATATTCCGGTGCACGATCACGTCATCGTGGGGCGAGGGCGGTACGTGAGCTTCGCCGAGGCTGGCCTGCTCTAGGAGGGCGGCATCGTGCATGTCGCGGCGCATTCGTCGTCACCGGGAATGTGATGCCTCCGACTAGCCAGTGGCGGCCTCTCCTTCGTAGAATGCGGAGGGGATCAGCTTCATCTGCCTTCTGGAGACCAGTAACGTCGTGACCACGATCGCGCTGCACGAGATGATTCCGGGGTTCGGGCCGGGTGCCGGAGGCACCTACGATCGGCTCGACCACGATCTGCTCGTGCGTGCCTACCGCTTCTCCGATGTGGCGCATGCGGGGCAGGTGCGCCACTCCGGTGAGCCGTACGTGTCGCATTGTGTCGAAGTCGCGCGCATTCTGGCCGATCTGCAGCTCGACACGACCACGGTGGCCTGCGGCCTGCTGCACGACATCGTCGAGGACACCGATATCACGGTGGAAGACGTGTCACGGGAGTTCGGTCCCGAGATCGCGCAGATCGTCGACGGGCTCACCAAGATCGCGAACCTCCCGATGTCGTCGCGGGAGGAGCGGCAGGTCGAGAACTACCGCAAGCTGCTGTTGTCGATCGCCAAGGACGCACGCGTCATCCTGATCAAGCTGGCCGACCGGCTGCACAACATGCGCACGCTCGACTGGCTGGCGCCGGAGAAGCGGCGGCGCATCGCACAGGAGACGCGTGATCTCTACGCTCCGCTCGCGCATCGTTTCGGTATGGCGAAGGTGCGTTGGGAGCTCGAGGACCTTGCCTTCAAGCATCTCGAGCCGGAGGCCTACAAGGCGCTGGCCAAGATGGTTGCGGCCAAGCGCGGCGAGCGCGAGGCACTCATTGCCCAGATGCGGGAACCGCTGGAGAAGCGGCTGTCCGAGGCGGGGATCGCCGACGTGGAAGTGACCGGGCGGCCCAAGCATCTGTGGTCGATCTACAAGAAGATGCAGCAGCGTGATCGTCCCTACGAGGACATCTACGATCTGCTGGCGATCCGGGTGATCGTGCCCAACGTGCTCGAGTGTTACCACGCGCTTGGCGTGATTCACGACGGCTGGACGCCGGTGCAGGAACGCATCAAGGATTACATCGCGCAGCCGAAGAGCAACGGCTATCAGTCGTTGCACACGACCGTGTTCGGTCCGGGGCGTCAGCTGTTCGAGATCCAGATCCGCACCCGCGACATGCACCGGACCGCCGACTACGGTATCGCGGCGCACTGGCTCTACAAGGAGAACTCGCGCAGCGCCGACGAACTCGACCGGCAGCTGGCCTGGTTCCGGCAGGTACTCGAACTGCAGCTCGACGCCGAGACCCCGGGGGAGTTTCTCGAGTTCCTGAAGCTCGACCTGTACCAGGACGAGATCTTCGTGTTCACGCCCACCGGCGACGTGATCCAGCTCCCGAAGGGCGCCACGCCGCTGGACTTCGCGTTTGCGGTGCACTCGCAGGTCGGTGCGCACTGTGCCGGCGCGAAGGTCAACGGCCGTATCGCGCCGTTGTCGCGCGAACTGAAGAACTCGGAAACGGTCGAGATCCTCACCAACCCCAATGCGAAACCGAGTCGCGACTGGCTGGCACACGTTCGCACGGGGAAGGCGCGACACAAGATCCGGCAGTTGCTCCGCCTCGAGGAGCGGTCGTCGGCCATGCGCCTCGGACGCGAGATTCTCGAGCGAGAGCTCCGTCGTCGCCGTCTGCCGAAAGCGGACGATCATGATCTCTATCCGATCGCGCGTCTGCTGAAGCTCAAGGATTCGGCCCACCTCATCGCGAGTGTCGGCGCGGGGGATGTGCACGTGCTGCAGGTGCTCAAGCTCCTGCATCCGTTGCTCGATACCACGCCCGAACCGGTCGAGAAGACCAGTACGCTCGAACGGATCGTGGACCGCGTGCGGGGCACGGGGAAGGGCATCCGCATTCAGGGCGCGGACGGGTTGCTGGTGCGCTACGCGCAGTGTTGCCAGCCGGTCCCGGGTGACAAGGTGGTGGGCTACGTGACTCGTGGCCGTGGCGTGAGCATTCATCGTGGGGATTGCCCCAACCTGCTGCTCCTTGCCCACGAGCCGGAGCGTCGCCTCGAAATCGACTGGCAGGAGATGGCCGGCGAACGCTTCGTGGTGCGCCTCGCACTCGAAGGCGTCGACCGCCGTGGCCTCTACGCCGACGTGGCCGCTGCGGTGAGCGCCACCGGGACCGATATCCGCAGCTTCGAGCTCAAGACCACCGACGGCAAGGTCACCGGGTCGGCGATGGTAGAGGTGGAGAACCTTGCGCACCTCGAGCGCATCATGAAGGCCGCGCGTCGGGTGAAGGGTATCGCCGCCGTGAGCCGGCGCGAAAAGATCACGGCCGAGGAGTGAGTCCTCGGCCGTGACCTGCGTTGCGCGCATGCTTCAGCTGGCGCGCCGTTCGAGGATTGGTCGGTGGGGCGCACTCGAGAAATCGCGCCGGGCGAGGGCTCGTGGCGTGCCGCGCGCATCACTGATCACGAAGCGGTTCACGAGCTCCTTCATCGTGGAGGCCTGCGCACTCAGCTGTTCGGCAGCGCTGGCCGATTCCTCGGCATTGGCCGCGGCGCGCTGCGTCTGTGCGCTGACCTGCTCGACGGCGCGCGAGACGTCCTGGATCTGATCCCGCTGTGCGCCGCAGTCGACCGCGACCTGCTCCACCAGCGCCGTGACACGTTCCACATCGGCGTCTGCAGTGCCGAGCTGTGTCCGCACTTGTTCGGTGATACCGAGGCTCTCCTGCGTGGACGCCACCGTGTCGTCAATCAATGCCGCGGTTTCGCGGGCGGATGCCGCAGCACGGATGGCGAGCTGACGTACCTCATCCGCAACGACGGCGAACCCTCGCCCCGCATCACCGGCCCGTGCGGCCTCCACGGCGGCGTTGAGGGCCAGCAGATTCGTCTGGAACGCGATCTCGTCGATGGTGCGGACGATCTGTGCCGTGCGCTGGGCCGACCCGTTCAGCCGCGTCATCGCTCCCGACAGTTCATGCATGCTGTCCGTACCGGTGCGAAGCCGGTCACGTGCCTCCCGCGAAAGCTGACGCGCCTCCTCGAGCCGCCCGGCGGTCCGTGAGGTGACCGACGCCTGTTCCTGAACGGCGGCGGTGATTTCTTCGACGGATGCTGCCTGCGTGGACGCGCCATCGGCCATGTGCTGGCTTCCCGAATTCACCTGCTGGGCGGCGGCCGCAATCTGTTCCGCGGCCGTCTCGACTTCGTGCAGGGCGTTGGCCACGTTGCCGACGGCCGTGTTGACCGCGCTCGTGAGCCGGGCGTGCTCGCCGACAAACTCCCCGTCCACCCGAACGGCGAGGTTGCGCGCGGCGACCTGCTCGAGCACCGTCAAGGCCGCCTGCACGGGGCGGCGCGCGGCGTCCTGCGCATCGTTGAACGAGCCAAGGAGATCGCGGAACGCGCCATCGAACCCGTCGCTGTGGGCGCGCACATTGGCCTCGCCGCGCTGCGTGGCGTTCACCACGCGCTGGGTTTCGCCCAGCATGCGCTGCAGCGAACTGACGGCCGCTGCATACGAGGCCATCGCGGCTTCGGAGCGCGCCAACGTGCCGTTGAGTGCGGTCGCGAGGTCCGCCAGTTCATCCGCGCCGTCGATCGCGAGCGGCGACGATACCGTGGCGGTGAGCACATCGAGCCGGCCGCGCGCCAGGTTCTCGGTGGCGCGCTGCAAGGTGACCATGCTCTCTGATTCGAGTGCCTGCAATCGTTCGCGTACCTGCACCAGCGCGGTCTTGGTGCGGCGCACGATGGCGGCAGCAAGTACCGATGCCAGCAGGAGCCCCACGATGAGCACGGTGCTCACGAGGAACAGGCTCGAGCGGCTTCGTGCCATGGCTCGGGCGGAGTAGCTGCGGGCTTCCGTGACTTCCGCGGTGGCCAGTGCGCCGAGGATCGCCTCGACGCTCATCATCTCGCGACGGAGCGTCCCACGCATCAGCGCCTGCGCGAGGGAGTCGTCCGTGCTGGCGGCGGCAACAAGCGTTTCGAGTTGTGGCTTGATCGCTTGGAACTGCGTGGCAAAGGAGTCCGCCAGCAGCGTCACCTCGGGGGCTCGTGCCGATGCGACGAGTTGCGGGGCAAGCGAGTCGATTTCTGCGAGCGAGGCCCGCAGGCGGGTCAGAGCGTCAGCGCGTTGGGTGTCATCGTACACCAGGTCCCGGTACGCCACGCGGACCTTCTGCACTTCGTTCTGGAGCTGGCCCACGTCGGCGAGCGGGGTGACGACGGATTGATCGAGTGCTGCAGCATCGGTAGCGGTCGAACGCAGCGCCTGGAGGGCCACGGCAGACGCACCAATCCCCGCCAACAGGGCCGCCGCGACGGCAAGCCAGAGTTGGGTGCTGATCGGACGGCGAATGACGAACTGCAACACGCGATTCATTGGACGGTTGGCAGGTACCCCTCGACTCGCAGCGTCCACATCGACGCCGCCAAAGCGGAATGGTATGGCGCGGGCCGGCCGGCGCCGGAACCGCGTTCTCGATGTTTTCTATCGGCTATTCATCTTCTTGCTGAAGTTCGGACTTATGGGTCCGGCTGTAACGCTTTGTAACAGTCGATGGAAGCGTGACCCGGGGATTGGGTGATACCGAAGAAACGCCGGAGCGGCTAGATTGCCACCATGAGCGCACCGTTCCGATTGCAGGCACCGTTTGCCCCCGCTGGCGACCAGCCGCGGGCCATTGGCGAACTCTCGGCCGGGCTTCGGCGGGGGGACCGTCACCAGACGCTGCTCGGCGTCACGGGATCGGGCAAGACGATGACCGTCGCGAATGTCATCGCCGAATGGGGGCGCCCCACCCTGGTGTTGTCGCACAACAAGACGCTGGCAGCGCAGCTGTACGGGGAGCTCAAGTCGTTCTTCCCCAACAACGCCGTCGAATACTTCATCTCGTATTACGACTACTACCAGCCGGAGGCGTACGTCCCCTCGAGCGACACCTACATCGAGAAGGACGCGAGCATCAACGAGGATATCGATCGCCTCAGGCTCCGGGCGACCAGCTCGCTGATGGAGCGAGACGACGTGGTGATCGTGTCGACGGTGTCGGCGATCTACGGCCTCGGCGATCCGGTGTCGTATCGCGAGCGCATGGTCTCGCTCACCCGTGGGCAGCTGATACCGCGCGACGATATCCTGCGGGCGCTGGTGGGCATTCAGTATCTCCGCAACGATGTGGCCTTCGATCGCGGCACGTTCCGCGTCCGGGGGGACACGGTGGAGATCTATCCGGCGTACGAAGAGCAGGCGGTGCGGCTCGAGCTGTGGGGCGATGAGATCGAACGCATTTCCAAGATCGATCCGCTCACCGGTGACACCATCGCCACGCTCGAGCGAATGGCAATTTACCCGGCCAAGCACTTCATCACGAATCGTCCGACCATCGAGCGGGCGGCGGCGGCCATCAAGGATGAACTGGCCACGAGGCTGGCCGAACTTCGCATGCAGGGGAAACTCGTCGAGGCGCAGCGTCTCGAGCAGCGCACCAACTTCGATCTGGAAATGCTTTTCGAGATCGGCACCTGCGCCGGTATCGAGAACTACTCGCGCCACATCAGCGGTCGGCTTGCCGGTGAACGCCCCGCCTGTCTGCTCGATTACTTTCCCGAAGATTTTCTCGTGGTGGTCGACGAGTCGCATGTGACGCTGCCGCAGGTGCGTGCGATGTACAACGGCGATCGCGCACGCAAGCTCACGCTCGTGGACTACGGCTTTCGACTACCAAGTGCGCTCGACAACCGTCCGCTGGTCTTCGACGAGTTCATGCAGTTGGTTCCCCGGCTCATCAACGTCTCGGCCACGCCGGGGGACCTCGAACTCGAGCTCAGCGAGGGCGTGGTGGTGGAGCAGGTGATCCGACCCACCGGGCTGCTCGATCCCGTGCTGGAGATCCGTCCGGTGAAGGGGCAGGTCGACGATCTGCTGCACGAGATCCGTCAGCGCGAGCGAAAGGGGGAGCGTGTCCTCGTCACGACGCTCACCAAGCGCATGTCGGAGGACCTCACCGACTACCTGCAGCAGATGGGTGTGCGGGTGCGCTACATGCACAGCGATATCGATGCGATCGAGCGCATGGAAATCGTGCGCGGGTTGCGTCTCGGGGAGTTCGATGTGCTGGTGGGGATCAACCTGCTCCGCGAAGGGCTCGACATGCCCGAGGTGTCGCTGGTGGCCATTCTCGACGCGGACCAGGAGGGCTTCCTGCGGAGCGATCGGTCACTCATCCAGACCATCGGTCGTGCGGCGCGCAATCTCAACGGCATGGCCATCCTTTACGCCGATCGCATCACCGGGTCCATGCAGCGCGCGATCGACGAGACGACCCGCCGACGCACCATGCAGCACGAGTTCAACGTGGCCCACGGTATCGTGCCGCGGGGCGTCAGTAAGAGCGTCGACGAGGTGAAGTTCATTACGCGCGTGGCCGATGCGCGCGTGGAGCGTGACGGGGAGGTGCCGTCGCCGAAGAAGCTGCCGAGCGAGACCGCGGCACGGTCCCGTGAAGAACTCGAACAGCTGGTGGGTGAACTCGAAGTGGCCATGCGCGAAGCCGCGACGGCGCTCGACTTCGAGGCGGCCGCCCGTTTGCGCGATCAGCTTTTCGAAGTGCGGACGGCGCTTGGGCAGGCGCCGGCGCAGGCCCGAGGTAACGCGGCCGCTCCCAAGCGGCCCCCTGGCAGTGCGCCGATGCGTCGCGCTGGAGGAAACGGAGGCAAACGTGGTCGGTGATGCCCCGAACAGCCTCTCGCACCTGCTCGCGCGAGGGGCGCCGCGTGCCCCGGACCGGGACACGCTCGAAACGTGGGGGCGTACCGTCGGCGCCGCCCTCGTGCGCCCTGCGGTGATTACGCTGGAAGGCGATCTCGGCGCGGGAAAGACAACGCTGGCGCGTGCGCTCTGCGCCGGGCTCGGCGTCGCGGATCTGCAGGCCGTGACCAGTCCCACCTTTTCGCTCGTGCAGCAGTATGACTCGGCGGCCGGGCCGGTCGTGCACGTCGACCTGTACCGCCTCCGCAGTGACGCCGAGCTCGAGGCGCTTGGCTGGGATGAGCTGGTGGCCACGGCGTCGGTGCTGCTGGTGGAATGGCCGGAGCGGGCCTTGCATACGCTTCCGGGGCATACCATTCGCATTACGCTCTCCCACGACGACGACAATCCGGCGCGGCGACAGCTCAAGGTGACGTCACCGGCGCGGCCCTGACCGTTCCGTTGCGCGCACGATCTCCAATCGCGACGGCGGTTTTTTCGTGGTCGGGGCGATTTCGGAAACGTGAGCGTCCGATACTCGTTTGATCTGCGGGTGTCCACCCCTCGCGTCGAACCACGTATTGCCCACGGTTGTGTTGACCCCTCCTGCTTCACGCATGCCCGCTGCCTCCGCACCCGGACTCGTTCGCCTCGCGGATGTGATCGCCGCGCTTACCTATGCGCTGGATCTCACCGAAGGGCAGCGGCCCGGCCACACGCTGCGCACCACCGTGCTGGCCATGCGCCTGGGCGAGTCCGTCGGTCTTGACCGTGAGGCACTCGGTGCGCTCTACTACGCGGCGTTGCTCAAGGACTCCGGCTGCTCCAGTAACGCGGCGCGCATGTCGGCGCTGTTCGGCAGCCCCGATCAGGACCTCAAGCGCAACATGCGTCTGGTCGATTGGCACGATCGCTGGAAGCTCGCCATGCGCACGGCAAGAAGTTGCGGGGTGGGGCTCGATCCCATCGCGCGGGTACGACATTTCCTCGCGGTCGCGCGTACGCCGTCGCTGACGCGGGAGATCATTCAGACGCGCTGCGAGCGCGGCGCGCAGATTGCCCTCGTACTCGGGTTCCCGAAGGGCGCGAGCGACGCGATCCTCTATGTGGACGAACACTGGTGCGGGCTGGGTCACCCCTTCGGCCTTGCCGGCGAGGAGATCCCGATCCTGTCCCGCATCATCCTCCTTGCACAGACCGTGGAGGCGTTCTGGAGCGAGCTCGGTACGACGGCCGCGCTCGACATGGCGAAGCGGCGGCGTGGGACATGGTTCGATCCCCGCCTCGTGGATACGCTGCTGGGGTGGGCGCGGGACGCTGCGTGGTGGGAGCAGCTTGGCGACCTTGCCCGCCTTGACGATGCGGTGCTCGCCCTCGAGCCCGGTGCGGCCCCGATGCTTGCCACCGACGAGCGCCTCGATCGGATCGCCTTTGCGTTCGCCGCCGTGATCGACGCCAAGACCCCCTTCACGGCGCGGCATTCGAGCAATGTGGCGCGGTACGCCGTTGGCATCGTGAACGCCATGGGCGGTAACACCGCGAGTACACGGGATGTTCTGCGGGCGGGGCTGCTGCATGATATCGGCAAGCTCGGTGTGTCCAACCGGATCCTCGACAAGCCCGGCAAGCTGACCGACGAGGAGTTCGCGGAGATCCGGAAGCATCCGAGATGGACGCTCGAGATCCTGCAGCACGTGGCGGCCTTCCGGCACTTCGCGCACGATGCCGCCCAGCATCACGAGCGGCTCGACGGGGGCGGGTATCCCTGGAAGGTGCCCGCGGAGAAGCTTTCCTATCTCGCCCGAGTGCTCGCCGTGGCCGATGTGTATGAAGCGCTCACGGCCACCCGCCCGTATCGCGAGGGACTGGCCCCCGGCAAGGTCATCGACATCATGGCACGCGATCGCGGGACCGCCTTCGACGAGCAGGTCTTCGACGCAGCCGTGGCTCTGGCCGAGCAGGGGACCTTCGCCACGCTTTCATCCGTCACGGAAGATGGTTTCGAACAGTTGCAGGCGCTCGTCCCCATCGACCACGGGGCTCGCGCAGTCGATGTGCGGCGGCAGGTGGCGTAGCCCGGTCGCATCGCGCGTGGGGAGTAGGTAGAATCCCTGCGTGTCCACCCTCTGGTCGAATTCCGTCATCCTCGCGCTCGAGGCGTCCACCTCCGCCGGCTCCGTGGCGCTGTGGGCGCAGGGGGCGCTTGCGGGCCATCGCAAGGTGCCGATGGGAGTCGGTCGGGAGGATCTGCTATTTCCGGCCATCCAGTCGCTGCTCGCCGATGCTGCGCTCGAGCCGACTGACATCGCCGCCGTCGTGTGCGGCGAAGGGCCCGGCAGCTTCACGTCTCTGCGTATTGCCGGCGCGTTGTGCAAGGGAGTGGCCCATGGGGTCGGATGCCCGCTGTACGCGGTGCCTTCGCTGCTGATCGCTGCGGCGTCTCTCCCGGACGTGTCGCCATCGGTCGGCGGGCGCGGCCGATTCGTGGTGCACGCTGATGCGCTGCGCGGCGAACGCTACGTTCTGCCCATCGAGCGGGGGAGCGACGGCGTCGTTCGTGCCGCCGGTCCATTGGCCCGCCTGGAGGGTAGCGCACTGCGTGAGCAGTTTCCGTCCGACCAGCGCGTTGCGGTGGGGGCCGCTCCCGCGTTTCCGGACGACTGTACGGTGACCCCCTGCGTGTCACGGCTGCCGAATGCGACGGGGGAATGGCAGCGTCAGCCGGTCGACCTGGCCACATGGGAGCCCACCTACGGACGTCTGGCCGAGGCGCAGGTGCAGTGGGAAGCGACGCACGGGACCCCGCTCCCCACCGGGTGATGGCACGACGGGCAGCGGGAACATCGTGAACGCCGGCCGTCACGATGGGGTGCAGTTGCGGGCGATGCAGGAGGCGGATGTGCTGGCGGTGGCGGCAATCGAGGCCGCGAGCTTCACCGACGCGTGGCCCGCGTCGGCCTTCCGCGATCTGTTGCGTCAGGACTTTGCACGCCTGCGGGTCGCGGTGGCGCCGGACGGGGCAATCCTGGGGTACTGCATACTGACCAGGGCGGCCGACGAAGGGGAAATCGCGAATATCTGTGCGGCCCCGGCCGTGCGCGGGACCGGGCTGGGTGGGCTCCTGCTCGATGACGCGTTGGGGGCCGCCGATTCCGAAGGGACCGAGTCGGTGTATCTGGAGGTACGGACCTCCAACACGGCAGCGCGCGCCCTGTACGAAAGTCGCGGGTTCGTGCTCGTGGGGCGCCGGCGAGGTTACTATCAACATCCCACCGAAGACGCGCTCGTGCTCCGCAGGACCCGGCCGTAGGCGGGGCGAAGCCGTTGGCGTCGGAACGGGCATACGCCGAAACAAATGGTGACGCAGTTGTCAGGCGTCCTCTGTACTTTCCCCGAAGTTCGACATCACTTCGCAGTTCATCAGCAATTCGAGGAGGCATCGTGAGCCGCAGCCTGAACAAGGCCATTCTCATTGGCAACGTCGGGGGAGAGCCCGAAATCCGCACCGTCGGCACCGGCGGCCGCGTGGCAACGTTCTCGCTGGCCACGGGCCGGCAGTGGACCGACCAGAGCGGCAACAAGCAGGAGAAGACCGAATGGCATCGGTGTGTCGTGTGGAACAGCGCGCGTGGTAGTGGGCTCGCCGATGTGGTCGAGAAGTACGTCAAGAAGGGGGAAAAGGTCTACGTGGAAGGTGAGATCGAGTACCGCCAGTGGCAGGACAAGGAAGGCCAGACGCGCTACACCACCGAGATCAAGGTCAAGGAGCTGATGCTTCTCGGTGGCCGGCAGGGTGGAAGCATGGGCGGGGGCATGGGCGACGACATGGACGCCGCGCCGCGCCGGTCGGCCGCGCCGTCGGCACCGCGCAAGGCCGCCGCGCCCGCCGCGGGCGGTGACGATTTCAACGACTTCCCGGGTGCGCTCGAAGACGAAGACGACGATCTCCCGTTCTGAGGAGTCCCCTTGCTGCACACGAACGGCCCGGATTTTCCGGGCCGTTCGTCGTTTGCGGGAAGGAATGCCGCTCCTGTGACGGTATCGGCCATCCGTGGAATGCGCATTCCGTTACGGTCACGCCTCGCGCGCGTCTCCGAAGTGAGCACTTCCGACTCTTCTCATTCGAGGTTTGCAGATGCGCGCTGCCGAACGGGCGCACACCTCCGCCGCCGTCTCTCCGGGCCACCTTTCCGGCCTGCTGCTTCGCCTGTGCGTCGCAGCCATTGCCACGCTCGCCTTGCTCCTGGTCTGGCGTCCGACCATGCTGCACGCGCAGCCGGCTCAGGATTCCTCGGCCGCCAAGCCGGCTCCCGAGGCCGCGGGCAGGTCCCACACAGTGAAGGCGGGTGAAACGCTGTGGTCGCTCGCTGCGCGCTACTACGGCGACGGACATCAGTGGCAGGCACTCGCCCGCCGCAACAACATCCCCACGACCGGTGAGGCCCCGCTCCTGGTGGGCATGCGCCTCGCGGTGCCCGCCCGCCCGACGGTTCGCGGCGCCAAGGCGGCGGAAGTCGCGGCGGCCCCGGCGGACAGTACGGTCCCCAAGGTTGCCCTGACCAAGGCTGGTGAGGGCACGCTCCCCGTGGCAGCCTCTCGGGCGCCTGCCGGGTCTCTTGCGGCGCAGACCTCCGGGAAGGGCAACGCAACGGGCGCCGGCCGTGGTGACGCGACGCGTCCTTCCACCATCACGGCGCCCGCTACCGCTTCTGCGGCCGCCGCCTCGGCGCAGGACACCGCGAAGGCGGACCTCAAGCCACAAGTCGGCACGGTCATGGGCGCTCGCACAGTACGTCGCATCGGGCTCGTGCAGCAGGACGATCAGCTGAACGCCCGCAAGCCGACCGAGGTATTCACGGTGTTTCACCGTGATCTCCCCGATGCAGCGGAGGCGGAGCGCCGTACCCGCGCCGTTCTTCGTCCCAATACTCCGGCGCCGCGTCAGGCGGAATTCGATGCGGCCCCGTGGATCGTTGCCGAGGGAATGCTGACGCAGACCGGCCGCATCCTGGCGCGGGTCGGCTCCCCGATGTCCAATGGAGACGCGTACCCGCAGCGCGCGATCAAGACGGATCAGGTCGAGATCGAGGCGGCGCCCCGCCAGAGCTACAAGGTGGGGGACTTGCTCGTGGCCGTCGTGTCCCGCACGACCTTCGAGAACGGACAGCGCGTGCTGCTTCCCACGGGCGTGATCGAAGTGGTGAAGGCCGAGCCTGGCAAGCCGGCGCTGGCGATTGTCCGGCGACAGAGCGGTCGTATCGAACAGGGGCAGATGCTGGTCCCGGCCCTCCCGGATCGAGGCGAGTGGGTGACCACCCAGAAGCTCGCGACGCCTGATGTGTCGACCACCGTGAAGTGGCTCGATGACCAGGAGGCGTTGCCCACGCTGCAGAGCTTCCTCGTGCTGGCGGCTGGTGCCGCCCAGGGGCTCAAGGCCGGTGACGAGGTGGCCCTCTATCGCGCCGCCGCAAAGGGCACCGCCGAGCATGTGACGGCCATCTTGCGCGTGGTGCGGGTGGAGCGCGATCACGCTGCCGCCATCATCACGCGGCAGTACGATTCCGATGTGGCGGTGGGAATGATCGCGCGCCGGTACGCCAAAGCGCCCTGAGCCGTGTCCGCCTCGCGAGAGGCCTCCTCTGCGACCTGTATCACCGAGCCGTTAGGTACAATCCACACAATCGCCGTATCGACACGCGCCGGGTGCCCCATGGCACCGGGCGCGTGTTTACATTGAGCACTTCACCACTCACACTCCGATTGAGAGGCTGCGGACGGCATGGCGAATTCGGTCCTGGTGACGGGCGGCGCCGGTTTCATTGGCTCCCATGTGGCAGACAGGTTTCTGGCGGAAGGCTGGGACGTCACCATTCTCGACGATCTGTCGAGCGGGCGGGAAGAGAACCTCCCCCCAGCCGCGCGCTTCGTGCGTGGATGCATCACCTCACCCGAGGCGGCGGCCCTCGTGCGCGACGGCCGCTTCGACGTGATGTGCCACCTCGCCGCGCAGATCGACGTGCGCAGGAGCGTGCTCGACCCCGTCTACGATGCCACGCGAAACATCCTCGGCTCGCTCAACCTCATGGACGACGCCCTGGC
>CAZNZG010000048.1:0-18463 GCA_964577455.1 uncultured Gemmatimonas sp. | reverse complement strand
AGGAGGAAGGGGGAAGTGGCTTCTTCCTTCCTCCTGACCGTCTTCCTCCTGCTCCCTGCCTTGTCATGAAAGCGCGCCGAAGGCGCGCGCACTACTTCGCGGACCGTCGGCCGAACTCCTCGTACAACACCGCCGACGCCCGGATACCCAGCCGGTAGTTCTCTTCGCTGATCCATTCGTCGGGAGCGTGCGCGTTTTCGCCGGGGAGCCCGAAGCCCATGAGCAGCACGGGCGCGCCGAGGATACGCTCGAAGTCCCCCACGACCGGGATGCTGCCCCCTTCGCCGGTGATCACCGGCTCGCGGCCGAATGCGGCTTCCAGCGCGGCCTTGCCCGCGTCGATGATCGGCCCCTGCAGGTCGGCACGCCACGGCTTGCCCCCATGCAGATGCTCTACGGTGACGGTCACGCCGGCTGGCGCCACGCGTTCCACGTGCGCCTGGACCAGCGCGGCGATCGTCTCCGGCTCCTGATCGGGCACGAGGCGGAAACTGACCTTGGCCATCGACACCGCGGGCAGCACCGTCTTGGCTCCTTCCCCGGTGTAGCCGCTCAGCAGGCCGTTCACCTCACAGGTGGGGCGCGTCCAGAGCCGCTCGAGTGTGGTGTACCCCGGCTCCCCGCCAAGGGCGGTCACCCCCACCTCGTGCATGAGCGTATCGTCGCTGAAGGGGAGGGTCCGCATCTGCGCGCGCACGTGATCGGGGAACGGCCGCACCTGATCGTAGAAGCCGGGAATGGCGATGCGTCCGTCGGCGTCGTGCATGGTGGCGAGAATGCGGGCGAGGGCCATGGCGGGATTCACGACGGCGCCGCCGTACATGCCGCTGTGCAGGTCACCGGCGGCGCCGCGCACGTTGATCTCCAGATACGCCATGCCGCGCAGCGACGACAGGATACTTGGGATGCCCGGCGCGAACATCGTGCTGTCGGAGATCACCACGGCGTCGCACGCCAATCGCGTCTTCTCGCGCTCCAGGAACTGCTCGAGATTGGCGCTTCCCACTTCCTCCTCTCCCTCGGCCAGCACGATCACGTTGATCGGCAGCGTGCCGCGCGTGGCGAGGTGTGCCTCGAGCGCCTTGATGTGCAGATAGAGCTGTCCCTTGTCGTCGACCGAGCCACGCGCGTAGATACGCCCGTCGCGCAGCGTGGGCTCGAAGGCGGGCGACGTCCAGAGCTCGAGCGGCTCTGCCGGCTGCACGTCGTAGTGCCCGTAGATGAGCAGCGTGGGCGCGCCGGGGCCGGCGTTGCGCCACTCACCCACCACGATCGGATGTCCGGAGGTGGGCTCGATGGTGGCGGTGAAGCCGATGCGGGTGAGCGCATCGGCCACGAACTGCGCCGCCGCCGCGCAATCCGACTTGTGCTCCGAGCGCGCCGACACGGAGGGAATGCGCAGAAACGCGAACAACTCATCGAGCGCGCGCGCATCGTTGGCGTCGCACCAGGCGTGCAGATCGGCAGGAATGGACATGATCGGAATGATGTGGAAGGACGGTCAGCCGCGGGGGCGTCCCACGGACAGGCCGACAGCAGTGGCACCGAGCCCGAGCAGCAGACTCACGACCACGTACAGCGCAGCACGCCCGGTGCGCCCCTGCTGCACGAGCGTGACCACCTCGGCGCTGAACGCCGAGAACGTCGTGAAGCCTCCGCAGAGGCCAGTCGTGAACGCGAGCCGGACGACCGGATCACTGTCACCGCCCGCAAACAGACGTGCGAAGACACCGATGAGGAACGCGCCGGTCACGTTGACGAGAAGCGTGGCCCACGGAAAGGCCACGCCGAACGGCGTGAGGGCGAGCGTCGCGGCGTAGCGTGCCACGGAACCGACCGCGCCGCCCAGCGCCACGGCGATGAAGGCCGCCAGCGAGGCGGGCGACGTCACGTGCCCGGTGCCTTGCGGGGAAGCAGCCCGGCGCCGTAGCGCGGACTTTCGCGCGGCACATCACGCGCGATGCGATAGAGCCAGATGCGCCGGTGCGCGACCTCGCCCTCGCCGCGCCGAAGCGTCACGAGCGCCCCCTGCTTCGTATCGGCGAACCAGCCGCTCACGACCTTCGCGAGCGAGTCCCCCTTGGCATCGGCGTCGAAGGCCACCACGAGTCCGTCGCCCGGACGCACGCGCCCCCACGCGTTCTGCCAGACGTCGTACTGGTTGGTACGCCCGCCGAGATTGAGAGAGAAGACCACGGGATGATCGGGAAGGTGGAAGGCCAGCTGCGAGGCGTCCTGATAGCGGTCTGCGGCCACCCAGCGATCCACGGTGCCGTCGAGAAACGGGTCACGGCGTGCAACATCGACGGCGGCCGCCAGCTGCTGCCAGCCATGGGCCCGCGCGATCGGGTCCTTGCGCGGCGCGAGCGGCAACAGCGGCTTCCAGGCCTGGCCCCCCACGATGGCGAGCAAGAGGCCAGCGAGCCACACGCCACGTTTAAACCACACCCCCGTCGCAATCGGGGCAGTACTGGTGGCCAGCAGCATGATCGCCCCCGGGTAGATCATGGCGGGCCAGTTGGCCTCCACCGGCCGACGCCACGCGCTGGTGGCGAAGAAGGCGAGCGGTACCACCGCAATCACGGCGAGCGCGAATCGGCGCACCACGGGGTCGGTGGGGGCGGCGGTCTGCCGCGCCCGCCAGCCGTCGCGCAGCGCATGCCAGACCACGATCGCCATGACCGTGAACAGGATGGGGGTGGCGAGCCCCAGCTGGCCACCGATCATCTCGAGCTCGCGCGAGATCGGATTGCCACGCGCAGCGGCGTTGAAGCCGTGCCCCAGCTGGAAACGGAAGGAGAGCCAGTCGTTGAAGTAGTTCCACAGCACCACCGGCCCGAACATCGCGAGCGCAATCGCGCTGGCCACCCACGGCCCCGCATCGGCGAAGCGCCGGCGCAGCGCCGGGTGCACCACGCAGGCGATCACGAGCCCCATGGGGAGCAGTACGGCGGTGTACTTGGACACGAAGGCGCCTCCCAGCGCCACACCGGCCGCGATCCACCAGCCGAAGCTGGCGAGCGAGCGGACCGGCGCGGCCAGCGCGCGTTCGACCGCCAGCAACGCGATCATCGCCGTGGCGAAGAGCGCGGCGTCGGGCGTGGCCAGCACCAGCCCGAGGGTCGCGATCGGCAGCACCGTCATGACGATGGCGGCGCGGCGAGCAGCGTGGGCCCCTGCACCGCCCCGGCCGGCGAGCTGCCAGGCGCAAAGGACCGCCGCGATGTGCGTGAGCAACGCCGCGAGCGCGGGGCCACCGCGAACACCAGTCATGCCGCTGCCGAACAGCGAGGTCCCGGCCGCGATCAGCAGCGCAATACCGGGCGGATGGTCGAAATAGCCCCCTTCGAGGCGCCTCGACCATTCCCAGTAGTAGGTCTCGTCGGGAAGCAGAGGCACGAACGACGACAGCAGCAGTCGGAGCAGTGCCGCGCCAACGACCCAGCCGGCAACCAACAGCCACTGGGTGGTGGTTTCCCGCGCCGGGGCGTCGGCAGGGGCGGAGTGAGCAGGTATGGGCATCGGTCCCGGTAAGTTGCATGCATGCCCGATGGCATCGCTACGGACGCGGCCGACAGCGCTTGCTCCCGCGTGAATGTCCGGTCAGGTTGCATGGAGGGCCCGGTACCGGTGCTGGTGCCGGGGGCGTGACGGTTACGGCTGACGCTGACCGGGCGTCCTTCTGTGGTATCGCCTTCGGTGCGCCGGTTCGGCGCGCCGGGATCGGCAAACCGCCTTCACTCTTGTTTCCAGGACGGACCTGCATGCGGGTCGCAGACCGAATTGTGTCGCTGTCTTCGAAGGGTGCCCGCCGACTGGGCATGCTCGCGCTCTGTGCCCTCGCGGGTACCACGACCGCCTGCCTCGACCTCAAGCCGCCCGAGGCCTGCTCGGTGAGCGTGGCGCCGGCCTCGCTCACCCTGTCGGTGAATCAGGCCGCCACGATCGTGGGCACGGCCTTCAATTGCGACGGCAACTCCATCCGCAACAAGCGCATCTCATTCTCGTCGAGCAACACCTCGGTCGTGACGGTCACCACCGAGGGAGGCGTGATCGCCGTCGCGGTCGGCAACGCCACCGTGTCGGCCACCGCCGATGGCAAGAGCGCCACGGTGCCGGTCACGGTCACGCCGGAGCAGGCCGCGACCGTGACGGTCAACCCGTCGGAAGTCACCTTGCGTCGCACCAACACGCGCCAGTTCGCGGCGGTCGCGCGCAACGCGCAGAACGTGCCCATCACCGGCAGCAGCTTCCGCTGGTCGTCGAGCAACTCGGCGATCGCGTCGGTCGACCAGAACGGCCTCGTCACTGCGATCGCGCCGGGCCCCACGGTCACGATCACCGCCGAGTCGAATCAGACCGTCGGTACGGCCCGGGTGACGGTGACGGAGCTGCCGATCGGCAGCTGCTCGATCGCCCCGGCCAACACCAAGATCACCGTGAGCCAGCAGACGCAGCCCGCGGTGACGCTGCGCGACACCGCCGGTAACGTGCTGTCCAACGTGAACCGCGCGATCGGTTGGACGAGCGACAACGAAGTGGCGGCCACCGTGACCGCCAACAGCGGCCTCGTGACCGGCCGCCGCGCGGGGACCGCCCGGATCACCGCGTCGTCGCTCGAAACGACCAGCGCCAATGTGTCGTGCAGTGCCGTCGTCGAGGTGGTCGATGCGCGGGTGGTCACCGCCCGCATCACGCCCACCAGCGGATCGCTGCGCCTCGGGGTGCCGCGGCAGTTCTCGTCGATCCTCACCGACTCGGTGGGCGGCCAGATCCCGGCGGGACGCGTGGTGCAGTGGCGCACCGTAACGCCGACCACGGCCACGGTGAACTCCACGGGTCTCGTCACGCCGCTGGCACTGGGTACCGCGCGCATCGCGATCAACGCGGAAGGCGCGGTGGACACGCTCACCATGCAGGTCACCCGTGTGCCGATCGCCACGATCCGCCTGTCGCCGAGCGCACCGGCGGTCGTGCAGGGCACCACGCAGCAGTTCACCGCCACGGTGGAAGACTCGACCGGCACGGTGGTGACCGACCGTACGCTCGAGTGGACCACGAGCGACGCCAACCGCGCCACGGTCACGCAGTCGGGGCTCGTGAGCACTCTGGCACCGGGCACGGTCGCGATCCGCGCCGAGGCGGAAAACCGCACCGGATCGGCCAACCTGACGATTCTCCAGGTGCCGGCCGACTCGATCGCCGTGTCGCCCGACAACTACTCGTTCGCACTCAATGCGCTCAACAAGTCGTTCGCGGTGCGGGTGCTCGATGCCAACGGCAACCAGCTGCTGAACCGGGCGATCAACGTGCAGAGCACGAACCCGTCGGTCGCCACGGGTTTGCCCAACAACCAGGGCACGCTCATCTCGGTCAACGCCTCGGTGGTGGGTACCACGACGCTCACGCTGCGGGCGCTCAACAGTAACGGCCAGCCGGAAGGCAAGACGACGTCGGTGACGATCACCATCACGGCCGCCACCACATCGATCCAGCGGACGCCGTAAGCGCTGCGCGGGCGTGGTCTCCACGCGCTGGTGCATCGACTAGCTTTCCCGACGGGGCGCCCCACCAAGCGCCCCGTCGTGCATTTCCGTCCACCGGAGCCCCGCCCATGAGTTCGAGCGCGCCGACGGCCACCAAGCCCTCCTTCCTGCGTGACCTGTTCACCGGCGACGTGAACGAGTCGCTGCTCTTCCCGTACCCGGCCACGCTCGACGCGCGCGACGCCGACGAGGCGAAGACCGTGCACCGTCTCGTCGAGACGGTGAACGATCTCGTGGCCCGCGGCGTGATCGACTCGCGGAAGTTCGACGAGCAGGAAGGGGTGGACGAGGCGGTCGTGCAAGCCTTCGCCCAGGCAGGGTTGCTCGCGCTCACCATCCCGAAGGCCTACGGCGGGTTGGGGCTCTCAGCGAGTGCCTACGCCCGCGTATTCGGCGCCGTGGCCTCCATCGACGCCTCCCTCGGCGTGCTGATCGGCGTACACTGCGGACTGGGCAGCAAGGCGGTGGTGATCGCCGGCAACGAGGCGCAGAAGGCACGCTATCTCCCCATGCTCGCGCGAGGCGAAACGCTGGCCGCCTACGCGCTCACGGAACCGGAAACGGGCTCCGACGCGCAGAACGTGGTCACGAAGGCGGAACGCAGCGCCGACGGCACCGGCTGGGTGCTCAACGGCCGCAAGCACTGGATCGGCAACGGCCAGCGCGCCGGCGTGATCGCCACCTTCGCGCAGACACCGGTGGAGCGGAATGGCGAGACGGTGTGGCGCCCCACGGCGTTCATCGTGCGTCCCGACATGCCGGGGTTCCGCGTGGATGGCACCATCCGCAAGCTCGGCATCCGCGCCTCCACGCAGGCGGAGCTGGTGTTCGACAACATGTACGTCCCCGACGACCACGTGCTCGGCGAAGTGGGCAAGGGGTTCCGGGTGGCCGTCAATGCACTCAACGCGGGACGTCTGTCGCTCGCGTCGGGGTGTGCATCGGCGTGCAAGAAATTGCTGGGCGAGTTCACGCGCTACGCCGAGGCCCGCACGCAGTTCGGTGGACCGCTGGCCAGCTTCGAAATCACCCAACGCAAGATGGCGACCATGGCGAGCGAGACGTACGCCGCCGACGCGATGGTGGGGGCGCTCGCCGCCGCGCTGGACGCCGACAACGTGGATGCAGCCCTCGAGGCCGCGTGCGCGAAGATCTTCGCGAGCGAGCTCGTATGGCGTAGTTCCGACGAACTGGTGCAGCTGGCCGGTGGGCGCGGGTTCGTGAAGCCGTGGCCCTACGAGCGCTACCTCCGCGATGCCCGCATCAACCGGATCTTCGAGGGCGCCAACGAAGTGCTCCGCCTCTTCGTGGGCCTGAATGGCATTCAGGGTCCTGCCGAAGAGCTCAAGGAGATTGCCGGGGCGCTCCGGAACCCCATTCAGAATTGGGTGCTGGTATCGAGTTTCGCGGCGGGGAAGGTGGCCACGGCGTTCGGCAAGCGCGATCGCTTTCAGGTGGCGCTGCATGCCTCACTCAGGCCGCACGCGGATTTCGTGGAGAAGCACGTGGCGGAGCTGGCGAAGGCGACCAACACGGCCATCACGACGCACCGCAAGGAAATTCTGCAGCGTCAGCTGGTGGTGGAGCGTCTCGCCGACATGGCGATCGAGCTCTATGCCCGCTGCACCACGATCGCGCGCACGCAGAAGCTGATCGATGAACGCGGCGCCGACGCATGCGCGCGGGAAATCGCGCTGACGGAGCTGTTCTGTCTCCAGTCCGGCCGCCGCTTTCGCGCGGCACGCACGGAGCTGGAGGGGAGCACGGGCGAGCAGATCGACACTCTGCGCCGTGACATTGCCGCGCGCGTGCGCGAAGAGGCGGGCTACGGGTCGAGCGACGCGCTGCTCGACGTGGCGGTGCCGCCACTTCCGGCCTGGAGCCTCACGCGCGACGAGCAGGCCCGCGCGGTGGAGCGCACTGCACACGAGCAGGGGCATTGACCCCATGCTCGTGCGGTGGGGGGCGGGTCGCCCCCCTCGCGCCGCCTACGCTTCGTTCTTGAGCAGCCCGAGCTTGAGCGCGAACTTCACGTAGTCGGTACGGTGCGTGAGGCCAAGCTTCTCGCCGATACGCTGCTTGTACGTGTCGACGGTCTTGGGCGAGATGGTGAGATGCTCACCGATCTCAGGCGCGGTATACCCTTCGGCCACCATGCGCAGCACTACCTGCTCGCGATCGGTGAGTTTCTCGAACCTCGTGCGCTCCTCGGCGTTACCGTCGCGCTTGGCGAGGCCTCGCGCGAGGGCGCGTGCCGCGGTGGGCTGCACGTACACATCGCCGGCTGCCACGGTGCGCACCGCGTCGACGAGTTCGCGATCCGCCACCGACTTGAGCAGGTAGCCGCCGGCGCCCGCTTCGAGCAGCGCCACGAGATGTTCGTCTTCGGTGTGCATGGTAAGCACGAGCACGCGGCGGGTTGCCGGCTCGTCCGGGCTCTCTACCCGCGTGGCATTGACCTTCTGCAGTTCACGCGTGGCCGTGAGGCCGTCCATATCGGGCATGGACAGATCCATGACGATCACGTGCGGATTGAGACGTTCCGCGAGGACGAGGGCATCCTTGCCGGAGCCACCCTCGCCAACGACGGTGATGTCCTTGGCGGTGGACAGGACGGCCTTGAGCCCGGAGCGGACGATCTGGTGATCGTCCACGAGAATCACACGAATGAGGTCGGGACGCATACCGGGAAGTTATGTTCCGGACCCCCGGTACGGAACGGAGGCGGCCCACCCCGTGCCGTCAGGTCTGCTCGAACGCCGTTTCGCCGCTCTTGAAGACGCGGAACAGGTACACGAAGCTGGGCAGCAGGATGGCCGTACCGACGGCGAGCGCGCCGAGGGTGAGCTGCAGCGTGATTCGTGGAGCGGCGAGGGAGGTGATGGTACGATCGGGGGGAAGCAGCCAAGGGAACTGGGTCCACGCCCAGCCCCAGAGGATGAAGCTCGCCTGCGCCGCCGCGGCCAGGCGGGCCAACTGAAAGCGGCGTGCAGACAGCGCCCAGAGTGACGTGGCCGCGGCACAGGCGGTCACGCCGTGCATGGCGAGCGCGGCCTTCCCCTTGGTGAGCCCCTCGAAAAGCAAGGGGTCGCTGGCACTCCCCAACACCAGCGTAGCCGTCGCCGTGACCAGCAGCGCCAGCTGCGACTGAATGGCACGACGTCGGAAAATGTCGCGCAGCGAATCGTCGGGCGCCTCGACCGTCAGATAGCTGGCCGCCAGGAAGGCGAAGAGCATGAGGGTCAAGAGCCCGACCGCCCACGGAAACGGGGAGGCGAACCAAGGGTCGATGAAGCGGTCCCGGAACGTCATGTCGGCAAAGGCCTGCCGCGTACGCATGGGGATCGTGCCACCCGCCACGGCACCCACGCAGACCCCCAGAACGATCGGGGTCAGCAGGCTCGCCACCGAGAAGATGCGCCCCCAGCGCCGTTGCACCGCGTCCTTCTGGCTGTCGTAGGTGCGGAAGGTGAACGCCGACCCCCGCAGCACGATTCCCACCAGCATGATCGTGATGGGCACGTGCAGCTCGGTGGCGAGGTGCGCGAACGCCTTGGGGAAGCAGGTGAAGAGCAGCACGACCACGAGGATCAGCCAGACGTGATTGGCTTCCCAGATCGGGCCGATCGCCTCGGCAATCAGCGCCCGCTGCTGATCGCGATGCGTCCCGCGCGCGAAGAGATCCCACACCCCGCCACCGAAGTCGGCGCCACCGAGCAGCACGTAGGCATTGAGCGACAGCACCATCACGCCTGCCACCACATGCGGCAGCGTCCACGTGAGTTGCGTGGGATCGCTCACGGGCGCGGATCCGGGCGGGGCGGCAGCGAATACGCGCCGCTCATCGTCGAGGGAATGGGCAGCTCGCCGGTGAGATCGATCGGCGTGGGGGTGATCCCCGTCTTGAGAATCTGCCGCCACAGGAGAAACACGACGGCGATCGCCAGCCCGATGTACAGCGCCGTGAAGAGCGCGAAGGTCACCCCGAGCCCGGGCATGGGGGTCACGGCATCGGCCGTGCGCATGATGCCGTGCACGATCCACGGCTGCCGCCCCACCTCCGTTACGGTCCACCCCGCTTCGAGGGCAATGAACCCCAGTGGCGCAGCGCCGATGATCGCCGCGAGAAACATGCGGTCATCCGGGAGCGCCACCCCCCGGCCCTTCCGCCGCCGCCACCAGCGCCACGCACCGAACAGCGAGAGCGCCGCCATCACGCTGCCGCACGCCACCATGATCTGAAAGGCCAGATGCACGATCCCGAGCGGCGGGCGATCCTCACGCGGCACACTGTCCACACCCGGCACCACCGCCTTGGGATCGCCGTGCAGCAGGAATGACAACGCACCGGGGATCTCCAGCGCACCGCGGTGCTCGAGTGTGGCTTCATTGGGCCAGCCCCCGATCACGAAGGCGGCAGGCCCGGTCTTGAGATGCCCTTCCATCGCGGCGAGCTTGACCGGCTGCCGCTCGGCCACATCACGTGCACTCCAGTCGCCGCTGAGCGGCTGCAGCAGCGCGGTGGGAAGACCGATCGTGAGCGCGATCTGGAGCGCCGCGCGATGAAAGGCGCGATGCGGGGTGCCTCGCCAGAGCGCGAAGGCATGAACGCCCGCCACGGCAAAGCCGGTGGCCGCAAAGGCGGCAAGCGTCATGTGGACGATCTGCGCCGGCGCCGCCTTGTTGAGCATGGCCGCAATCGGGTCCACGTTGGTGACCACTCCGTTCGCCATGTCGAAGCCGGCTGGGGCGTTCATCCACGCATTGGCGCACACCACGAACGCACCACTGAGTGCGCCACTGATCGCCACCACGACGCCCGCCGCAAGGTGCGCGCGCGGCGGGATCCGCTTCCACGCATACAGGTAGATGCCGAGGAAGATCGCTTCGGTAAAGAACGCGAACCCTTCGAGTGAGAAGGGCATGCCGATCACCGCGCCCGCGTGCTCCATGAACGTGGGCCACAGCAACCCCAGCTCGAAGCTCAACACCGTCCCCGACACCGCGCCGACGGCGAAAAGAATGGCCGTCCCCTTCGCCCACCGCTTCGCGAGTTCGAGCAATACGGCATCGCGCGTGCGTAGCCATCGCCACTCGGCGATGACCATGAGCGCCGGCATACCGATGCCCACGACCGCAAAGACGATATGGAATGCCAGCGACATCGCCATCTGCGAGCGCGCGAACATCAGGTCGGACATCATGCCGGAAAAATGCCCGGCAAGCGCCTCACGTTCCGGCTGGGAGCACTTCGCCGCTGCAGCGACCG
The DNA here is from genome assembly GCA_964577455.1 of uncultured Gemmatimonas sp. Classification (GTDB taxonomy): domain Bacteria; phylum Gemmatimonadota; class Gemmatimonadetes; order Gemmatimonadales; family Gemmatimonadaceae; genus Gemmatimonas. The sequence continues at coordinate 7,648 of CAZNZG010000048.1, read as the reverse complement.
AATCCGATACGCCCCACGCCCTCCCGCTCGGCGAATGCGGTCATCGTGACTTCATCGCCGTCCTCGAGAAAGCCGCGGGTCTCCCCGTTCGGAAGCACCAGTGGTTCCGCCCCGCGACGTGTCAACTCCAGCAGACACCCTCGACTGTCAGCGGCCGGGCCGGAGATCGTGCCGCTGCCCAACAGATCGCCTGGCCGGAGGTTGCAGCCACTGCTCGCGTGGTGGGTCAGCATCTGCGCGAAGCTCCAGTAGAGATCGAGCGCACTCCCGTGTGAAATCCGGACCGGCGCATCACCGGCCTCGCGCATGCGTCGCGTCCGGAGCCACACCTCGACAGTGACCGCAAAACCGCCGCGCGCCGCGTCATCGGGATCGTACAGATACGGGAGCGGTGACGGATCGCCGTCGGCACGCGCCGCGAGCGGCGCCCGGAACGGCTCGAGCGCCTCGCGGGTGAGTACCCACGGACTGATCGTGCTCGCGAAATTCTTCGCGAGGAACGGACCGAGTGGCTGGTATTCCCACGCCTGCACGTCGCGCGCGGACCAATCGTTGAGGAGACACACCCCCCACAGGTGTGATTCAGCTTGTCCGATCGGGATGGTCTCGCCAAGGGCGTTGCCGGTCCCCACGAAGGCGCCCAGCTCCAGTTCGTAATCGAGCGAACGGGTGGGTCCCACGGTGGGGAGGTCATCAGCGGGACCTTTGCGCTGACCGCAGGGGCGACGCACCGGTGTGCCCGACACCACCACGCTCGAGGCACGCCCGTGATAGCCGATCGGGACCCACTTGTAGTTGGGCAACAGCGGATTGTCGGGGCGGAACAGCGCCCCCACGTTGGTGGCGTGATGCACCGACGCGTAAAAGTCCGTGTAGTCCCCGATGTGCACGGGGAGAAACAGCTCGGCGTCATCCTGCGCCACGAGCGCATGCTGCGCCGTCTGCTGCTGGTGGATGGGTGTGTGTTCCGACAGCAAGACCAGTAGTGCCTCGCGCAACGCCACACGCGCCTCGGTGCCGAGCGCCATGAGCGCATTGAGCGACGGCGAGGCACAGGCGCGCGCAGCGCGCTGTGCGACGTCGGAGGCGTTGCCGAAGAGCCCCGCGGCGAGGCAGGCCGCCACGTCGACGATGTGCGTACCGATGGCCACTCCCACACGCGGCGCTTCGTTGCTGCCGGCGCGGCGAAATACGCCGAACGGCAGGTTGTGGAGCGGGAAGTCGGGGTGGCCGTTGGCGCTCGCGACCCAGGAGGTCACCGTCATGCCGTGATCATGCGAGAGGAGAAGAAGAATCGGTGCGCGTCCGCAGCACCGGAGCGAATCGGCGCGCCAGCATGCCACCGGTCAGGGCGCCGCCGAGGGTGAAGAACGGCAGGGTACCAACCCCCACCAGCAGCATCATGGTGCGCGTGCGAAAGATGGTGTGGCCGAAGCCATTGGCGTCCATGACGCCATACAGCACCGAAGCGCCGGCCGCCCCGGCGAGCGCGCCAAGCAGCACGCCGAGGGTGACGATCAGCCTGGTGTTGGGATTCGACACTTAGAGCCACCCCAAGGCGCGACTTTCGTCCACCGGCTCGGTGAACGAACAGCTGCCGACACTCACCAGCACGCGCTCGCGAACCTGCTGCAACACATTCCTGCCGAGTGCCACCGGACCCTCCGGACCATGCCATGCCACGTGAATGTCATTGAACTCGAGATGTGACGGATCGGACTCCTCGAGGAGAAGCTCCGCCTGTTCATCAGCCCCGCCGTTGACGAGGAGTGCCGCGGCCAGCATCACGTTGAGGAATCCGAACATGCGGCAGGTGGGAGCATCGGCCTCGTACGTGAGGCGATACGCCCCCCGCAGCGGATGATGCAGCCCTGCCGTGGCCTTGGCGGTGACGTCGTTGGCCAGGATCGCGCGCAGGAAGCGCACGATCTGGCGAGCGGAGGGAAAGGCATCGACGACGGTACCGCCGGTGCGCATCTTGGCCCGGCGACCGGTGCGTGCCACCGCTTCCACGAGCGCTTCCACACGGTCGCCCAACGGCAGTTCGAGATACGTGGTGAGCGACGCGGGGACGGTCTCGTGAATGCGCGTGATGTCGTGCGCGCTCTCGACCTTGACCTCGTAGCAGTCCACCGTGGCCCCACATTCGTCGAAACACACACGGTGGCGTTCATTGAACGCCGCGATCGCGGCGAGGTCGGCCGGAACATCGCCGCTCCCCGTGACCGACAGCCGCCACGGAATGGCGCCGGCGTCACGCGGCAGCAGCGGATCGGCCTTCTCGGAGAACTGCGCGAGTTGGGCGGCGGGGCACACGAAGCGCCCAAGCACCCAGCCGCTTCCCCCGGCGCGATAATGCGCATAATTGCGCACCGCCGCCTGCACGGTGAGCGACGCCGGAGGAAAGAGACCGGCATAGTCCACCATCCCTTCGAGGAGGATGCGCGATGGCCGTTCGGTGAGCGGAGGGAGTCTGACGGGCATGCGATTGTCTCAGAGGCCGTCGAAATCGAGGCCGAGATCGAGCGCGGGAGCCGAATGCGTGATCGCGCCGATGGAAATGCGCTCCACACCTGTTTCGGCGATCGCTCTGACGGTATCGAGGTGCACACCACCGGACGCTTCGGTTGTCACGCGACCCGTACACCGTTGCACGGCGTCGCGCAGCAGCGCCGGCGACATGTTGTCGAGCAGGACCCAGTCGGCACCGGCGGCGATGGCCGCGTCGACCTGCTCGAGTGTGTCGCACTCCACTTGAACGGGAGTGCCGGGTATCGCCAGTTGCCGCGCACGGGCGACGGCCATACCGATGTCGCCGCCGATCGCCGCAAGATGGTTGTCCTTGATCAGGACACCGCTGCGCAGGTCGAGCCGGTGATTGGCACCGCCTCCCGCACGCACGGCATACTTCTCGAGCGTGCGCCAGCCGGGCGTGGTCTTGCGGGTATCGAGGATCCGCGCGCCGGTACCGGCCACGGCCTCCACGAACTTCGCCGTGAGCGTGGCGATTCCGGAGAGATGCTGCAGGTAATTGAGCGCGGTGCGCTCCGCCGACAGCATCCCGCGGGCATGCCCCGTTAGCGCCAATACCGTGGCACCGGCGCGCACCCGCGTGCCGTCTTCGGCTTCCACCCGGATCGTGACCGCGGGGTCGAGCTGGCGGAACGCCTCGATGGCCAGCGGGATCCCCGCAATCACCCCGTCCCGCCGCGCCACGATCGCACTGCGCACGTGCCGCGTGCTCACGACCGTGGCGATCGTGGAGACGTCGTTGAACGCCTCGTCTTCCAGCAGCGCCTCCCGCACCCGGTGTCCAGTCTCCTCCGCGTCGAGCGGAAAGCCCAGGGTGCCGGTCGACACGGCGCGCACATCGAGCGGCGTGATCGTGCGGGGCGACACCGCCTGCTGCGAGGTCGGTGGCGTGGGACGGAGGGGCGGGTGGAAGGCGTTCATTCGCCGGGATCCTCTGGGCCGAAGGGACTGACGCCGGAACTGCCACCGATGGCCACCATGCGCTCGATGGCCGTGCGCGCACGCGCCGCGATATCGTCGGGGACCGTGATGCGGTGCTGCATGTGGAGCAACGCGTCGCGCACTTTGGGCAGGGTGGTGACCTTCATGTACGAACACTGCGCGCGATCGTTCGCGGCGATGAAGCGCTTGGAGGGATTCTCACGACGCAGGCGATGCAGGATGCCGATTTCCGTGGCGACGATGAAGGTATCCTGCTCGGTCTGCGCGGGACGCTTGATCATCCCCTCGGTCGACAGAATGTGCACATTGTGCGGGTCCACGGCCCCGGCGCTGATCGCTTCCACCACCGGCGTGGCACATCCGCACTCGGGATGGATCAGAAACTCCGCCCCCGGGTGCTGCGCCCGTGTGCGCGAGATGTGTTCCGGATCGATGCCCGCGTGCACGTGGCACTCGCCCATCCACACGTGAATGTTGTCGCGCTGCGTTTCCCGGCGTACGTGCGCGCCGAGGAACATGTCGGGCAAAAAGAGGATCTCCCGATCGGCCGGGATCGCGTTGACAACTTCGACGGCGTTCCCCGACGTGCAGCAGTAGTCGCTTTCGGCCTTCACGTCGGCGGTGGTGTTCACGTACGCCACCACCACGGCGCCCGGATGCTCGGCCTTCCACGCGCGCAGCTGGTCGGCATCGATCGTGGCAGCGAGCGAGCACCCGGCGGCGAGGTCGGGGAGCAGTACCGTTTTCTCCGGCGACAGAATCGCGGCCGTTTCCGCCATGAAGTGCACGCCGCAGAACACGATCACGTCGGCATCGGTTCGTGCCGCCTCACGCGAGAGACCGAGGGAGTCACCCACGTAATCCGCCACATCCTGAACTTCCGGACGCTCGTAGTTGTGCGCGAGGATCACGGCGTTCTTCGCCCTCGCGAGATCGCGGATTTCGTTGGCGACGGCGGGATCGTAGTGCGCTTCGAGAATGGTCATGACTGCGTGGGAGCGGGGGGTGTCGCCATTACCAGGTGATGTGTCGATCCTGCCACTTCCGGCGGGTCTTCGGAAAATCGCTCCGGAAGTGCCCTCCCCGCGACTCCTTGCGCATGAGTGCGGCTTCAGCCACGAGCAGCGCCGTGGTGAGGAGATTCCGCTCTTCGGTGGCCCCGGGAGCAAGCCGCTCGCCGATCTGCTGCAGCGCCTGCTTCGCCCGCCGCAGCCCGGACGCGGTCCGCGCGATGCTGGCGTGGTCCCACATGACCTGACGGATCTCGTCGGCGGCCACCTGCGCGGCGCCTCGGTCGTCGAGGATCGGCACATCCCATACGGTGCGATCGGGCACCGGCAACTCCTCCGGGGTCTGCGCGAGGTCGCGCGCCACTCGTTCGGCGAACACCAGTCCTTCCAGTAGCGAATTCGACGCCAGCCGATTGGCCCCGTGCACCCCCGTTCGGGCCACCTCCCCCACGGCGTACAGCCGCGAGATGCTGGAACGCCCGGCCAGATCGGTCACGACGCCCCCCATCATGTAGTGGGCGGCTGGGGTTACCGGGATCGGTTCCCCACTCGGATCGATGCCGCGGGCCCGGCAGATGGCGTAGATCCCCGGGAAGCGGGTACGGAAACCGTCACCCAGGCGCGTGGCATCGAGGAAGACACGCCCGTGGGCCTGCTGCTCCCGGAAGATTTCGCGCGCCACCACATCGCGCGGGGCCAGCTCGGCCAACCGGTGCCGCTGGGGCATGAATCGCTGCCCCCGGGCGTTGAGCAGGACGGCGCCCTCGCCGCGCACGGCCTCTGAAATGAGCGCGAGCGGGTTCTCGGGGGTATCGAGCGCCGTGGGATGGAACTGCACGAACTCCATGTCGGCCAGACGGGCCCCGGCCCGATGCGCCATGGCGAAGCCGTCGCCGGTCGCGACCTGCGGGTTGGTGGTGTACCGAAAGATCTGCCCGCACCCGCCGGTGGCCAGCACGGTGGCATCGGCCACGATCTCCACCGGGCGACCGGCGATCGAGGCGCGGACCCCGGCGCACTGCGGGCCAGCCTCGTCTTCGACCATCAGCAGATCGAGCACCCGGGCCGTCTCCCGGACCGTCACGGCCGCAGTATCCTGCACCTTGGCGACGAGTGCCCGGGCCACCTCGGCGCCGGTCTGGTCCCCCTGCGCATGCACGATCCGATGCCGCGAGTGGGCCGCCTCGCGGCCCAGCTTGAAGTCCCCATCGGGGTCGAGGTCGAAGCGCGCCCCCGCGGCCTGCAGTTCGCGGACCCGGGCCGGCCCCTCCTCCACCAGCACCTGCACCGCCTCCCGGTCGCACAGCGCCGCCCCTGCCGCGAGCGTATCCTCCCGGTGCAGCTGCGGGGAGTCGCCCGCCCCGAGTGCAGCGGCAATGCCGCCTTGCGCGTAGGCCGTGGCAGAGTCGAACAGCGTCCGCTTGGTGAGCACCGTCACCGGCCCGTGGGCTGACGCCCGCCAGGCGGCGTGTAAACCGGCCACCCCACTGCCAATCACGAGGAACCGGGTGCGGATTCGTTCGGTCATAGTAGTTTCAATCAAAGAACTTCGGGTCCCCAACAGAACCCCTGGACGGCGTGCCGTCCAGACTCCCCGCCTCTTTCGCCTTTAGGAGACGTCATGCGTTTGACGTTCATGGCCGGCGCCGTGGCTGCCGCGTCGCTGACCGGAGTGTTTGTCGGACCGTCCACTGCCGCGGCACAGCCCGGTGGTGTGTCGGCGAGCTGCTCGATCGATGCCAACACCCCGAAGGAGCTGGCGATGCAATCGCTGGCCTTCACGCAGGCCAAGGCCTCGCAGAACCCCGAGCAGCGCAAGAAGGTGCTGATGGGGATCATCAAGGAGCTCGACACCAAGCCCGAGCGCTTCGCGAAGAACCCCGCAGGCTATCAGTACACGCTGTCGGAAGCGCTGAAGCTCTGGGCGCTCGAGCCCGGCATGCCGACGGCCCCCACGCGCGCTGCCCTCGGCTTCGTCACCAACCCCACCGAAACGATCGATCTGGTCGTGGCCCTCGACGCGGCCTACAAGGCGATCGTGGCGGCAGTGCCGGCCTGCGAAGCCGACATGAAGGCGCAGCGCCAGAACGAGGTGTGGCTGCAGCAGACGCAGGCCGCGCTCTCCGCGTCGAACGGGGGCAACCTCGACTCGGCCGAGTTCTACGCCAAGCGCTCGCTGATGATGGTGGACAATCCGTACCCGCACTACGTGCTGGCCAACGTGTCCAATGCGCGCGGTGACAAGAAGGCCGCCGTCATGCACTGGAAGCACGTGGTGCAGCGCGCGGGGAGCGACACGTCGTACCGCGACATCGTGAACGGTTCGCTCTACTATGTGGCCATGACGCAGCTCGAAATGGCGAGTGCCGCGCAGGGCGCCGATCAGCAGGCCCTCGGCAAGGAAGCCGCCGAGTCGTTCAAGGTGCTGCTGGCGGCCACCCCGGACAGCCCCGATGCCGCCAACTACTACAACGGCTGGGCCGACGCCCTCACGCTCGCCAAGGACACAGCCAGCATCCCGCAGGTGTATGCCGGGCTCCTCGCGGCTCCCGACAAGGCGACCGATATCTCGCTCACCATGGCCGGCGTGATCGCCACGCGCAACAACAAGTCCGACGATGCGCTCAAGCTGTTCGAAGCGGCTGTCGCGAAGAACCCGAACAACCGCGACGGGCTGCGCAATCTGGCCGCGACGTACTACAGCAAGGACAAGTTCAAGGAGATGTTCGAGCCCACGCGCAAGCTGGTGGCGATCGACCCCAACAACTACGACGGCTGGATGATGTTCGCCTACGCGTCGCAGGGGCTGGGCAAGAGCGCCAAGCTGCCGGCCGAGAAGAAGGCGTGGACGGACTCGCTGGTGAAGTACCAGACCCTGGCGGAGGGGATGCCGGTCAAGGTCGATGTGGCGGGCTTCACCCGCGGCCAGAACAACGCGACGCTGTCGCTGGCACTCGAGCAGGTGGCGGCCACGGGCACCTACAGCATCACGGCCGAGTTCCTCGACGAAGCCGGTGCGGTGGTGGCCACGGTGACCGAGTCGACCGGCGCGCTCAAGAAGGGCGAGCGGAAGACGGTGGAATTCAAGGCGGCGGTGCCCAAGGTCTACGGCTACCGCTACAAGCCGGTGAAGTAAGGCGGCGATCGGCAAGCAAAAGGGCCCC
>CAZNZG010000047.1:0-18741 GCA_964577455.1 uncultured Gemmatimonas sp. | reverse complement strand
GCCAACGGTGTGCCGGCGAAGCCACCTTCGTTCAGCGAGGCCCGACCACCAAGTGCCAGCAGACCGCCGCCGCGCACGCTGACGAAGTCCGCAAGCAGGCGCAGTTGCGCGGCACTGAAGAATCCGGCTTCCACGCTGCCAAGCACGATCGCGCGATAGCGGAACAGCTCTTCGCGTGTGGTGGGAAACCCGTTGAGCAGCTCGAGACTGTCCTGCACGCCAAGGCGCAGGTACTTCTTGTCGGCACTGCGCAGCAGCCCGACGACCTGCATGGCACTGTCGTCAGCCACGGCTCGGCGGATGAACGCGAACTCCGGGCGAGGCTCCCCTTCCACGTACAGCACACGGTCAGGACCGCGACGCACCTCCACACTGGTCTGCCACTCGTTGTTCTGCGTGACCCGTTCATCCACGAGCGGGGCCGCCCGGATCGCGAGACGGTGGATGCCGTCCGGTAGTGGTGGTAACCGGAGGCGCACGGTCTGCACGTCGCCGCGCGCCGGTGCCTGCAGGTTCTCCGTTGCCACCACGCGACCATCCGCCTCCACGGTCAGCGGCACGCGCGCGCCCTCGATCCCGCGGGTGCGGATATCGATTTCCACCATGATGGCTGAGCCGGCCAAGGTGCGGCGAGGCGCCTGCACCCGCTCCACCGCCACGTCGCGCGCAAAGCGCTCGCGACCCACGCCCACGGTATACACGGGCACGTTGCGCGCGCGGAGCGCAAGGAGCGCGTCATCGAGCGAGGCACTGCCGTTGTCGGCGCCGTCACTGACGAGGACGACGCCGGCCAGGGGCATTCCCTCGAGATCCTGGCGCACGTCGTCGAGTGCCTGACTCAGATCCGATCGGGTGCCGGTGCCGGCGATCTCACTGGCCCCGTTCACCGGGGTCGCACCTGCTGCGAAGCGGAACTGACGCAGGGCGAATCGCGCAGACAGTGCACGCACCAGCGACGACGAGTCAGCGAAACGCGCCTGCACCCGTGCCAGCCGCGTCGTGTCGCCGGCGCCCACCCCAGCGGCATCGGCGATGCGCATGCTGCGCGAATCGTCGTACAGCACGGCCAGAACGTTGCGCTGCGGCACTGCTGCGGCGATGACCAGCCCCGGACGGAAAAGGCAGGCGATCACCAGCAGCAGCGCCACGGTCCGAAGCGTGGCCAGCAATAGCCGATCGCGCCTGTCGAGCGTCCGGAGACGCGCGTGGAGCATGACCACGAGCACCACCAGCACGATGGCCGTCACCAACAGCACGGGTATCGGCACCACGGGTGCCGTGACCAGTTCCCCACGTGCGAAGGCACGAGGCGGATACTTGAAGACCCAGGTGCTGAAGGTGTCGAACCAGGAGCCCACGATACGGTCTGCCGGTGAGGGAAAGGCCCAGCGCACTCGGGAAGTCTGAACGGCAAGCATTGGACACCACGCGCGCGGTGATGGTGCACCGCTCCGGCAGACAGTGCAACGCCGCCCGACAATCGTCCATGGTAGACGCAGCAGGGTAGGCCTTTGTTGGCGGCCGCGCCTGCGGGACGCGATCGCTGGCCTGACTTAACGTCGGGATCGGCGCGACGTCCAACGAAGTGAAGCGGGCGCCGGGTTGGCGACCGCCACACTCTACAGGAAAGGATCCCATGACACATACCCGTTCCCAGTTCCTGCTCGCCGCCGCCGTCTTCGGGCTGACCATGTCGTCTGGTGCCGAGGCGCAGCGCGCTGGCGGTCAGGGACCGCAGGGGCCGCAGCCACCGGTTGGTCAGCGCGGCGGCCCCGACGGCCAGATGCAGCGGCGTGGCTTTGGCGCTCCCGGTGTCCCGGGGGCCATGGGTGAGCGCGGCACTCGTGTCGGCCGTGGTGTGCGTGGCAACCCGGCAGCGATGCTCCTCCGTCTGCGCAGCGAGTTGTCCCTCACCGATGATCAGGTGAAGCGGCTCGAGGTGCTCCAGAAGACGTCGGTCCCCAAAACGAACGCGTCGGACCTGCTCCGCGCCCGTGCCGACCTGATGGACGCCATGCAGGGTGATGGCAACCTCGCCAAAGCACGTACGGCCCTCGATCGGATGAGCGCCTTGCGCAACGAACAGATGATCGGCGGACTCAAGCTGCGCCAGGATGCACGCGCGGTACTCACCGCCGAGCAGAAGACAACGCTCGACAACATGCGAAGCGCGATGCGTGGCAGGATGCGCGACAACGTACGTCAGGGGCTACGTGACGGTCGTGGAGGCGGGCGGGCAGGGCGCGGTGAGCGCATGCCGGGAGGCCAGCAGGGCTTCCGTCGCGGTGATGCGCCGGGATCGATGCGCGGACGAGGCGGCGAGTCGTAACCACTCACGGCTGGACGCGAGTCGCGGACACGACGCGAACGAGGGGGATGGTGCCGATCGGCATCATCCCCCTCGTCGGCTACAGGAGCACGGTCAGTATTCCGGCGAAGAGAGAGGCGGCGCGGTCCCGCGCCACCGCGCCACGTCGTGGGGCGTATCCAGGTCGAAGTGGCCATCGGGCAGCGGAACGGTTGCCGTCGCGCTGTCTGCCAGGAGTGCTCGCGCACCGGTCTCTCCACGAAGAGCGAGCAGAGACGGCCAGTCGCGCGCAGGAAGGACCGCTGGAATGCCACGCACGAGTCCACCGTCGATGCCCATGTAGGTCGACGCCACACGCTTGCCGTGGCGCGCGGTCTCCAGCAGGGCGCGCACGTGCGCGGCCGTAACGGACGGCATATCGCATGCCGCGACGAGCACCGCATCACACGCCGGGAGTGCCGCCACACCGGCAGCAATCGATGCGCCCATGCCGTCGCTCCACTGCTCGTTGAAGACGCCCGTTACCAGTGGCGCAACGCCGTGCTCTTCGAGCGCGCGCTGCACCGCCGCCGCGGCAGCGCCAAGCACCACGATCACCGGCTCGCATCCTCCGTCACGCAGCGTATGGACCATGCGCACGACCGCCGGACGCTGCGCCGCGTCCTGCAGCAGCTGTTTCGGCTCACCGAGCCGGCGAGACCCTCCGGCCGCCAGCAGCACGGCGGCCGTGGTCATCGGGGTGCGCCCGTCAGTCGGCGCGAGGCTCGGGCAGATCGCATCGCAGCGGCAGTGCCGGCGTGATCGGTGCGTCGTCGGGCTCGAGCAACCGGGGCGTGGGAGTGCGCGAATGAATCGGGCTCTGTCGCTCGCGCAGGAACCCGGCCGGTCGGGCATGCATCACTGCCTCGATTTCGGCGATGGCGGCGAGTGCGATCGATGCCGGGCCTTCACCGCCCAGATCGAGCCCGATCGGTGCGTGCAGCTTGTGCCGCATGCGCGGCGTGCACTCCACCCCGGCGGCCACCAACGTGTTCTCGGCAGACTCGAACAACTGCGCGGCCCGCTTGCGTGAACCGAGCACGCCCACGTAGCCGAGCGGCAACGGCAGCGTGGCGGCAAGCCATGCAGCATCCACTTCGAAAATGTGCGAGAGCAGCGCGACCGCCGTGCGCGCGTCGTGCGGCAGTTCACTCAACGCGGTCTGTACCGCATCGAGCTGTCGCACCTGCCGAAGCTGTACCCCCTCGGGTACGTCGAGCCCGTCGAGCATTGCGGGCCGGTGATCCAGGATCGTCACCTGCCAACCCAGCGTGGCCGCAATGCGGGCGAAGGCGGCGGCGCCACGTCCGGCGCCCACGCAATGGAGGGCGATCGGTGCCGTGAGCGGCTCCACGAAGACCGTGGCATCGTCGGAGAGCGTGTGCAGCATCGGCATCGCTGTCCGCATGGCGGTGTGCGCGATCGGTCCGACCTCGGCGGTCGAAACGAGCATGGCGTCATCGGAGAGCGGATGCCAGCGGGCGGTCGGGCTGTCGCCGTCGAGGAGCAGGCTGGTGGTTCCGCTCCCGTGCGCGTCGAGGATCGTGACCACGGCCCCACCCTGCCGACGAGCGCGGATCGCCTCGGCTTGCGCCATCCATCGCCAGTCAGGAAGCGGTTCGAGCAGCAGGTGCGCGATGCCGTCGCAGGCGGCGCCGAACCCCCAGATCGTTTCAAGGTCGGCGCGCAGATCGTACATGAGGCGCGCCGCGCGCCCGGTGGCGCACACCTCGGCGGCGCGCGCCGCCACATCGCCTTCGAGGCAGCCACCGCTCACGGCACCGGCCAGCACGCGCCCCTCGGCGTCGACCAAGAGCCGCGCACCGGGCTGTCGGTACGACGACCCATCCACCTGCACGAGCGTGGCCAGCGCCAGCGCCACCTGCGGGCGGGACTGCCGGGCGGCGGAGGCCGCGCGTGCGAGTTCGACGAAGCCGTTCACGGATGCTCCAGCGGAATTCCGGGAGAAGAGACGGGGGTCTGGGGAATAAGGCGCTCCGGCCCCCTCCCGGCAATCCGGTATCGCAGATCCCCTATTGGATGAGCTCGCCAGTGAAACCGTCGTGGCGGCGGCCACGTTCTTTCTACTTAACGGTGTTCACAAGCAGTGAAAGCAAGTACCTGCTTGCATGCAAGCAGGTACTTGCTTAACTTTGCCATCATGATCGACGACCACCGCCACCGGATTCTGCAGGCCGCCGCGCGCGTCTACACGCAATACGGGTGGAAAGGCGCCACGACGCGACGGATCGCCGAGGAAGCCGGCGTGAACGAGGTGACGCTGTTCCGCCACTTCGGCTCGAAGGACGCACTCCTCGAGCAGATGATGCGCGACCTCGCCGCCGAAAAGGCCGGCATTCGCCTGCCGGCGCTTCCGAAAGACCCCGAACGTGAACTGCTGGCGTGGGCCACCGCGCACTACACGGAGACGTGTACCAAGCGTCCGCTCATTCGCCAGATGATGTCGGATTTCGAGCAGCACCCCGAACTCGTGGCATGCGCCACCGACGGGCCGCACAGTGCCATCAGCCAGATGCGCGAGTACGTGACCCGGCTCTCGCAGCACGGCTTCATCGCCGCCAGTGACAGTGTGCCCGCACCGGAGATCGAGGCGGCGGTCACGATGTTCATGGGCGCGGTCTTTGCCGATGGCATGAACCGCGACGTGATGCCCGTGATGTTCACGCAGACCGTGGACGTGAGCCTGCAGTCGTACGTCCGGATCTTCCTGCGGGGTATCCGCGCCGTGGGGGATCCCGCAGGGCTGGCGGCGCCGTACGCCGCGCCGGTTTCGTCTTCACCTTCGACCCTCGAATGATGTCTTCCTCCTCCGTGCGGCGTTGGTGCGCCGCACTGTCGCTCATGGCGATCACGCCGGTCGCGCTGTCCGCGCAGCAGGGATCGCCTCGTGAGCTGTCGCTGGCTGAGGCGCTGCGCCTCGCGGGCAGTACGAGCGAGAACGTGGCCATCGCCCGCGCTGGTGAACAGCGGGCCCGCGGGCAGGTGGGGCAGGCGCGCTCCGCCCTGCTGCCGCAGGTCGGTACCACACTCAACTGGCAGCGCCAGCTGCAAAACCAGTTTGCCGCTGCCGCCAGCCGCGGAGGCGGTGGGGGGAATGCCGGCGGCGGCGGGACCGGCAGTGATTCGTCGGCTGCCGACAATCCCATCACCCGAATCTTCGCGTCGCCGTACAACCTCAACTTCGGCATCAGCGCCACGCAGCCGATCTTTACGGGCGGCCGGATCGCCTCGAACCTGCGGGCCGCCCGCTACACGCGTGATGCCGCTGAATTGGCCATCTCGAGCGCCGAGGCGCAGGTGCAGCTCGACGTGACGCAGGCGTATTACGACGCATTGCTTGCCGATCGTCTGGCGGTCATCGCCGACAGCACATTCGTGCAGGCCGAGCGCACGTTGCGGCAGGTCCAGCTATCGCGCAGTGTGGGAGCCACGGCGGAGTTCGAACTGATTCGGGCCCGCGTCACGCGCGACAACCAGCGGCCAGCGTTGTTGCAGGCGCGGACGCAGCGTGAGGCGGCACTGTTGCGGCTCCGGCAGTTACTGGACTTGCCCGCCAGTGTCCCGCTGGTCCTCACCGACAGTATCGCCGAGGACGTTGCACCATCGACCGGCACGATGGCCGTACCGGCCACCGTAACCGTCGACGCCGCGTCGGTGCTGCGGGCGGATCCGCAGCTACAGTCGCAGGTGGCGCAGCGTGTGGCGGCGAGCGACACCAGCGCGCGCGCTCGTGCCACCGTGCGCCAGGCCGTCCTCAACGTGCGCGCCGCCGAGCAGTCGCTGCGGAGCACGAAGGCCCAGCGTCTTCCGCAGCTGTCCGCGACCACGAACTACCAGCGACTCGCGCCCACGCCGACCGTGTTGCCGAGCAGTCTGGCCGACTTCCTCCCCAACTGGACCGTCGGCTTCGGGCTCTCGTACCCGCTCTTCAGCGGTGGCGCGCTCCGGGGGCAGATCGACGCGGCCGAGGCGAGCGTGGTCGAGGCCCGCCAGCGACTAAAACTCGCCGAAGAGGGCGCCACGCTCGACGCGCGACTCGCCACCCTGCAGCTCACCGAAGCGGAGGCCAACTGGATGGCCAGCATCGGTACCGCCGAGCAGGCGCAGCGGGCCTACACGATTGCCGAAGTGCGTTTCCGCGAGGGGATCTCCACGCAACTCGAACTCTCGGAAACCCGGGTCCAGTTGCAGCAGGCACTCGCCAACCGCGCACGGGCTGCGCGTGACCTGCAGGTGGCACGCAAACGCCTCGAATTGCTTCCGTATCTCCCGTTGTCCACCGGCGGCGCCACGGCCGCGGCCTCCACGAACATGGGTACCTCGCGATGACTTCCTTCCTGCGCCGATCGGCGCCTGTTGCTCTCTTCACGGTGACGGTCGCCACGCTCGCCGCCTGCGGCAAGAAGGCCGAGGCGCCCGACGCCAACGCCGCGGCCGCCACGCAGACGATCGGCCCGGACAACATCGCCGTGGCCGCCGCCGATACGCTGAGCAGCGGGCCCTCCATTTCTGGCACGCTCGTCGCGGATCGTGAAGCGCGCATCCGCGCCGAAGTGGCCGGTGCCGTGCTGCAGACGTTCGCGGACGCGGGGCAGCGCGTGAGTGAAGGCACACTCCTCGCCCGCATCGACGATGCGGCGGTACGTGATGCCGCGATCTCTGCGCGCTCGGCGGTCACTCAGGCCACGGTGAGCGCCGAGCAGGCCGCGCGCGAGTTGCAGCGCGCGAAGACACTCGCCGCGGCTGGTGCCATCGCCGAACGGGACGTGGAAAGCGCCGAGCGCGCCAACCTGTCGGCGCAGGCGGCCCTCGCCGACGCGAAGGCGCGCCTGTCCTCGGCGGAGAAGAATCTCCGCAACACGCAGGTGCGCGCGCCCTTCGTCGGGGTGGTGGCCGAAAAGGCCGTGAGCCCGGGTGACATCGTGTCGCCTGGCGCGGCGCTGTTCACCGTGATCGATCCGCGCAGTCTGCGCGTGGAGGCGTCGGTGCCGGCTGCAGCGCTCAGCGACGTGCGTGTGGGCGCGCCCGTCACCTTCACCGTCAACGGCGCCGATCGGGAATTGCAGGGCAAGATCACGCGCGTATCGCCGATGGTGAACGCGCAAACCAAGCAGGTCGCCATTCAGGCCTCGGTACCCAATGATGCCGGTGTGCTCGTGGCCGGGCTCTTCGTGGAAGGGCGCGTGGCCGCACAGAAGCGGGTGGGTGTGCTCGTGCCAGAGCAGGCGGTGGATCAGACCGGCATCGTGCCCAACGTGATGCGCCTCAAGGGCGGCAAGGTGGAGAAGGTGGAGGTGCAGCTGGGGCTCCGCGACGAGGCAGCGGAACGGGTCGAAGTGACCAGCGGCCTCGCCAGCGGCGACACCGTGCTGCTGGGCGCGGCGCGCGGTATCTCGGCCGGCGTCTCCGTGACCGTGTCTGCCCCCACCGACGCCTCGACGCGAGGAGCGGCGCCCGCCGCGGCACCCGCCGCGGCACCCGCCGCTACGCCAGTCGCGACGCCGGCGCCGGCCACGCCGGCCAAGAATTGACTCGCCTGTTCTGACCGACGCCAACCAAGGCATCCATGCTCATCTCCGATTTTGCAATCAAGCGACCGCTGATCACCGTCGTGGCCATGCTGGCCCTGGTGGGATTTGGCCTCGTCGCGCTGTTTCAGCTGCAGACGGACGAATTCCCCGAGGTCCAGCCGCCGGTCGTGCTCACGACGGTGGTCTACCCGGGCGCGTCACCCGAGCAGGTCGAGCGGGAAGTGCTCGAGCCGATCGAGGAAGCGATCCAGTCCATCTCCGGTGTGAAGTCGATCAATGGTGAGGCGCGTGACGGCTTCGCCCAGATCACCACCCAGTTCGTCTTCTCCAAGGACCTGCAGGAGGCCACGCAGGATATCCGCGACGCGATCAGCACCAAGCGTCAGGACCTGCCGCAGGAAATCGAAGAGCCGATTCTCCGCAAGTTCAATCCGACCGACGCCCCCATCGTGACGCTCGGTCTCTATTCGAACTCGCTCACGCCGGCACAGCTCACGCTGATCGCCGATCCCGGCATCACGCGAGAGCTGCGCGCCATTCCCGGTGTGGCCGACGTTTCGGTCACCGGATCGGTGAAGCGCGAACTCACCGTGAATCTCGATCCACAGCGCCTGCTCGCCGCCGGCGTGTCGGTGCCGCAGGTGGTCGCCGCGCTGCAGCAGGGCAATCTGGCGGTCCCGGTGGGTCGAGTGAACGGCGCGCTCGACGAGCGCACCATCCGACTGCGCGGTCGCCTCGATGGTCCGCAGGACTTCATGAGCCTCGTCGTCAGTGAGCGTGGCGGGCGCATCGTTCGCCTCGGCGACGTGGCCACCGCGGCAGATGGCATCGAGGAGCAGCGCACGCTGGCGCTCTTCAACGGGCGTGACGCCGTGGGCATCGAGATCAAGAAGACAAAGGGCTACAGCACGACGGCCGTTGCCGAAGCGATCATCAGGAAGGTGGATGAACTCCGTCCCACGCTTCCGAACGGTGCGCAGCTCGACGTGGTGAAGAACAAGGGCACCCGCGTGACCAACTCGGTCAACAACGTGCAGAGCGCCCTGATCGAGGGGGCGGTGCTCACGGTGCTCGTGGTGTTCCTCTTCCTCAACTCGTGGCGTTCCACCGTCATCACCGGCCTCGCTCTGCCGGTGTCGGTGCTGGCGAGCTTTGTGGCCGTGTGGGCCTTCGGCTTCACGCTCAATACGATGTCGTTGCTTGGGCTGTCGCTGGCGATCGGCATTCTCATCGATGATGCCATCGTGGTGCGCGAGAACATCGTACGACACGTGGAAATGGGGAAGGATCACTACACCGCTGCTCGGGAGGGTACCGACGAGATCGGACTCGCCGTGGCCGCGACGACCTTCTCCATCATCGCCGTGTTCGTGCCGATTGCCTTCCTCGAGGGTGAATCGGGGCAGTGGTTCAAGCCGTTCGCGCTTACCATCGCCTGTTCGGTGCTGGTGTCCCTCTTCGTGTCGTTTTCGCTCGATCCGATGCTGTCGGCCTACTGGCCGGATCCGCACCTCGAAGAGCACCAGAAGAGCTGGATCACGAAGCAGCTCGACAAGTTCAACCACTGGTTCAACGGTCTCGCCAACGGTTATCGCCGCCTCATCGGCTGGGCGCTGGATCACCCCAAGAGCATGGTCATGCTGGCGGTGTCCACGTTCGTGTTTGCGCTGGCGATGCCGGCCATGGGCCTCGTGGGTGGCGGCTTCTTCCCGCTCGAGGACAACGCCGAGCTCAACATGACGGTGGAAACGCCGCCGGGCGCCAACATCGATTATCTCCGTCAGAAGGTCACCGAAGCGCTGGCCCTCACCGATTCCTCCCGGCACCCCGAGGTGATGTACAGCTTCGTGACCGCCGGTGGTGTGAGCGGTGCCGTGGACAAGGCCAGCGTCTATCTCAAGCTGAAGCCCAAGGCGGACCGACTGGCCAAGGGGCAACTGTCGGCGGAAGAACTCGGCGAAGTGGTGCGTCGCGAAGTGGCAGGCATCGGCGGGGCGACGGTCTCCGTGTTCACCAACGACTTCGCCGGCCAGGAGAAGCAGATCTCGATCGAACTGCGCGGGCAGAACAAGGAGGCGCTGCAGAAGGTCGCCGATCAGTATCTGGCGGTCATGAAGAGCACACCCGGCGCCGTGGACGTGGGGCTGAGCACGAAGGGGCAGAAGCCCGAACTCACCGTCCAGGTGGATCGCGGACTCGCCGGTGCGCTCGGGTTGAGTGTGGGACAGGTGGCCAACGCCATTCGTCCGGCCTTCGCCGGCCTCGACGCCGGCGACTGGGTGGACCCGACCAACGAGACGCGCAAGGTGATGGTCCGTCTCTCCCCCGAGGCACGCGCACGCGGGGCTGATCTTGCCCAGCTGCCGATCGCCGTGGGGCAGGGCGCGAACGGCACACTCATCCCGTTGCAGCAGGTGGCGCGGATCAAGAGTGAACTCGGGCCCGCGGTCGTCAATCACCTTGATCGTGACAATGTGATCAAGGTGGAAGCCAACATCGCAGGGCGGTCGCTCAGCGAAGTGCAGGCCGACATCGCCAAGGGCACGGCGTCCATTGCGCTGCCGCCCGGTGTGACCCTCAGCAGCGGCGGGCAGGTCGAGCAGCAGCAGGAGGTGTTCAGCAGCATCTTCATCGCGCTCGGTGTGGCGGTGGCGTTGATGTACCTCATCCTCGTGGTGCAGTTCGGGTCGTTCCTCGATCCGATCAGCATTCTGATCTCGCTGCCGCTCTCGCTGATCGGTGTCATGGGTGCCCTTGCCATCACCGGCAACACGATCAACCTCATGAGTCTGATCGGGGTGATCCTGCTCTGCGGCATCGTGGCGAAGAACGCCATCCTGCTGATCGACTTCGCCAAGTGGGCACGCGAGAAGAACGGCATGCCGCTCCGCGAGGCGCTGATCGAGGCCGGCGCCATCAGACTCCGTCCCATTCTCATGACCACCTTCGCGCTCATCGCCGGCATGGTGCCGGTGGCGCTCGGGCGGGGTGAGGGGGCGCAGTTCCGGGCGCCACTGGGCGTGGCGGTGATCGGTGGTGTGGTGACCAGCACGATTCTGACGCTGCTCGTCATCCCCACGTTCTACGAGATCTTCGATGGTTGGCGCACACGCCTCTCGCGCATGGTGGGGCTCACCCCGCCACGCACGGGGGAATTCCGCACCTTCGAAATGCCCGTTCCCGACGCCGGCGACTGATCGCCGGTCACGGCACTGAAAAGGAGGGGGCCAGAGGGGCGGTTCCTCGCGGTGCGCAGTTAGATTAGCCGGACATGCGCCTGCCGGTCTCCCTCCTCGCTGCCGAAGCAACGTGGCTGTCCGCTCTGACTGACGCGCCGTGGACGTACATCGTCCTCGGCGCGTCGGCAATCATTACCGAAGAGCTGGCACCGATCTTCGGCGGGATTGCCGCGCACGAGAAGGAACTGCGGCTCGTGCCGCTGCTCGTGAGCATCACCGTCGGGGGATGGATCGCCACCACGCTGCTGTACGCGCTGGGGCGCCTCAAGTGGGACACCATCCGCCGACGCTTCCCCAGCACACGCGCCACCGGCACGGTGGCGCTGCGCGTGGTGCGCCGCAATCCGTGGACGGCATCGTTCCTGGTCCGTTTCGCCTTCGGTCTGCGCATCGTGCTCCCCATGGCCTGTGGAGCGGCTCGCGTGCCCCTGCTCGTCTATCTTCCCGTCTCGCTGATTGGCTCGCTCCTCTGGACAGCGCTCTTTACGGCGGTAGGATATGCGGCTGGCGAAGCTGCCGTGCAGGCCATTGGACATCTTGGGAAGGTCGGCGAAATCGTCGGCGCGATCATTGTGACGGTGGCCATCCTCGCGTTCGTCCGCTGGCAACGTCGTCGGCGGGAACGGAAGGCAAGCAGGCGGGCAGTACAGCGCCGCGCATCCACCAGTGAACACGAGGTCGACTCGTGACATGTCGGGCAGCACAGGCGTACACCGTACCGTCGATCTGAGAGGATTGCTCGGGGCACTCGCCACCACGGAGTCCGAGGCGGATTCTCTGGAGGTGATCGGTCGTTGGGTGGAAGAGCGTGTCCCCGGATCATGGTGCAGTGTCCTGCGCCTCGATCAGGAGACCGGTCTGTTGCACCCGGCGGCGGCGCCCACCTTGCCACCGGAGTTCGTGGCCCTCACCCGTGGCTTCCCCATCGGCCCGGCCAACGCTGCCTGTGGTACCGCCGCCTTCACGCGGCGACTCGTGGTCTGCGAAGACATCGAGACGGATCCGCTCTGGGCGCCATGGGCGGCGCTCGTGCTCCCCTTCGGCCTGCGCTCCTGCTGGTCCATCCCCGTCTTTGCGCTTGATGGCGGGGTGCTTGCGACCTTCGCGATCTATCGCGGACAGCCGGGGGCGCCCAACGAGGCGCAGCGCCTGCTGCTCGAGGACGTGGCGCGCGTTGCCGCCTTCGTGATCGGTGGAGACACCTGGGAGGTACCGTCGCGATCGGGCGCCGAACCGGAGTCCTGGCATCGGCAGCTCATCGAGGAGCAGGGGGACATCACCATCGTCTGCTCGGCCGCAGGTAACGTGCGGTACGCATCGCCCTCGGTGGCACGCATCCTGGGCTATCCGCCTTCCGGCGTGGAGCAATTTTCGCTCGGCGAGTTCGTGCATCCCGACGACTGGGCCGACACGCAGGGGTGGCTGCAGCAGGCCATGACGAGTGAATCGGGACGCGTGGCCTTTCCCATGCGCTACCTCCACGCCGACGGGCACTACTGCACGCTCGATGTCACGGCCAGTCGTGCCGCCGTCTTCGGTGATCCCCCGGACCTGATCCTCAACTGCCGCGACGTCACGGAGCGCGAGGCTGCGATCCGTGAGCTCCTCGCCAGTCAGCATTACGTGGATCGCATCATGAGTGCGATCCCCGATGTGCTCTTTACCTGGGATCTGCAGGAACAGCGCCTCACCTTCGTCTCGGCCTCATCGGAGCGCGTCCTGGGGTATCCGCCCGAGGACCTCGAGCGAATGGGAAGCGCGATCATGTCGCACATGGTGCATCCTGAGGACGTGGCTGCGCTGCAGCAATACGTCGCCGGATGGGCCACTACGTCGGATCCCGGTGTGCGCACCCACGAGTTCCGCATGGCGCACCGCAACGGCCAGTGGCGCTCGTTCGTGCAGCGTGAGGTCGTGCAGAGCCGCGATCTCTCCGGCCGGGCCGCCACGACCGTGGGTGTCCTGCAGGATGTCACCGAGCAGCGCCTTACCGAACGCCGGCTGCGCGAGGCCCAGCACATGGAGTCGCTCGGGCGCCTCGCGGGAGGCATTGCGCATGACTTCAACAATCTGCTGGCGGTCATTCTCCATTCCGCCGAGGTGATGGCCGGTCGAGCGGACAATGTGGTGGGCGAAGAGGCCTGCACCGACGTCCTGGCCGCGGCGCGCCGCGCCCGTGATCTCGTGCAGCGCATCCTCACCTTCAGCCGCATGGGGGAAACCAGCCGTCAGCACTTCTCCCTGAGCGACGTGGTGCGCGAGGGGCTTCGATTCTTCGAGGCGTCGAAGCCGTCATCGGTGGCGCTCGTCAGTGAGGTCACGACCGAGCCATGCCTGCTCAACGGCGACCCGGCGCAGCTGCAACAGGTACTGCTCAACCTCTGCGCAAACGCCGAGTACGCGCTGCGCGGTATCCCCGCTGCGCGCCTCATCGTGGCGCTGCATGTCCGCGTGGTGGGCGGCGTCGATGCGCGTCCCGACGGATTGGCGCCAGGGCGGTACGCGGTGCTCCGTGTGCGTGACAACGGTGTGGGAATGACCGACGAGGCGATGGCGCGCGTATTCGAGCCCTTCTTCACGACCAAGCCCCCGGGGAGTGGGACCGGTCTCGGCATGGCGGTGGCACACGGTGTGGTGCGCGCACATGGCGGAACCGTGGAGGTGAGCAGCCGATCCGGCCACGGTACGGCCGTGGAGGTGTGGTTGCCGCTCGCCGACGAGGCGTCACCTGCTGCACGTGCTGCAGATGCGCGCCGTATCACCGATGAGCACGCCGTGGCGGGCCCCCGAAACATCCTTCTGATCGACGATGAGTTTGCCGTGGCGCGCGCCATTGGCCGGCTCCTCACGTCGCTTGGCCATGTCGTGACGATCGAGACGGATCCGCTGCTCGCCCTCGATCGTCTGCGGGCAGATGCCAGTGCCTTCGACGTCCTCATCACTGACCAGACGATGCCGGGCATGACCGGTGACGTTCTGGCACGGGCCGCGCTGCAGCTGCGGCCCGATCTGCCGGTCATCCTCTGCTCCGGGTACAGCGAACACTACCAGGTTGAGGAAGCGTCTCGTGACGGCATTCGGGCGTTTCTCAGCAAACCGCTCGATCGCGACGCGCTGCGCGCGTTACTCGCCTCGCTGCACTGAGGCGGCCGCGTCGCGGAGCTCGCGCCACGCCAGCTCCACATGCGACCGGTCGGTGCGGATGTTGCCGATCGCGAGACGCAGCGTATACCGCCCTGCCAGTCTGGTGTGTGACAGGTAGGCATGCCCGCGCGCGTTCACCCGCTCCATGATTGCCGCGTTCAGCTGCGCGATTGTGTCTTCATCGGCACCGGGTGGCACCAGGCGGAAGCACACCAGCGATAGCGTGACGGGCGCCGTGAGCTCCCATCCCCCCTCGAAATGCACCATCCCGGCGAATTCGCGCGCCAGCTCGCAATGCCAACGGATGCGGGCGGCAAGCCCCTCGCGCCCGTAGGCACGCAGCACCATCCACAGCTTGAGCGCACGGAAGCGGCGGCCCAGCTGGATGCCGTAGTCCATCAGGTTGACGGTGTCGTCGGGGGTGCGCGTGACGAGGTATTCCGGCAGCAGGGCAAACGCCTGCTTCACGGTGGCCGGGTCGCGCGTGTAGAACACCGAGCAGTCCATGGGGGTGAAGAGCCATTTGTGCGGGTTCACCACCAGCGAGTCGGCACCGTCCACGCCGTCGAGCAGGTAGCTCAGCTCCGGAACGATGGCGGCCACGCCACCGTACGCGGCGTCCACATGCACCCAGCAGTCGTGTGCCCGTGCAATCCGGACCACCTCCACCACGGGATCGATGCTGGTGGTACTCGTGGTCCCGACACACGGCACCACGGCAATGGGCCGGTATCCCGCGGCGACATCGTCGGCGATCGCCGATGCGAGGGCCTCGGGGCGCATGCGGAACTGTTCGTCGGCGGGGATCTTGACCAGGTTCTCATGCCCGATCCCTAGGGCGATGACCGCCTTGTCGATCGAGGAGTGCGCATGTTCGCTGCAGTACACGCGAAGGCGTGGCACGTCGGCACGCGCTGCCATTCCCTTGCCGCGCACGTCGAACCCCGCGCGTTCACGCGCCGCCGCGAGGGCGTAGAACGTGCTCACACTGGCGGTATCGGTGATCTGCCCGAACCAGCCGTCGCCGAGCCCCATGAGCTGACGAAGCCAGTCGAGTGTCACCTGCTCGAGCTCCGTCACGGCAGGGCTCGTGATCCAGAGCATGCCGTTGGCGTTGAGTCCTGCCGTCAGCAGTTCGCCGAGGATGCCGGGATATGATGCCGAGTTGGCGAAGTAGGCGAAGAAGGCCGGATGATTCCAGTGCGTAATGCCGGGGAGGATCGTCGAGTGGAAGTCCTGCAGCATCGCGTCGAGCGGCTCGCCGTGCTCCGGGGGATGCGCCGGCAGTTGGGCACGGATGTCACCGGGCTGGACGCGGCTGCGCACCGGATACTGCGCGCTGTGCTCGAGGTATTCGGCGATCCAGTCAACGGCCGCGTGCGCGGCGGACCGGAATGCCTCGGGCGGGAGGTCGCCCGTGGAGGAGTCGGCGAGGGACATGCCACCAATCTACAAGCCGGTGGCCGCCGCCCGCCTGCACGCCTTCGTTATGCGGGTTGCGGCTGGCCCCGGTCGCGCAGGAGCGCCGATACGGAGTCGAGCAGCTGCGAGGCAGAGAACGGCTTGGCCAACAGCGTGGTCCCATCGTCGAACGCACCACCAAGGTCCGCCATCTCTTCGTGGCTGTAACCGGAGACGAAGAGCACGGGGACGTCGGGCCCTCCCTGCTGCAGGCGACGGCTCAATTCACGCCCGTCGAGCTCCGGCATGATCACGTCACTCACCACCAGATCCACCGACAAGGTATCGGGCTGCAGCAGCATGAGCGCCTCGAGGCCGTTGCGCGCCTCGACCACGCGGAAGCCGTGACGGGTGAGAATCGTGGCGATCAGGCGGCGCACGCCGTCCTCATCGTCCACCACGAGCACAAGTGGTTCGCGGGTGCGCCGGTCATGTGGGGCGCGGGCGGGAAGCGGCGCGATGACCGCGTCGGCTGCTTCCAGCGGCAGGTGGATTTCCACCGTGGTGCCGATACCCAGCCGGCTCTCGAGTGCCACCCACCCACCGAGCTGGCGTACGAGGCCGTACACCATGGAGAGCCCCAGTCCCGTGCCCTCGCCCTGCGCTTTCGTGGTGAAGAACGGCTCGAAGATACGATCCTGGATGTCCTCGGGAATGCCGGAGCCGGTGTCGCGTACCGTCAGCGTGGCATAGTGTCCGGCCGGCAGCACATCGCCGTGTACCACCTCGGATGCCGTGTTCCGCGTGGTTACCCCGCAGGTGACCGTGATCTGCCCGTCTCCGGCAATCGCGTCGCGTGCGTTGATCACGAGATTGAGCAACACCTGATCGAGCTGCGTACGGTCGGCACGCACGAAAGTCGGGGCGCCCGCCACGGACAGTTGCGCCACGGGACCAATGGCCCGACGGAGAATGGGCTCCAGATCGGCAATGGTCTCCGACAGGTCGAAGATCGACGTCTGCAACGTTTGCTTGCGACTGAACGCCAGCAGGTGATTGGTGAGCCGCGCGGCACGCTGGGCTGCGGCGGCCACTTCGTGCAGCAGCGCGTCGTGCCCGTCCGGCAACACGGCCGCTTCCGCCATCAACTCCACGTTGCCGCTGATGACGGTGAGCAGGTTGTTGAAGTCGTGCGCGATCCCGCCGGCCAGCCGGCCGATGGCTTCCATCTTCTGGGCCTGCCGCAACTGCTCCTGCGTTGCCTCGAGCTGCGCATACGCGCGTTTCACCGCCTCCCGTTCACCAATCGCCGACTCCATGCGCTGCAGGCGATTCGCGAGCTCCTTCGATACCGTCTCGAGGGAGTGCTCGAGAAGGGCACGGTCCTCGTCGGTCTGCGCATACGCCTCCTCGATCGTATCGAGAAAGGGTTCGAGGTCCGGCGGCACCTGCTCGGCATGTCCGAAGTGCCGTCGGATCTGCCGCGCCAGCAGTTTGTGGCGTTGCCCGGGAAGACGCGAGGGTCCGCTGGTCACCGAACGTTCACTCCAACTCGTCGAACGTGGTGATGGTCATCGTCTGGTTGTGCAGTTCGCACTGTCGCGACCCGGCAACCGGTGCGATCTCTCCGTAGGAGTAGAACCCGCACAGCGCAGTGCTGCCCCCAAGCACTTCGCGCACACACTCGATCTCTTCTTCCACCCGCTGCTTGAGCACGAGGCGCCGTCCCACGCAGCTGATCAGCAGCGCCAGCGCCGGTGAGGTGCCGCCTATGGACTCCCGTGACGAGATGGCAGCGCCCTGCGCCCCATCGACCAGCCGGTCGATGTTGGCCTTCATGAGCTGGGCGTGATGTCCCTGCGGCACGTCGCCGGCGAAGATGAGACTCCCCTGCGCCTCATCGACACCGAGAATGGTGCGTACGACCGGCCGTGATTCGGGTGTGGCGCGCAGATTGAGCGGGAAGAGCAGGCCACTCCCGGGCAGGTTGGCGGCGTGCGGCCCGAGGTACTCCCGGTAGAGCGCCAGAGCAGGGGCACCATCCAACTCGTAGAGCACGTTGCCCGCCGAACGGGTGATGACGCGATCTGGCCCGAACGGATCCCACCCGCCGAGTGAGCCGTGCCCGATGCGAAGCCGGGTGCCGTACAACCCGATCGCAATCACGGCGCGATCGAGCAGTTCGTCGTTCTTCCAGAGGAATGTCTGCTCGAAGCGTGCCGCATCGCCCGCCAGGCCACCGGTCACGAGGACATGGGCGGGTAATCGGTGCTGCATTCCCTTGGCGAGCGCGGATCCATTCACGTGAAGTCCGTCGGACAAGAGCAGCACGTGGGCCAGATCGTCAGCATGCAGGGCGGTGGCCAGTTCTTCTCCCACCGCACCACTCTCCTCGCTCGCATGCAGCTGTCGGTGAACGACGCGGACGTGGGTGTGGGCGAACGACAGCGCGACCGCGACGAGGCTCTCGTCGCAGACACTCGTGCCGACGATCTCCCCGGCCGTGGAGCATGCCGCAACGTGTGCGTTGGGGAAACGGCCGCACAACTCGCGATGGATCGCCGTATTCGTCAGGGCGCTACGCGCGCCGAAGGCCAGCACGAGTTGGACATCGGCGGCATCGGCACCATCGCGTAAAGTCATCCAACCTGTTTGGGGCGTCCAGTGCAGAGATTCGACACGCATACGGTTGAGAGAGTTAAGGCAGTCTCATCTATTCTGCAGGTTCCAGGCGCTGGAGGCCAGCCCGCTTTTGCAGGAGCAGTGCAGGGGGCACACGGAGGGGATCAGCGGCTGTCGGATCGCACCGCACTAATTGCCCCCAGTACGTGCGGAATGGCTCAAGCTCTCAGCGGTGGCGACCGATACTTTCCATTGCCCGCGCCGCTGCGGCCACTCTGCGTTCCCACTCGACCGAACCGCTCATGGCCCGCTGTCCCTATACCTGGGTCCGCAGCTTCTTCAACAGCTCGCAGCCCACCGCTTCCGGTGAGCCCGCGCAGCACCTGCGTGTCCGCGTGGTTCGCGACGGCGAGGAACGCGTCCTCGTGACGCTGCC
>CAZNZG010000046.1:2485-18857 GCA_964577455.1 uncultured Gemmatimonas sp. | reverse complement strand
CGGCCGGCGAACTGGCGCACTACGCGCGCGCCGCCTTCGACGTGACGTTCGACTTCGGCGGGACGCTGGGCCATCAGGAGATCGAGGGAGTGCACAACCGCTCCGACTTCGATCTCACGCAGCACCAGCAGTACTCGAGCAAGAAGCTCGAGTACTTCGACCAGGTGAACAACAAGCGCTACGTGCCGTACGTGATCGAAACGAGCGTGGGCGCGGACCGCGTGACGCTCGCGGCGCTGGTGAATGCGTATCGTGAAGAAGCCGTGGAGGGCGAGGCGGAAGGGCGCGTGGTGCTGGGGTTGCACCCGTCGATCGCCCCGATCAAGGCGGCGATCTTTCCGCTCACGAAGAAGGACGGCCAACCGGAAATGGCGAAGCAGATCCTCGACGATCTGCGCGGCGCCTTCACGGTGGACTACGACGAGACGGGATCGATCGGCAAGCGCTACCGTCGTCAGGACGAAGTGGGCACGCCGTTCTGCATCACGGTGGACGGCCAGAGCACCGGCGACCAGACGGTGACGGTGCGTGACCGCGATTCGCTGTCGCAGGACCGCGTGGACGTGTCGCAACTCAAGGCATACCTCGCGGGCAAGCTGCTGGCCTAACCGAGGGGAGAACGCGCGGGCGTCAACGCGTGGCACCAACGAGCAGGGCACGGACGCGTTGGAACGAACGCTTCGGCCACAACGCGTTGGCAACCACGCGCTGGCAAACCACGCAGTCGACCACGCGGGTACCTACGCGTAACGCCTACGCAACCCCGGTCGGGGTCTGGGGAGCGGCGCTGCGCGCGCTTGGTCGGGGTCTTGGTCTTGGTCGGGGTCTTGGTCGGGGTCTTGGTCGGGGGGGCGTCGTTGCTACGCGTCGGTACCTACGTGGTCGACTGCGTAGTTTGCCAACGCGTCGTTGCCAACGCGTCCGTGCCAACGCGTCATGGCCAACGCGTTCGTGCCCTGCTCGTCGGTGCCACGCGTTGACGCCCCCGCGTCGTGCCCCCCCCGCGCCCCCGCGCCCGCCCGCAGCGAGATGCCCGCCACAACCGTAGGTTAGGGAGCATCTCACCCTAACCCTCAGGCGTCATGTTCCCTGTGCGTTCTCTCGCCCTGCTGGCCCTGCCGGCTGCGGCGCTGCTGCAGCCGCCGGCCAAGCCAGCGGCCCGGCCGGCCAGCCGCCCGGCGTCGGTGGCCCTCGCTCCGGCCACGCTCGACTCGGCCTTCCTCAAGAATTTCCGCTGGCGCAACATCGGCCCGGACCGCGGTGGCCGGTCGATCGCGGCGAGCGGCGTGAAGGGGCGGAAGAACGAAGCCTACTTCGGTGCGACCGGCGGTGGCCTCTGGAAGACCACCGATGGGGGCGACACCTGGAGCCCGGTTACCGACGGCCAGATCACCAGTGCCTCCGTGGGCGCGATCGCGGTGAGCGAGTCCAGTCCCGACGTCGTGTACATCGGCACCGGCGAAAGTGCGATTCGCGGCAACATCATGCCCGGTGACGGCATCTACAAGAGCACCGACGCGGGCAAGACCTGGAAGCATGCCGGTTTCCGCACCGCCGATGCGATCTCGAAGATCCGCGTGCATCCGACCAACCCCGACATCGTCTATGCGGCCGTGTTCGGCAAGTACAGCGTGCCGAGCGAGGAGCGCGGGGTGTACAAGAGCACCGACGGCGGCGCCAGCTGGAAGCGGGTGCTGTTCCGTGATGCGAAGAGCGGGGCGGTGGATATCGCGATCGATCGGTCGAACCCGCAGGTGCTCTACGCCGCCTTGTGGGAAGCGTATCGCAAGGAATACCAGATGTCGTCGGGCGGGCCCGGCTCGGGGCTGTTCAAGAGCACCGACGGCGGCGAAACGTGGACCGAGATCACGCGCGCCACGGGGCTGCCCGGCGGTCTCGTGGGCAAGATCGGTGTGGCGCTCACCGCCGCCAAGCCCGGGCGCGTGTACGCCCTGATCGAGAACGAAAACGGCGGGCTGTTCAAGAGCGATGACGCGGGGGCCACGTGGACCTTCGTGAACGGCGACCGCAACATCCGCCAGCGTGCGTTCTACTACACGCACCTCTTCGCCGATCATCAGAACGCCGATCTGGTGTACATCGAGAACGTGTCGTTCTTCCGTTCGACCGATGGGGGCAAGACGCTCACCAGCATCGGCAACGGCAGCCACGGGGACTGGCACGACCTGTGGATCGACATGGACGATCCCTCGCACCTCGTGGCCGGCAACGACGGTGGCGGCACGGTGACCTTCGATACGGGGAAGAAGTACTCCGAACAGGACTTCCCCACCGAGCAGTGGTATCACGTGATCACCACCAAGCACGTGCCCTTCCATGTGTGCGGGTCGCAGCAGGACAACAGCACCCTGTGCACGCCGATGAATTGGAACATGGGCCGCCAGAACGCGGCGCCCGGTCAGGAAGCGCAGGGTGGCATGGCGGTGTCGTATCAGGTCGGTGGCGGTGAGCCCGGCTACATCGCCCCCGATCCGCTCGATGTCGACGTGTTCTACTCGGGGACCAACAACGGCGGCTACGTCGACAAGTTCAACAAGAAGACGGGGCTGTCTCGCGAAGTGAATCCGTATCCGTGGTTCTACTCCGGCGAGCCCTCGAAGGAGATCAAGGAGCGCTGGCAGTGGACGTTCCCCATTCTCTTTTCGCCGCTCGATCCCAAGCTGCTGTTCGTGTCGTCGCAGCGCCTGTGGGCC
Organism: uncultured Gemmatimonas sp.; assembly: GCA_964577455.1. Taxonomy (GTDB): domain Bacteria; phylum Gemmatimonadota; class Gemmatimonadetes; order Gemmatimonadales; family Gemmatimonadaceae; genus Gemmatimonas. The sequence continues at coordinate 16,143 of CAZNZG010000046.1, read as the reverse complement.
ACGCGTGATGGCGGTCGCACCTGGAAGAACCTGAGCCCCGACCTCACGCGCCACGCGCCGGAAACGCAGGAAAAGTCGGGCGGCCCCATCACGGGCGACATGAACGGCCCCGAGGTGTACGGCACGATCTTCTCGGTCGGACCGAGCAAGAAGGACGTGAACACGATCTGGACCGGGTCCGACGACGGGCTGGTGTACATCACGCGTGACTTCGGCAAGACGTGGACGAACATCACGCCGAAGGAGATGCCGGATTTCGGCCGTGTCTCGCAGATCGATGCCTCGGCCTTCGATGCGGGCACCGCGTACATCTCCGTGCGTCGTCCGCTGCTGAACGACCGCGCGCCGTACATCTTCCGGACCACCGACTTCGGCAAGACCTGGACGAAGATCGTGAACGGACTTGGCGCGGAGGACTACGTGCACGCCGTGCGCGAGGATCCCACGCGCAAGGGACTGCTCTACGCGGCCACCCAGCACGGCGTGTACATCTCGTACGACGATGGGGCGAAGTGGCAGAGCCTCAAGCTCAACATGCCTGACGTGCCGGTCGCGGACCTGATCGTGGAGCGTGACGAGCTGGTGATCGGTACCCACGGCCGTGGCTTCTGGGTGCTCGACAACATCGCGCCGCTGCGTCAGGCGACGCCGGCAGTGCTCGCGGCGAAGTCGCACCTGTATACGCCGGCGGTGGGGCTGCGCTCCTCGCCGGGGGTCACGCTGAGCTGGATGTTCGCCGAGAAGCCCAAGCGCGCCACGCTGGCCATCGTGGACAGCCTCGGGGCGGTGCTGCGCGAGTTCACCGGCGATACCGCGGCAGCGAGTGCGACTGGCCCGGTCGGTGGCCGCCGCCGTGGCACCACCAGCAGCTTCCCCATCGCAGCGGGGCTCACGCGGCTCACGTTCGATCTGCGTGCCACGGGGATCGAAAGCTTCCCGGGGATGGTGCTCTGGGGCGCCGGGACCGCCGGCCCTGCGCTGCCGCCGGGCAACTACACGGTGCGCCTGACCGCCGATGGGCAGGAGCTCAAGGCGCCGCTGCGCATTCAGCGCAGCCCGCTGCTCCCCGATGTCACCGATGCCGATCTGCGCGCGCAGTATGCGTTCGGCAAGCAGGTACGCGACAAGACCAACGAAGCGCAGCGCGCCGTGATCGAAATCCGCCGTGTGAAGGCGCAGCTCGATGATCGCTACAAGCGGGCCAGCGATGATGCCCAGCTCAAGGCGAAGGGCGAGACGCTCCGCGGCAATGCGTTCGCGGTCGAGCAGAACGTGTATCAGGTCAAGAACCAGTCGGGGCAGGATCCGCTCAACTTCCCGATCAAGGTCAACAATCGTCTCGCGAACCTACTGTCGATGGCGGAGCGTGGTGATGGTCCGCCGGGCACGTACATGCCGGAGATCCTCGGGATTCTGACCAGGGAGCTGGCCGGCTATCAGGGCACGCTCGAGAAGGTGTGGAAGTCCGATCTCCCCGCGGTCAACGCCGAGCTGGCGCGCCTCAAGCTGCCGCCTGTCGATCCCAAGTGCACGGTGGTGACCGGATGCTCGGCCACGCCGTGAGCGGTTTCACCGTGGCCAGTCGTACGATGACGATGGTGTTCAGCGCAGTCGCGCTGGGCACCATCGCCGCGTGCGGGCCGAGTGTCCGCACGAAAGTGGCGAACGCGATGGAAGGATGCCTGGCGGTCCGCAATCCGCTCTTCAAGGCGGGGCAGGCGGCGCAGGCGTTGGCTACGCCCCTGCCGGCGACGATCGACTCGCTCGCCAGTCAGACGGCATACAGCGTCGGCTTTGCCGTCTATCAGGAAGCAGCCGACGCGGCGGAGACACAGGCGGAGCTCACCTGTGCGCTGGAACTCGGGGCACACTACGAGCACGGGGATGTGCGCCAATGGTTGCAGCGCTTCTGGCGCAGTCCCGACGCGTCGGTGGCGCAGCACGCGAGGCGTCTGCACGACCAGCAGTTGGTACGCATCGGGCGGGCCCCCACGGCGGCACCTTAACGCCCGTCGCGCACCGGTCGTCCAAGTATCCGAAGACCGACGCAGCCGGCGGTGCAGAGAGCGCCGCCGCTGCCGGTCCCAGAGAACGGAGAGTGTGCCATGCGTCGTCTGATCATCGCTTCGCTCATTGCCATCGCCGCGCCGGTCGCCACGCTGTCTGCGCAGGGCCAGCATGGCCCCGTCAGACAGGAGACGCGCGAACTGCGCGGCGCGAAGCGTGAGGTGAACCGCGACCAGCGCGAGCGCCGTCAGGCGGTCCGAGATGGCGATAAAGCCGCGGCCAAGCAGGAGACGCGCGAGATCCGCAAGGGACAGCGCGGCGTGAAGCAGGAACGGCGCGACGTGCGGCGCGCCGTTCGGAATGCGAGGCCCTCGTAACGTGGACTAACGCCCGTCGCGTGGGATACGGGCTTCAACGTCGCGCCAGTCGAAGAAGTGAAAGCGCTTGTCCGTCGACATCATGACGAGCACGCCACGGGGGAACCGCGAGGACACCGGGAAGTCGGTCACCTCGAGTCCATCGGTCTCCATGGCCGACACGGGAATTGTCACCAGAGAACGATGCGTGTGGGGGCGACCAGGATCGCCCACGCGTCGGAAGATCTGTATACGTTGTCCCTGCTGATCGGACGCGATGAGGTAACCCGTGCTGTCGGACGTGGGATAGATGGCCAGACCTTCATGGTCTTGCACGAAGCCTGACGTGGCGAAGAGCGCCAGTTCCGTGGAAGCACCGGGATGGTCGGGATCCGCAGCATATTTGCGGATCCCGACCGTCTCGTCGCTGTAATACACGTGACCGAGGACGTCGTCCACCGCGATGGCTTCGATCTCTTTCTTGCCACTGAAGCGGCCGAAGGCTCGAACCTTCACTCCCCGCACCGTACCGTCGCCACGATCTTCGAGCCGGTACTGCCAGAGATATCCGTCGACCGGGCCGCCCTTCCCGCCCACAATGGCAAAGACGACGCCGTCACGTGGCCGTCGGTACAGTGCCACACCCATCGGGGCCCGGGTGGTGTCGCCATCGAATACTGGAATGCCGCCATCATCGATCGGCGTCATGTCGGGAAGCCGGAAAACCCGAAGCCGCTGACGTCCACGTTCGGTCGCGACCGCGACGTCGATACGGCCGGAGCGCATGACGAGCCCCTGCACGAGGTCCACGTTGTTCATCCGTTGCAGCGGATGACGCGATCGTGTGCTGTCGAGCCGACCCTCGAAGTCGAATACGAAGATGCCACCGGTCGAGTCACCCTTATCTGTGCCGAGCACCAGTGAACCGACCGTTCCGGCGGAATCCAGCCAGATCGCAGGGTCATCAGAATCATTCGGCACCGTGTCGGTGATGACCACCGCACGGAGGGTGTCCGAGGTCGTCGGCGCCGATGAGGCGCGCGTGCGGTCGTTTCCGCTCCCGTCCACCCCGGCGCAGGACACCAGCGCGCAGAACGCAAGGGGAAACGCCATCGCGGTCATCCAGAGGCTGGATGACCGCGATGGCGCCGCCCGAAGGCAGGATCGGTGCATCAGAAGTCGACCTTGATGCCCGTCTGAATGCGACGGCCGTAGAACTCGTCCTGCATGAGGCGGCCGCGTACACCCTGGTAGTAGCGCAGCGGACGGTTGTTCAGATTGTTGGCCTCGACGAAGAAACGGCTCGTCCGGGTGAGCTGCACCGTGGCATTGGCATCGATGTCGGTCCGACGGTCGGCCCAGCGATCGAAGAAGGCGTCCTCGTTGTAGCCGCCTTCTCCAGCATCCAGTGACTCGCTCTGGTAATTGAACGCGATACGGGCGGTGAAGCGGCGCGAATCGAACGAGAGCGAAAGGTTGCCGCTGTGACGCGCCGTACCAAGCAGCGGGAGCTTTTCGTTCTCGCGTCCTTCGATGTCGAGACCACTTACCTCGGACTCGTTGAACGTATAGTTGGCGTAGACACCGAAGTGGCGCAGAAGACCCGGGAGGAAGTCGAGTTGACGCTGCGCCGCGACTTCAAAACCGGTGAGCGTCGCTTCCGGGCCATTCCGCGGGCTGCTGATCTGCGCGAAGGTCTGTCTGGTTACCGGATCGACCGCTTGGAACTGCGTGAAATTGAAAATGAAGTCGGTGATCCGCTTGTGGAAAATGCCAGCCGACAGCAGCCCCACGTTCTCGAAGTAGCGCTCGGCCATGAGGTCGAAGTTCATGGCGCGGGTGGGCTTGAGCAGTGGGTTGCCGGTGCTCAGCTCGTTGTCCTCGAGGCTGATCTCGCGATAGGGGACGAGGTCGAAGTAGTTCGGACGCGCCAGGGTGTTGGTCCACGCGGCGCGGAACACGGTGTTGGGGGCCTGGTCCCAGCGCAGATTCACACTCGGAAGCACATCGGTATAGCTCTGGTCGCCAGTCGTCGGTGATACGGCATCATTGTCCACGTTGTACTGGAAGCCGCGGTAATCGATGCGGGTGTTCTCGAGGCGTACACCGGCCACCATGTGCAGCGTCTTGCCGAACTGCTGCTCCAACATGCCGTAACCACCCACGATGCGCTCTTCCGCATCGAAGTTCCCCGCCGCGTACTCGCCCGGCTGGTCGGCGAGGCGGAACTCGGCGCTGTTGAACAGGTTGAGCCCCGAGAGGAACGCCGGCGAGCTGAAGCTGCCGTACTGATAGTTGCCAGCGAGGTTCGTCGGTACCGTGAAGTCCTCCAGTCCACGCAGGGACATGTTGGCGAAGGCGCTGCTCGTGACCGGCGTGGCGAAGTTGTAGCTGTTGTCGCGCAACTTCTCCTTGCCGCGATACCGTACGCCAAACCTCACCTTCGAGGCTCGGTCGCCCTCACGCAGGGGGATCTGCAGATCGGCTCGCCCGTTCATGTCCCGATCTTCCGTGAAGCTCTCGAGCTGTTCGATGCGTCGGAACGTGAAGGCCGACGGGGCGACCTGCGCCGGGTTGGTGGCGGTGAACTGCGGGTTCTGCTGATCGGCGTAGTTGGGCTGGATGCTCACATTGCGCGAACGCCAGTCGATGTACCGCTCGTCAGGGCGGGTCTCCGAGGCCGCCGACATGCTTCCCGACCACGTGAACGTGGCCTTGTTGGCGATGAGGTGCTCGCCGGAAAGCTGACTGCTCCACATCCGCTGGTCTTCGAGGCGTGCCTGCTTGACCCGATCATCCGGACCGCCGCCCTTGGTTTGCCGCCGGATCTCGGTGGTCTGGATTCCGCTGGCGTTTGGCGCGCCGAGGATGTAGCGCGCGCGGTACCGATTCTCCCAGTCGTCACGGCTGTTGTACAGGGTACGCCACATGATGCTGTTCGCCTCGTTGAACTTGTAATCGAGGCCAAGCGACATCGAGCGACGCGTACGTTGGACATCATATCGACGAAGGTCGAACTGGTTCATGAACGGCGTCCCGCTGCTGCTCTTGTTCCAGGTACCTTCCTTGTTGTCAGACCCGAACTGCTGATCGTAGTAGGAGGCGCTGCCGATGATACCAAGGCGATTGGCAAAAAACCGGTTGGCGGCGACCACACCACCCACCAGCACCGGCTTCTCACGGATGAAATTGTAGCCTGACCCCGCGGTGGTGGAGAGACGGAATCCAGCGGGTGCCGCTCGCGTCACCACGTTGACCGAGCCGCCGATCGCGTCGGCATCCATGTCAGGAGTGAGCGTCTTGTTCACCTCGACCGCCTGAATCATGTCGGCGGGCACCAAGTCCAGCTGCACTTCGCGCACCTCGGCTTCTGCGGAGGGGATGCGCTCGCCGTTGACCATGACCGTATTGAATCGCGGCTCCGTACCCCGAATGGAGCCAAAACGCGCTTCGCCCTGGTCAAGCGCGACCGTCACGCCGGGCACTCGCTTGAGGGCGTCACCGAGGTTGGCGTCGGGAAAGCGCCCGATCTGGTCGGCCGCGATGACGTTGCCCACCGTGGCAGCGGTCTTCTGCTGATTGAGCGCCGCTGCCTGACCGGTGCGCGTGGCCACCACGACGATTTCACCAAGTGTGTTCTTCGCCGTGCTCAGGCGGAAGGTGATTGTGGCGATCTTACCGTTCTCGACACGAATGCGCTGTGAAGCGGTGGCGTAGCCGATGTATCGCGCGCCCACCACGTACTCGCCTGCCGCCAGTGCGGGTACCACAAAGCGGCCGCTACGGTCGCTGAGCACCGAACGACCGATCGACTCGATGGTGATACGGGCGCCGGTCAGCGACAGGCCACTGGCCGAGTCGACGACGGCACCGGTCAGGGTACCTTGCGCCTGCGCGGGCGCCGCGACGGCGCCGATGGCAATGGCAATGGCCAAGAGCCGGCTCTGCAGAGACATCATGGGTTGGACGAGGTGGAGGGTACGGAAACAACAGCGTCCGTAAAGGATCCCTCGGTCCTGTGAAGACTCGGATACCAACGTGTCACGGCTGTGTATCTGGGCAGAGCCGGTGCCCGCTGCCAGTGGGCGTGGTTCCTTCTACATTTCTCGCATGACGGAATCCGCTTCGACTTCCCGCCCGGTTGCCCTCGTAACCGGTGCCTCGCGTGGCATCGGCCGCGCCATTGCGCTGCGTCTTGCCGCGTCGCACGACCTCGTCCTCGTGGCACGCGATACGGACTTGCTCGCCGTGGTGTCCGCCGAGTGCGAAGGGGCCGGTGCCCGCGTGCAGTCGCTGCCGGTCGATCTCCGCGACGGCGTGGACGCGGCGGCCGCGCTCACGGGGCTGCACGTGGATGTGCTCGTCAACAATGCCGGCGTGGCCGTGTTGAAGCCCTTTCTCGAGATGACGGCCGAAGAGTGGCACCGCCAGGTGGACGTGAACGTGAACGCGCTGTATCACGTGACACGCGCCGTGCTGCCCGGCATGGTGGCGCGCGGGCGTGGCCATGTCTGCATCATCGGCAGCACGGCGGGACGCAACACGTTCGTGGGGGGCAGCTGCTACAGCGGAACGAAGCACTTCGTGATGGGCTTCGCCGAGTCCCTCATGCTCGAGGTGCGTGATGCCGGCGTGGGTGTCTCCGTCGTCACCCCCGGGTCGGTGGCCACGGAGCTGTTCCCCGCGGGGACCAACACGGCGTGGATGCTCGAGCCGGAAAACATCGCGGAGTCCGTGCACTTTGCCGTGACGGCACCGCCGCACATGTTGGTCCACCGTCTGGAAGTACGCCCGTTGTCGCCGAAGCGCCCGCGCGCCAGCTTCTGACTCCCATCTCCCTGACGAATGAGTGACGCACGCGAACTGTTGGCGGTGCGGGAAATCGCACACGCTTTTCTGCTGGCCGAACATCCCGGAGATGTGCAGCAGTTCGCGCTCGATCGGGTCACGCCGCTCATGGGCGCCTCGTTCTCGCTGGTGATGCAGCTTGGCCCCGACGGCGAACTGCTGCGTCCCGTGGCTCAGCACGAGTGGCCGGCGCCACATAGGCAGTGGATCGGTGCGCTGCGGGTTCGGGTGGGTGACGGACCAAGTGGGCTCGCGGTCGCGGAGCGCCGCGTGGTGGAGGTCGAGGATCTCTTTGCCGAGCCGTCGCTCGAGGCGTGGCATGAGGTGGCGCAGGAGCTTGGCTTCCGCAGCATCATCGCCGCGCCGCTCGAAACAGCCGACGGACCGATCGGCGCGGTGGCGTTCTATTTCGCCGATGCCACGTGCGTGAGTGATGAGCAGCGCGCCCTCGTCCGGCTGGTGGCGGATCAGCTCGCGGCGGCCACCGACAAGTCGCGCCGTACCGACGCGCTGCGCCGGGCCAATGCCGCGCTGGCGGAAGCCAATGCCGAGCTCGAAACGCAGGCGGCCAGCTGGACCGCGGCGGAACGCGCACGCAGTGCCTCGGAGGGGGTGGTGGTGGAGGCGATGCTGTCGCTCACACGACAGGACGATCCGCGCGACCGAACCGACCGGCTGGCGGCGGTACAGCTCTTGGCGCAGCATGCGCGCGAATACGGCGAGGTGACCGCGCCCGGCTTCGTGCTGTTGCCGGACGACGTGGATCCGCGCGAGCCGCTGCGCGAGGCCGTCGCGCGGTGGCGTGCCAGAGCGCCGATGATCCCCGTGCAGATCGACGAGCCCACGGTGCTCCTGCCCACGATGCGTACCGACGTGGCGCGACTTACCCGCGCCCTCGAACTCGTGGTGGGGCTCGGGGTCAGCGGGGCGGCGGTCGAGGGTGGCTCCGTGGAGGCCGGCGTCCGGCTGGGGCGCGGCTTCCTGGCGCTCTCCGTGCACTGGCACGGCCAGCCCATGTTCGAGCCGGACGACACCGTTCCGACGGGGCCAGGGGCACAACTTCCAACCTCTCCGGCGCGTATACTTCGGGTGCGGCAGGATGCGCTGGCGTGGAACGCCGGCGATCCGTTCGTGGCCGTGCGTACCGCGGTGACCGCCGTGGACCTGCCGCTGGCCCGCGCCCTGGCGGCGCGGCTCGGTGGCGAACTGCGGATCGAGGCCGGTGACCCCGACCTCACCCGTGAACTCGTGCTCGTGTTTCCGGTCGACGTGGATCACGATCACGCCTGAGGCGGGCCACCCGAATCCGTTGTCTCGAGTGCGGCGCCGCGCAGCCACTGCGTACGCGCCGCGTCGATCATCCGAATCCGACTTTCCGATCATGCCGGTTATGCATCAGCAATCGTCCCGTCAGTTGCAGGACACGTTGACGTCGCTCTCCGTGGCCGAGGTCATCACGACTGCCGCCCAGTTCTTCACGCGTCGTGGAGGCGTGTACACGGCGTTCGTGGAAAAGCAGGGGCCGTCGCATGTGGTGCTGCGCGGGCAAGGCGGCGAGGAGCTCGTGATTGCGGCGCGCGAAACGCCGGCCGGAACGGCGGTGAGCGGGTCGAGCTATCTGTTCGACCAGCAGATCGCACGCTTTCTCGAATCGCTCCCCCCGGCACCGCCGGTCATGCCGGTACAGCCCGACGCGGAGATGCCCGCGCTCGAGGGAGGGAGCGCCGCATGACTGCCAGCCACGACAGCGCGCCGAAGTTCGCGAATACCCTGCGCGTACGTCCTGAAGTACTGCGCGTGGCCCCCGCGGGTGCCACGTCCGTGTGGACCCTGCGCGTACAGGCGGCGGAGGCGTGGGACGCGGTGCGCGTGGAGTGCACGCCCGATTCGCTCGTGCGTGAGGTGAAGCGAGTGGCCATGGCCAATCTGTTGCCGGACATGACGGAGCTCGACGGCTATCTGGTGAAGCTGCACGGCGCCGAGGTGGACGAGACGCAGAGCCTGCGTGCCGTGGGGGCGCAGGATGCCTCCACGTTGTTCCTCACGGCGCGTCGCCGTCGGCCGCTCAAGTGAGCGGGATCCGGTGAGTACCGCTGCGGTGGACGGCGCGGGGGGGACGGCCGGGGAGCGGTCTGTGGAGTCGCTCGTGGCCTCGGTACGCCGGCTGCGCGCCGAGATCGGCAAGCGCGTGGTGGGGCAGGATCAGGTGGTGGACGAGATCCTCATGGCGCTCGTGGCTGGCGGCCACGCGCTGCTGGTGGGCGTTCCGGGGTTGGCCAAGACGCTCATGATCAAGTCGCTGGCCGATGCCATGCAGCTCGAGTTCCGCCGCATTCAGTTCACCCCGGACCTCGTGCCGAGCGACATCACGGGCACCGAGATCCTCGAGGAGAGTGGAGGTGGGCAGCGTGCCTTCCGCTTCGTGCGCGGACCGGTGTTCGCCAACATCGTGCTGGCCGACGAGATCAATCGTGCGCCGCCACGTACCCAGGCGGCGCTGCTCGAAGCGATGCAGGAGCACAGCGTGACGGCGGCGGGGAAGACCATGCGTCTTCCCGAACCCTTCTTCGTGCTGGCGACACAGAATCCCATCGAGCAGGAAGGGACCTACCCGCTCCCGGAAGCGCAGCTCGATCGTTTTCTCTTCGACATTCGTGTGGGGTATCCCACCGAGGCCGACGAGGTGTCGATCCTGCGGGCGACCACCGGCGCCCGTGGGGCGGCGATCGAGGCGGTGTTCACCGCCGACGATGCGCTGGCGCTGCAGCGCGCCGTGCGGGCGGTGCCGTGCAGTGAATTGCTGCTGCAGTACGCGGCGCGGGTGGTACGGGCATCGCGGCCTCAGGAATCGGCCGTACCGCTGGTGAAGCAGTACGTGCGTTGGGGGGCGGGACCGCGCGCGGGGCAGGCGCTCATTCTCGGCGCCAAGGCGTCGGCGCTGCTGGCCGGGCGCCCCGCCGTGTCGCCCGCGGACATTCGGCGCGTGGCGATGCCGGTGCTTCGTCATCGCATTCTGCCCAATTTCGCGGCGGAAGCCGACGGTATCTCGGCGGAACCGATCATCGACGCGCTGCTTTCGCACGTGGCGGCGCCCACGAGCGCGGCGTAACCCTGGTGGGGCACGCCACGCACGGCCCCCTGCTCGATGCGCTGCGCGGCCTGCGCTGGCCGGCGCGTCGTGCCGTGGGGGCCGCACCGCCCGGCACACACCGGTCCCGACAGAAAGGCACGGCCGGCGAGTTCACCGAGTATCGTCTCTATCGGCAGGGCGACGATCCCCGTGCGCTCGACTGGCGACTGCTCGCCCGCAGCGACCGCGCGTTCGTCAGGCTGAGCGATGATCGTGCCCTGCTCACCACCTGGCTGGTGGTGGACGGCTCGGCGAGCATGGCCTTCCCCGAGGCGTCGGCCGGTAAATGGCGTCTCGCGCAGGAGCTGGCGGTGGGGTTGGCAGCGGTGGCGCATGCCTCCAGCGACCCGGTGGGGCTGCTGGTGGTGCACCGTGACGGGGTGACACGGGTGCCGGCACGCACGCGACGTGGCACCGTGCAGGAGATCGCGCGTGTGCTGGGCGAGCTGCAGCCGGGGGGCACGGCTCCGCTCGCGCCTCACGTGGCCGCGCTGCCCACCAACACGCGTCTCGTGGTGATCACCGACTGTCTCGGTGATCTGATCGCCCTGCAGAAGGTCGCCGGGGCGCACGGTGCCGCCGGCGCACTCGTGGAGTGCGTGCACGTGGTGGCGCGCGAAGAGATCGACCCGCCGGTGGGAACCTTCCTGCTGCACGATCCGGAAGGTGATGGCGCACGCGATGACGCACGCGATGACGCACGCGATGGCGCACGCGATGGCGCACGCGATGGCGCACGCGATGGCGCCAGCGCGTCGGAGCCCGTCCTTGATGCGCGCGGTCGTGACGGCTATCGCGAACGCTTTGCGCAGTTTCGTCGCGAGACGGCAGAGCAGTGGCGCCGACTCGGCGCCGGCTACACCGAGGTGGTGACGGGGGCCAGCGCGGCACGCGGCGTGCGCGCCGTGGTCATGGCCGGGACAGCACCGATCGAGGGCGCGCGCTGACATGACGTTCGCGACGCCGTGGCTGTTCGGCGCTGCCGTCGCGGCGTCGCTGCTGGTGGGAGTCCTGCACCTGCTGTCGGTGCGACGGCCACCGGTGCTGGCGTTACCCACGGCGCGATTCGTGACCGGCGGCGACGCGCGTGCCGTGGCACGGCGCCCGCGCCCGAACGATCTGCTGCTGCTGATGCTGCGGGTGCTGGTGCTGCTGGCTGTCGGCGCCGCGCTGGCGGGTGTCCGGCTCGAGGCGGGTCGTGTGCGCACGGTGCGTCTGGTCATGGTGGACAGCGCCGCTGCCGCCGACAGCAGCTGGCGTGTGCGGCAACTGACCGACGCTGGCGCGTCCACCGCGGCGGCGGAGGACGAGGTGGAATCACAGCTGCATGCGGTGGCCGATCTCGCGCGCGATCCGGCGCGCGCCGTCGTCCGTGCCACGCAGCTGGCGGCCGCACTGGCTGCCGATCGCCCCGAGCTCGAGCAGGTGGAGCTGACAGTGGTCATCCCCGACCACGTGGAAACGCTGGCAGGCTGGGAGGCGTGGCGCGCCCAGTGGCCCGGCGCCATCATGCTGCAGCGGGCCGCGGCTGCGGACAGCGTCGTCGAGGAGGGCGATGGTGACGCCGGCGTGGCGCAGCCGTCGGTCGTGGCGAGCGCCATGAACGATGCCGCCACGGTGGCCATGACATCGCGCTTCGGGCGCGCGGCCCCGGACCCGCAGGTCACCATCGTGTGGCCACAGGACGGCGCGCCGGCGGGGTGGCGCAGGCGTCAGGTCGTCGACACCGTGAGCGCCGTGGCGGCGCAGGGGCAGGCACTGGTTGGCCCGTTCGTGCGGGTGGCCGATGCGCCGCCTGTGTCCGATGTGCCTGCACGTCGTGCCCTCGCGTGGTGGTCGGATGGTGCACCGGCAGTCGTGGAGGAACGGGTAGGTGACCGGTGCCTACGGTCCGTGGGCATTCGCGTGCCGATGGCATCCGATCTGTTGCTGTCGGCGCCGGCCGAGGGGCTCTTGCGCGCACTGCGTGCCCCCTGTGAAGCGCGCGGGATGCGCACGGATTCACTTCGCGGCGATGATCCCGGACGTGGCCGCGCTCCCGCGTCGGCGTTTCGCGTCGGCGTTGCGGGGCGTACCGGAACGCACCCCGCGTGGCTGGGGCCCCTTCTGCTGCTGTTCGCACTCGCGTTGCTGGGTGCCGAATGGGTGGTGCGGCGAGGAGCGAGCACATGACCACCACCGTGTTGCGCTCGGTGCAGCAGACGCAGGGGCAGCTCGTGAGGCAGCAACTGGTGCGCACCGCGCTGTTGTCGCTGTCGGCTGCACTGATGTGCGCGCTGATGCTGCTGGTGGCGGGCGTTCCGAAGGCGTGGACGCTCGCCGCCGTGGCCGCGGCGCCGGTGTCGTGGGTGCTGCTCACGCGCCGTACGACATGGCCGTCGGTGCTGCAGGCGGCGCTGTGGGTGGAGGAGCGGGCCTCCAACGCGGCCTCCGACTTCGCATTGGTCACCTGCGTGGAACTGCTCGCCGATGGCCGGGAGGTCACGCCCGCACTGCTGACGGCGGCGGAGCAGGTGCTGGCGCGTGCGTCGGTGCCGGCGGCGCTCTCGGCGAGACGACGTCGTCGCTGGACCGGCCCGCTGCTTTTCGTGGCGCTGGCTGGCGTGCTGGTCCTGTGGGCGGTGATGCGTGGCGACACACCCGCGCTGTCCGGGGGCGACGGAGCACCGGTCGTCGCCGGCAGCGAGAATGTTGGCGCCACCGTGGCGCCTCTTGGCACGTGGTCGGTGCGCGTGATACCGCCGGCCTACACCGCGCAGGCGCCCCGCAGCTTCGGTGATGCCACGAGCGTGGTTGCCCTGACCGGAAGCCGGGTGGAAGTGCGCGGTGATGGAGCGGCGCCCTCGGTGCAGGAGCAGCGTGTTGGCGACAGCACCCGCACCGGCACGATTCGCGACGCCGTGGAGCGCGATGGCGCGTGGACGACGCACGCCGTGGCCGATACGCGTCCCACCTCGATGACGATTGCGCGCGGGGGACGCAGTCGGCTGCTGGTCATCGAAGGGCACCCCGACAGCATTCCCACCGTCATGCTGCAGCAGCCTGCGCGTGACAGCGTCTTCCGGGAGGCCATCGGGCGGTTGCCGATGCTGGCCGTCCTTCGCGACGACATCGGTCTTGCACAGGCGCAGTTCGAACTGATCGTCACATCCGGTGAGGGGGAGCGGTTCACCGTGCGCACGGTGTCGGTGGGGAGCACCTCGTGGCCGCGTGGTACTGCGCGCACCGGTCGCATCTCCGGCACGCTCGATCTCGAAGCGCTCAAGCTGCAGCCGGGCGATGTGGTACATCTGCGGGCGGTGGCGCGTGATGCACAT
>CAZNZG010000046.1:0-2475 GCA_964577455.1 uncultured Gemmatimonas sp. | reverse complement strand
CACATCCCGGCGCGGCGCGTGAGGTGGGCAGCAGCGAGACGCGCGCCTTCCGCATTGCACGGCCGAGTGAGCTCGACAGCGTGGCGGTGGAGCCGGCGCCGCCGCCCGAGGTGGACAAGTCACTGCTGAGCCAGCGCATGCTGCTGATGCTCACGGAGAAGCTGGACAAGGCACAACGGCGGATGGCGCGGGCCGACGTGGTGCGCGAGTCGCTGAGGATCGCGCGGGATCAGACGCGGCTGCGTCTGGCGGTGGGCGACGTGGTGTTTCAGCGTCTGAGCGGCGAGTCGAGTGCCGAGCATGCGCACTATGCGGGCGACGGGCACGAGCACGGCGTGGATCAGCAGGGCGGCAAGCTGTCGATGAGCACGTCGGCAACGACGGGCATGCTCGAGGAGGGGAACGATTCGCCGGTGGTGGCGATCAACCAGCCGCTGCTCGAGGCCTACAACGCGATGTGGGATGCAGGGCGGGCGCTCGAACAGGGGGAACCGCACGCTGCCATTCCGCCCATGAAGCGGGCGCTCGAGGCGATCGAGCGTTCGCGGGCGGCCTCACGGCTGTACCTGCGCGGCCGGCCGCCACAGGTGATCGTGGACATCAACAAGGTGCGGCTGGCGGGCAAGGATACCGGCCAGCGGACCACCCGCTCATCGCGCGCGGCGCTCCCCGCGCGCGCGGCCGTCCGCGATACCCGATTGCTCACAGTGGCGCAGCTGCTGGAGCGCGACGAGCTGCGCAGTGCGGCGCGTGATTCGCTGGCGCTGCTGCGTGTGGAGGCGCTCGGTGATGCGCCGGCATTTGCGGCGGCGATCGCGCGGGTCTTGCGTGTGGTGGAGCAGGGCGGTGATGCCACGGCATCGCTGGTGGAGGCGCGGCGGGCGCTGGGCAACGTGGTGCGGACCACGGTGGTACCCTGGTCGCGTGGGGTGCCGCCATGAGCGACGGGGCTCGGGAGGTGGTACCCGGCGGCGACGGCGCAGCCGTGGCACCATTCGTCTTTGCGACGGCGCAGTACGAGTCGGGGGACTGGGATTCGGCGCCATTGGTGCCGGCCAATGTGATCGATTCCATCGCGCGCTACACGTCGCTGCCGGTGCGTCCGCAGGGCGTGTCGGTGCCGCTGGCCTCGGAGGCCGTGTTTCAGTATCCGCTGCTGTATCTCACCGGGCACCTGCCGGTGCGCTTCACGACGCGAGAGGCCGACGTGCTGGGTCGGTACCTCCAGCGCGGCGGACTGCTGTTCGTGGACGACCACAACCACGATGTGGACGGCGCCTTTCACAAGACAGTGCGCGAGGAGATCCGCCGGATCGCCGGACCGCTGGTGCCACTCCCCAATACGCACGAGCTGTACCGGTGCTTCTTCGTCTTCGAGAACGGACCGCCCACCACATCACACGAGATGAACGGCTGGGGCGACAACCTCGTGCATGAGCAGCTCGATGCCGTGCTGCGTGACGGACGCATCAGCGTGCTGTACTCCAACAAGGACTACAGCTCGGAGTGGAGCTTCCATCCCGACAACAAGCGCTTCCTGTCGGTGGACAACACCAAGTTCGCGGTCAACCTCGTGGTGTATGCGCTCACGCGATAGCGCCTGCCGGGGCGACCGATGACCAGTGTCCCGGTTCGCGGAGCCGAGCCTCGCGCGGTGGCGCATGGTGCCCGTGCGATGCTGGAGCTGGCGTGTCGCGCCCTCGCCGTGCTGGCGCTGGCCGCCGCGGCGTGGATGTCATGGCGCAATGCCCGCGAGGCGTCGGCCACGGCCGCGTCGCGCTCGCGCCGCGCGCTCGCGCTGGACCATGCGGCCGTACCCGATTCGAACGGGCGGGCTGAGGTGGCGGCGATCGCGTCCGCGCTCATTGCCGCGGCCGGCGACACGCTCGAGGTGCGGCTGCGCCAGGTGCCGGCCCACCCCGCCCGTGCGGCGCTCGCCGCCGTCACGGGAGCGGCGCGTCCGTCGGCGATCTGGGTGGACAGCACGGCGTCGGCGGGCGTGGCGCTGTCGGTGGCCGCCCTCGCGGGGCCCCGTGGCGGTTTCGATGTGCGTGCGGCCAGCGGCGCTTCCGGCGGCGTCACGCTTCGTGATGCTGGCGGTGTGATCGACTCACTCGATGGCGCGCCACGTGCGGTGCACGGCTGGCGCGTGTCAGGTGCCGTGCGCCCGGTGCGCCTCGAGGCGGGGCGTGCGCAGGCCGTCGTGGATGTGCGCGCCGCGGTCCGTGACAAGCGGCTGTTCGTGTACGGCGAGCCCGGATGGGAGAGCAAGTTCGTGGTGGCGGTACTCGAGGAGCTCGGGTGGCAGGTCGACGGCACCTTTCGCATTTCGCCGTCGGGGCGCGTGACGGTGGGGATGCCTGCGCCGCTCGATACCGCGCGCTACGCCGCGATCCTGGTGGTGGACAGCACCGCGGTCGATGCCCGCGCGATCACGGCCTTCGTGAATGCCGGGGGCGGCGTGGTGATGAGCGG
>CAZNZG010000045.1:0-18913 GCA_964577455.1 uncultured Gemmatimonas sp. | reverse complement strand
TGACGACCAAGTTCCGGGCTAATCCCCGCCGTATCGACACGCAGTACCGCCCCGTGCGCCCGTTCGCCGGGCCGCTGGCGCTGGTCGTCGATCCCCTTTCAGCCAGCACCACCGAAATTTTCGCCGGCGGCCTGCAGGGGCTTGGGCGTGCCACGGTGTTTGGTGCGCAATCTGCCGGTCAGGCGTTGCCGTCGGTGCCCGAACGACTGCCCAACGGTGACATCCTCTATCACGCGATCGCCGACTTCGTGGGCCCGACCGGAAAGCAGGTCGAGGGCGCGGGGGTCATCCCCGATCGTGTGACTCCGCTGCTCCGTCGTGCGTTGATCGACGGACAGGATCCCGCGCTCGCCGCGGCGATCATCTGGGCGGCGCAGCGCGCTGCCCGCCCACTCGTACCATGATGGCAGGCGCCCGCCAGCCATTCCCATGGTTTCCCGCCGTTCCCATTCGTTTACCTCTGGAGATGCTGCCATGCATGCGATGAAGGCCATTCGTTCCACGATTGCGGTGACGGCCGCGCTGATGCTGAGCGCGCAGACGGTGATGGCGCAGGCGCTGCCGTCTGCCGCCGACGTGATCGCCAAGCACGTGGCCGCGATCGGTGGCAAGGACGCCGTGAAGGGCATCAAGTCCATGAAGCAGATCGGCACCATGGAGATCACCGCCGCCGGCATGACGGCCGATCTCGAGATGATGCTCGTGGCCCCCAACAAGCAGTCGATGAAGCTCAACCTCGCCGGCCTGGGTGAGATCCTGCAGGGCACCGACGGCACGGTGGCGTGGGCGGTCGATCCGATGCGCGGCCCCCGTCTCCTCGAAGGCAAGGAACTCGATCAGGCACGCGAGCAGGCCGACTTCATGGCCGGCATGCTGTACGAGGCCGACCGCTACAGTGCGATGACCAACGAAGGGATCGTGGACTTCGCCGGCGAGAAGGCCTACAAGGTCAAGATGGTGCGCAAGGGGAGCGGCAACGAGAGCTGGCAGTACTTCTCGGTGGCCACGGGGCTCCAGATCGGCTCGGAGTCCACGGTGACCACGGAAATGGGAACCATCACCAGCAGCACGACGGTGAGCGGCTACCAGCAGTTCGGCCCCATCAAGATGGCCACGCGCTCCGAAATGCTGGCCGGTCCGCAGAAGATGGTCATGACCACCAAGACGGTGGAGTTCAACACGGCTGGCCCCGACGCGGTCGCTGCGCCGGCCGCGGTGCAGCCGCTCATCAAGAAGTAAGGGCCGTCGCGGCGTCGCGCCGCGGATGACGGTAGGGATACGGCAGGGCCAATGCCGGGAACGTAACCCGGATTTGTTGACTTCCCCGGGCTTGTCCCGAGATTGTCAGCCGTGCCCTGCCGTCTGCCCACCTCCCCGCCCCCGTCGTGCACACGCCGCCGGGGGCTGACGCTGATGGAAGTCATGGTGGTGCTCGCCATCCTCGGGATGGCGGGCGCCTTCCTGTTGTCGCCGGGCGTGCTCCCCGCCGGACGCCCCAGCGCGGAGAAGGCGGGCCATATGAAGGCCGTCGTCGATAGCGCCAGGCGCCTGGCCGTGCAGCGCCAGCAGGGTGTGCGCCTGCGGGTGTACGCCGATGGCCTCTGGAGCGTACGGTCGCCCGACGCCTCCGAACCCATCGCGGCTGGCCGCATCACCGCCCCCCCTGCCCCACTCGATCTCACGGTCGATGCCCGCGGTACCTGTCGCCCGTCGGCGGGATGGGTGCCACGCGATGAGCTCCGCGCCGCCTTCGATGCGGGCAAGTGCCGTTGGGACACGCCCGCCGGTGCCCCGACCCACACGGGTGCGCGCCCGTGACGCTGCTCGAAGCAGTGGTCGCCATGGTCATCCTCTCGGTGGTAGCCGTGGCCTGCCTGGAAGGAAGCCGCGGCGCTGCCCGGCTCGAACAACGGGCCGGAATCGTGGCCGATGCGACGATGCGTGCCGAAAGCGAACTCGCGCGCGCCATGCTCGGACAGCCGGTGAGCCCCGGGGTGATCGTGCGACGCATCCCCTACGCGGCGGTGCCGGGGCTCGATCTGCTCGAAGTGGAAGTGCCGAGCGACGGCGGCTCGCCTGCCCGCAAACCCGACGCCGTGGTGAAGCTCGCACGCCTGGTGGATCGTCGCTGATGGCGCGCCGCGGCTTCACGCTCCTCGAACTGATGCTCGCGCTCACCCTCACGGCCATCACCGCCACCGTGGCCGGGTCCGCGCTGGTGGCTGCCCGACGGACCGCCGAGCGGGTGCGCGAGCACGGTACCGCGACCGCCGACGATTCGCGCTGGCGCGCCATGCTGTCCGACATGTTGCGACACCCGCCGCGACCGGATCAGGTGAATGAGCCGCTGCTCGTGCTCGACCGCGACGGCACGACCCCGTCGTTGCAGTTTCTCACCGTGGGGGTACGCGAGCCACTCGGTACCGGGACCATCTGGCGCACCACGGTCGTGCAGGACTCGGCCGGCCTGCTGCTCACGGCGACGCCCATTGCAGCCGGCGCCGGTGATCCGGTCGTGCAGTATCGGCTGCCGGATGCCGACCTGATGGACATCAGCGTGCTGGAACCCGCCACCATGCTGGAGGCGGCACGGTGGCGTCCCGACTGGCCGATCGCCCAGCAACGCCCCGCCGCGATTGCCATCGAGTGGCGTGCCGGCACCACATCGGAGCGCCAGCAGCGCCCGGCGTTGGTGCAGGCGCTCGATCCGCTCGGAAATACCCTCGGTGCTTCACTCGCGGACACGGCCCGCCGGAGCGTGTTGCCGTGAGCCCGCCACAGCTGTTCCGTCTGAGGAGGCAGCGCCGGGGAGCGGCGCTCTTCACCGCGCTTGTGACAGTGGCCGTGCTGGCCAGCGTCACCGCGCTCGCCGCCCGTGATGCCCGCCAGAGCGCGCGCCTCGTGTCGACCGGCCGCGCCCTCGCGGTGGCGCGCACCATGGCCGAAAGTGGGGTGCTCGCGGCACGGGCACGCCTCGAGGCGCAGTTGCAGGCGGCCGCGGACTCGTCGGCGCTCCTCCCCCTGTTCGATGCGATCGAGGAGGGCGCCCCATGGGCGAGCGACACGTTGCTCGATGGGACATTCAGCAGTGTGCTCGTGAACGTGAGTGCGCGACTCGATGTGAACAGCGCCGGTGTGGACGGATTGACCACGCTCTTCCGCACCGTGGCCCCGCCGGCCGAGGCCGCGCGCGCAGCCACCCTCATCGACGCGCGGGTGCGTGGCCTTGGCGAATCCGCAGCGGTGCGCGACTCGGCAGATGCACGCGACTCGCTCATGACCGCGCTGCTGGGGCGTACAAGGCCTCGCTCGCGCGGGGTACGCCCGTTCGAGTCGCTCGACGAAGTCGCGGCGCTGGTGGGCGAGACGGCGCCGTGGCTCCCCGGAGTAGCCGAGCAGCTTACGGTGGACGGCGATGGGTACGTGGATCGTCGTCACGCCTCGCCGGCCGTGCTGCGCGCCGCGGCGGGCTCGCTGGTCGATCGCCCGACGCGCATCTTGATCGTGTCACGTGGATGGGCGTTGGGTGAAGCTGCCACTCAGGAGATTCAGGCCGTGTACGCCATCGAGGGCAACGAGTTGCGCCTCGTGCGCTGGCGGGAGCAGCTCCGATGACGCGGCAACCATGGGTCGTCGTGGTGGAAGCGACGCGTGTCGTGGCCTACGCCGTACGTCGAGGCGGCACGCCGGACGTCGTGGCCGAGGCCGCATGGGACGGCGAGGTGCCGGCGCGGACGGTCGAGGCCTTCACCGCGCTGATGGATCGTCCGTCGGCATTCGTACTCATGATCGGGCTTGCCTGGCTCGACGCCGCGCGTCCGGAGCTGCCACCGGTATCGGTCCCGATCAGGCGACGCATGCTGACGATCGATGCCGATCGCTGGTTTGCCTTCGCCGACACACCGGCCATCGCGCTGGCCGATGATCTCGCGCTGGCGATGCCCGCCGGCCGCCTCGAGCAATGGCGCCGGGCATTCGAGCAGCTGGCGCCGGTGGTCGGCATCACGACCGTTCCCCACGCGGCGCGGCTTGCCGGCGTGAGCGGTGCGGTTACCGTGGCGGCGGCGACCGCGGAGCATGGGCTGCTGCGAATCGAGCGCGGTGTGCTGCGCGACGTGCGCCGCTCGCGCCAACCGGTTGAGCCGAGTGTGCCAGCAGCCGACCTCGCGCGATGGGCAGCGGCCGTGCTGTCGGCGGCGCGCAGTGGAGACGGGCTGCCGGCCGATCTGCAGCTGCTCAGCATCGCGATGGAGGAACGCCTGGTCGCCGCGCGTCGCACGCGCTGGTGGCGAGCCGGCGCCCTCTGCGCCGCATCCCTCCTGTTCGCCGTATGGGCAGGGGGCAGCTACCGCGCCCGCGTGTTGGAGGCGCTGGCGCAGCGCTCCGCGCAGCTGGAGTCCGCTGCGCAACCGGCCCTCGATGCGCGGCTTCGGCTCGAACGCGCGCGCGACGAACAGCGCCTGCTCTCGGCGCCGCCGGCCGCCGATCCCGGTGAGGTCCTCGCGCTGCTTGGCGATCTGTTGCCGGCCGACGTGTTCGTGCAGCGGGCCGAATGGGACGGCGCGCAGTGGCGCATCGACGGCAGCGCCGCCGACGCGGCTGCCCTCGTCCCGCGACTCGACGGGCATCCGCGATTGGGGGACGTGCGCGCCTTGGCACCGAGCACACGCTTTCTCGACGGCGGCCGACAGCGAAGCTCCTTCTCGATCGGGTTCCGCATGGAGCAGACACCGTGACCGCGCCGATGATGTCGTCCGGCATTGATCCGGTGAAGGCCCGGGAGCGTCGCGTGCTGATCGGCGGCGCCGTGGTGCTCGTACTGGCGCTGCTGTTGACTCGCGTGGTGATGCCGCAGTGGAGGGCCTGGCAGCAGCGCGAAACCCGCGTGGCCGCCGCAGTGGCGCGCGTAGCCCAGCTGGAGGGGCTCGTGCGCGACCGTGTATCGCTCGAGCGCACGGCCGCTGATGCCGAACGCGCGCTGGCCGGTGCCCCGCGCCGCGTGATGCACGCGCCGTCGCTCACGCTGGCCGCAAGCGCCGTGCAATCACTGCTGCAGGATGCGGTCGACGGCGCGGGCATGGTGGTAAACCGCGTGGAGGTCGGCAGCGACGCCGACTCGACCGGCTCCCTGGTGGGAACGCTTTCTGCATACGGCGACATCCACGGGGTCAGCGCGCTGTTGCACACGATCAGCCACGGCCCGCGCGTGGCGATCGTGGAGCGCGTGGCGGTACAGCAGAACAGTGCGCTACGCGGGGCTCCCGATGTACTGCAGGTGCAGCTCACCGTGCGCGCCCCCGTGCTGATCGATGCGCCATCGACGACGACAGACCGCGGCGGTGCCCGATGACTGCCTCGTCGACGGTACGGCCCGAGGAGGCCACGGTGGTCTCTCGCATGTCGCCGCGCTTGCTCGAATGGCTCGCAGTCCTGCTGATGGCGGTCGGTGTGGTGCTGCTCGTGCTGCCGGCCTCGGTGAACGTGCCGCCGCGCCCCGCCATGAACAGCGGTGAGACGCCGGTGGACTCCCGGGGCTCCGCCGCACCAGCGCACGACCTGCCCGACGTGCGCGACGTACTGGTTCGCACGAATCTCTTCAGCGCCACCCGGCGCGCGCCCACGCAGCGCTTCGTGGTCCCGGGGCAGGAGTCGGCCGCACCGGCGCTCGTGCCCGGGGCGGAGGCGCCATCGTCCGAGGCAGACGGCGTGCAATTATTCGGCGTGATGGACGTGGACGGATCGCGCCGCGCGTTGCTGCAGGCGGGGACGGCCGACAGTGTACCGCGTGTAGTGCAGGCCGGTGATCGCATTGGCGGGTACCGTGTGCGCCGCATTCTGGCGGACCGGGTAGAACTCTCTTCGGCGTCGGGCACGCGCATCGTGCGCCTGCAGCGACGTCCTGTGTCGGACTCCAGCGGGGTCGTGCCGTGATGGCAACCATGTTCAACAGGCTTCGCCTGCCGGTGATGTGTGCGTTGAGTGCGTGCACCGCATTCACGCCGGCAGGGCTGCTCGCGCAGGGCGCGCGCTCCGCCGAGCCGGCGCGCAACAGTACCCTCGACTTTGCCAACGCCCGTCTGGCCGATGTGATCCGGGCGCTGGCCACGGCGTTGCAGCGCACGGTGATTCTCACCGACGTTCCCGATGTGCGCGTGACCTTCGCCACCCCCGCCGGCGTGTCGCGCCTCGAGCTCGAGCAGGTTCTCGAGTCGCTGCTCGAGGCGCATGGCCTCATGCTCGTGCCGTCGGGCACCGTGGCGCAGGTGCTGCCCAACGACAAGGCACCGGCTGCTGGGACGCTGCGTACGGGCTTCGCCTTTCCGGACCCGCCGCCGCTCGGTCTCGTGAGTCAGCTCGTACCGCTGCAGAGCATCCGCGCAGACGAAGGAGCCGATGCGCTGCGCGCGGTGCTTTCGAAGGGCGCGCGCGTGGAAACCGTCGCGCGCTCGAATGCCCTGCTCCTGACCGATCGGGGCAGCAACATCGCCCGCTATCTCGAACTGCTGCGCACGCTCGACGCCTCCCCCGCGGGAGAGGCCGGCCTGCGCACTTATGTCGTGAACCTCAAGTATGCCGCCGCCGAAGATCTGGCGTCGGCCATCGGGCAGCTGTTCGGCATTCAGGTGGCGGCGCCGGTGGGGGGCTCGCTGGCCGACCGGTCGCTGTCACGCGCACTCGACAGCTTCCGCGCGCGCGAAGGCGACACCTTCCGCACCCGCAACAGCGGTCTGGCTGGTGGCATGGGCGGTGCCCAGTCGTCGGGAGGGGCCGCGGTATCGGGCGGCAGCGCGCCGCGTGACTCCGCGGTCGGTGTGCTGGTGGGACGCACGACGGTGGTGGCCAATGCGCCCACCAATGCCCTCGTGATCCGCACGGCGCCTCCCAACTTTCCCATGCTGCGCGAAACGATCGAGGCGCTCGATACGCGCCCGGCCCAGGTGCTCTTCGAAGTGACGATCGCCGAGATCGCGCTGGGACGCGGGTTCGAGTTCGGGGTGGACTGGGCCGCCGTGAACCGTGGCGGCGACGTGCAGGGGCAGTTCGGCAATCCCGAGATCCCCGACACCGGCTCCACGTCGGCGCTGCTGCGCCTCGTACGCCTCGACGGCACCGGCGTACGCACCCTCCTGCGCTCGATCGCTTCCACCAGCAAGGTGCAAGTGCTCTCCACGCCGGAGATCATCGCCGCCAACAACCGCGAAGCCACGATTCTGGTCGGCAGCAAGGTCCCGTTCATTGCCTCCACCCGACTCGGCAACGACATCTCGATCGACCGTGCCGTGCAGTATCAGGACGTGGGGACCAAGCTTTCGATCATTCCCACGATCAACGACGATGGCTACGTGTCGGTGCAGCTGCTCCAGGAGGTGAGCTCGCTCACGCCACAGACCGTGTCGGCCGCCCTGAGTGCGCCGATCATCTCCACGCGTGAGGCAAGCACGCGGGCGGTCCTGCGTGACGGGCAGACGGTGGTGATCGCCGGCCTCATCGGCGATACCCGGCAGGTGCAGGATCAGGGGATTCCCCTGCTCAAGGACATCCCGGTGGCCGGCGCCCTGTTCAAGCGCCAGTCCACCACGCGGCAGCGGACCGAGCTCGCGATCTTCGTGACGCCATACATCGTGCGCACTGACGCCGACGCCGACGTGATCCGTGAGCGCATCCGCCGCCGCATGGAAGAGACATCGCCCGGCGCGCTCACGGATACGCCGGTCAAGCGGCCGCCCTCCCGGTGAGGCCGGTCCGCGTGAGGCACACACCGTGAGCGACACGCAGGGCGGCACGCAGAGCGGCGCGCAGAACGCGGCGCAGCGCTTGCGCAGTGCGGCGGCCGCGCCGCTCGCCCGGCGCTTTCCGGCGCGCTGGCTCGAGGAGCACGCCGTGCTTCCGCTCGAGGTGACCGGTGATGCCGCGCGCGTTGCGGCCGATGTACCCGTGCCGCCGCACGTGCAGGACACCCTCGAGCGGGTGTTGCAGGCGCGCGTGACGTGGGAACCGGCAAGTGCCGGTGACATTCGCGCCGCCGTCCTCGCCGCACCGCGAACGGCCTCGGAGCGAGCGGGTGACGCGTCGTCGCTGAGCGGTGATGCGGTCGAGTCGCTCGACGATCTGCGCGCGCTCGCAAGTCGTGAACCGGTCGTGCAGGTCGTGAACGCCATGCTCGCCGAGGCGGCACGGACGGGAGCCAGCGACGTGCATGTGGAATCGCAGGCCGATGGGCTGCGCGTACGGCTCCGGCTCGACGGCGTGTTGCGCGACATGCAGCAGCTTGGCCCCGAGTTTCGGGCCGCCGTGGTGTCACGTCTCAAGGTGCTGGCAGGGCTCGACATTGCCGAACGGCGGCTGCCTCAGGACGGACGCGCCCGCGTTCGCCTGGCCGATCGCGAACTGGACATCCGCGTATCCACGCTGCCGGCTCTGCTTGGCGAGAGCGTGGTGCTGCGCCTGCTCGATGGCGGCGGAGCCGCGGGCCCCGATTCCCTCGACCAGCTGCAACTCTCGTCGCCCGTACTGACGGCACTCCGTCCATTGCTCGCTCGCAGCAGTGGGCTGCTGCTGGTGACCGGCCCCACCGGCTCGGGGAAAACCACCACGCTGTATGCGGCGCTCCGCGAACGCAGCGTGCCCGGGGTGAAAGTGGTGACGGTGGAGGATCCGGTGGAGTACCGTCTGGATGGCGTGGTGCAGCTGCCGGTCAACCTGCGTGCCGGCTTCGATTTCGCCGGTGCCCTGCGCGCGATTCTGCGGCATGATCCCGACGTGATTCTGGTGGGGGAGATGCGCGATGCCGACACCGCGGAGATTGCGGTACGCGCCGCCCTCACGGGGCACCTGGTGCTGAGCACGCTGCACACCACCGATGCGGTAAGCGCGCTCGCGCGTCTGCGGGACATGGGCGTGGCGCCCTATCTCGTGGCGGCCACGCTGCAGGGTGTGCTGGCGCAGCGCCTCGTACGCCGGGTGTGCGACGAGTGTGGCACATGGCGCGCGGTGACCGATGAGGAACGCACCCTGATGAGCGGCGTAGCGCTCCCCGCGCAGCTGCGCGAGGGCCGGGGCTGCGCCGCGTGCGCCGGGACCGGCTATCGAGGGCGCCAAGCGATCACCGAGCTGCTCGTATTGCACGATGCGCTGCGCGACGCGTTCACGCGCGGCGACGCCGTGTCCCAGCTTCGGAGTGTGGTACGGGCGGAGGGAGTGAGCAGCCTACGCGACGACGGCCTGCGCCTGGTCGCGGCCGGGGTAACCACGGTTCAGGAGCTGGCACGCGTGCTGAGCGCAGGAGACGAAGGGTGACATGGAGGTACCGGGCGGCCGACGCGAGCGGTCGCGAGTCGCGCGGTACCGTGCAGGCGGGCACCGCCGATGAGGCGCGCGCGCAGCTCCGTGCCCGCGCCCTGTGGGCAATCGAGCTCGTGGCGGAGGGTGCCGCGCCGGAACGCGCCGTCGTCAGCGGGGGGGCCGGCATTAATGCCGATGCGAACGTGCCCCCGGTACGTGCGGGCCTCGCCCGTCTTTGGGCCCGCTGGTCCGGCGACGATCTCGAATCCCTCGCGGTGATCATGCGGGCGATCGCCACCCTGCTCGAGGCGGGGGTGCCGGTGGATCGCGCCCTGGCCTTCGCCACGTCGGCCGGAGCGGAGGGCGAGGCGGCCCCGGCCGGTGCGGTCTGGCGCGTGCTGTTCGGGCGATTGCACCGGGCTGTGCGCGACGGCCGCGCGCTGTCGGAGGCCATGCGCGACGAGCCGTCCCTGCCGGTGGCGTTTGCGCCGAGTGTAGCCGCGGCGGAGGCCACGGGCACGCTCCCCGAGACGTTCGGGCGTCTGGCGGCAGCCCTCGAGCGAACCGCGGCCACCCAAGCGCGGGTGCGGGCCGCTCTGGTGTACCCTGCCGTACTGGCGCTGTCGTCGACGGTCGGAACGCTGGTGATCCTGCTGGTGGTGGTACCGCGCTTTGCGGAGCTCATGAGCGACGGGGGCGCCCCACTGCCGCTGAGCACGCGTCTGCTGATGGCGGTCAGTGCGTTCCTGCTGCGCGGCGGCTGGGCCCTGGTACCCCTTGGCGCCGGGGCGGTGCTGTGGTGGCAGCGCACGTTGCGTGATCCCGCGCGTGCCGCGTCGTGGGATGCCCGGCGCCTCGGATGGCCGCTACTCGGCCGTTACGAGCGCGATCGCGATGGCGCCCGATATCTGGAGACCCTGTCGCTCACCCTGACGTCCGGAGTGCCGTTGCTGCGGGCCATGGCCCTCGCGAGGGCCACCATGCAGAACCGCGCGCTCGCGGCCCGCCTCGAGCCGGCGGAGGGGCGGGTGCGCGATGGGGTACCGCTGGTGGATGCCGTGGGCGATTCGCTGCCGCCGCTGGCGCGCCAGCTGCTGCGCGCGGGGGAAGCCGGCAGCGCGCTTCCCGTGCTGGCGGCGCGCGCGGCGGCAGCGGCCGATGGCGAAGCCGAACGCCAGTTGGGGCGCGTCGTGGCGCTGATCGAGCCGGTCATGATCCTTGGCTTCGGCGGGGTGGTCGCCCTCGTGGCGCTGGCGCTGCTGCAGGCCATTTACGGACTTAACGCGTCGCCCCTCTGAATCGTCAGCAGTGGGTGCCGGTCGCTACCCCTCTTGCTACCGGTTTTTTCAACATTTGGGACAGAACGTCACACGGCGGGCCATTCTGCACACGCGGTGTGATACTGGGCACAAGGAACCCCCTAAATGTTGCGTGCTTTTCATTGACAGCCCCACCCTTTCCGTGAAGAGTTTGGTGCCATGGCTACCCCACACGACAGCGACGAGACCCCCGTGACCGCCGCGGCACCGAGCCGGCGCCGGTTTTTCGCGATGGGCACTGGTGCCATGGCCGCTCTGGCCACCGGCGGGACGCTCGCCGCGCAACCCCCGCGTGGCGGTGGCGGTCGCGGCAACCCGCTGCCGGCCGGGAGCGCGGCCGGTGCCGACGTGGCCGCGCAGTGGCGCGATCCCCTGCTCCGCCTCGTGCGCCGGGTCACGATGGGGCTCGCTCCCGAAGATGTGCAACTCGCACGTCGTCTGGGGTACAGCGGCTATCTCGAGTATCAGCTCAATGCCGCCGCGATTGACGACAGTGCGACCGAGCAGCTGGTCGCCTCGCGCCTGCCGATGCTCGCCATGACCGGTCCGCAACTGCGCGCCCAGACGGACCAGACCGAAGTGTGGAACCAGCTGGCCGACGCCGCGTGGTACCGCGCCATCTTCTCGCCGGCGCAGCTGCGCGAACGCATGGTGGAGTTCTGGACGGACCACTTCAGCGTGGACATCGAAGCGGCAAACGTGGGGTTCACGAAGCTGCTCGACGATCGTGACGTCATACGTCGGCACGCGCTCGGCAACTTCCGCGACATGCTGGTGGCCACGGCGCACAGCGCGGCCATGCTGAACTATCTCAACCAGAATACCAGCCGCACGCCCACGCCCAACCAGAACTACGCCCGCGAGATCATGGAGCTCCACACCATGGGCGCGGATGGCGGCTACACGCAGAACGATGTCGCCGAGCTCTCGCGGATCTTCACCGGGTGGAGCACCAACGGCGATGGTGCGTTCCTGTGGCGACGCACCTTCCACGACATCCGGGCGAAGACATTCCTCGGCCGTGCGTTCCCGGCGATGACCAGCACGGCGACCGACGTGGCGATGAAGAGCGAAGGCGACACGGCGATCCAGATGCTGCTCGACCATCCGTCCACGGCGCGGTACGTGTCGTACAAAATGGCGCGCTGGCTGCTCGCCCACGAACCGCCCGCGAGCGTGGTGGATGCGACAGCGGCGGTGTACACGAGTAGCCGTGGCGACATCAAGTCGATGATCCGGACGATCTTGTCGAGCCGCAACCTCATGGCGGCGCCGGCCAAGTACAAGCGCCCCTTCCACCTGGCCGTGTCGGCCATCCGTTCGCTTGGCGCCACGCCGGCCACGGTCGTCAACATTCGCAATGCCCGCCGCAGCAACGAGAGCCTCGGCATGCCGCTCTTCCGCTGGGATCAGCCCGACGGATTCCCCGACAGCGTGGCGTGGTGGAGTGGTCTCGTGCTCACGCGCTGGCAGCATGCGCAGTATCTGTCCACGCAGACCTCCACCACGACGTACCGCGTGGACTCCATGCTGTTCCGCGCTCCCGACACCGCCGATGGTGTGCTGCAGCAGATCAACACGCGCCTTTATGGCGGTGAGCTGCCCACGCCGCTGCGAGCGTCGCTGCTGAGCTACCTGCGGGGTGGGACCTACAACGATGCCCGGATACGGGAAACGCTTTCGCTCGCGATGAGCGCCAACGAATATCAGTGGTACTGACCCATGACCGATGAGCTGAAGGAAACCGGCTGCGACGAATACCAGTCGCTGGCACGCCGTGATTTTCTCACGATGGCGAGCGGCATCGGCATCGCGGCGTTCGTCCCCACCTGGCTGCCGCAGGTGGTCATGGCGCAGTCGTCGAATTCGTCGCGCGACATCGTCGTGTCGATCTTCCTGAGCGGCGGCACCGACGGTATGAGCATGGTGGTGCCCTATGGCGATCCCGACTACTACACCGGGCGTCCCACCATCGCCATTCCGCGCCCCGACGCCGCCGTGGGGACCGCCAATCGCGCCACCAACCTCGACGGATTCTTCGGTTTCTCCCCGGGGATGGCGCCACTCTATCCGGCGTACGAGACGGGTGACCTGCTCGTGGCGCACGCTACCGGCTCGGTCGACAACTCCCGCTCGCACTTCGATGCGCAGCGGTTCATGGAAGTGGGCAAGCCACGCGATCAGCACGTGGCCGGTGGCTGGCTCGGGCGCCATCTCGCCACGAGCACGCCCATGCGCTCCGACGCGCCGCTTCGCGCACTTGGATTTTCGAGCGGCCTCCCCAAGACGCTCGAGTACGGGCCCAAGACCCTCCCCATCCCCAACCCCGCGAGCTTCACGATCGGTGGGAGCGGCACGACCGCCAGTGCGCGTACGCAGTGGTTGGCGCAGAACTACCAGAGCGCCGCGAATCCGGTGGCGGCCAATGCGCTCGACTCCACCAACACCATCGCGTTGCTGCAGCGCATCAACTTTGCCGGGTACACGCCGGCCAACGGCGCGGTCTACCCCACGTCGGGGTTCGGCAACGTGTTGCGCTCGACCGCAGCGCTCATCAAGGCCGATGTGGGGGTGGAGGCGGTACACGCATTCAAGGGCGGCTGGGACACCCATGCCAACCAGGGCAACATCCCCGGGGTGGATGGCCAGGGAATGCACAACAACATGCTCGACCTGTCGCGTGCCCTGGCGGCGTTCCACGCCGACGTGATTCAGGGCACCACGGCGTACGGCGTGACGGTGGTGGTGATCTCGGAGTTCGGCCGCAACGCGCGCGAGAACGGCGATCGTGGCACCGACCATGGCCGCGGCAACGTGGCCTTCGCCATGGGGCGCAAGATCAACGGGGGGCGCGTGCTCATCAACGGCTGGCCGGGACTGGCACGTGAGGTGCTCGAAGCGGGGCAGGATCTGCGCGTGACGCTCGACCACCGCGACATTCTCGCCGAGATCGTGCAGAACCGACTCGGCAACAACAACCTCGGCGTGATCTTCCCCGATTACACCCCGCGTTTCCGCGGCGTCACCAGGGCGTAACCGGGACGACGCCCGGCCGCATGGGCGGGCGGCCGCCCCCAAGGCGAGCCACCGTCCGTCGGGGCTCATTGCCAGTCGCGTAATGTTGCGCAACGGTTTGTCGGCCAAGTCGACGAACACCTCCCACGCACGACTGCCCCGTGTCCATCGCAGCAGTCGCGTCCCATCGCCCACGAGCAACGTGTTGCCGTCCACCCAGGCAACGTCTTCGCGCCCCGCCGGCAGCCGCACCAGGGGCGTGGCGATGCGAGTATCCGGATCGAGCTCCATCACCTGCCATACGCTATCGGCGCGGGTCGATCCCTTCTGGACATAGCTGGCGCGCGTGGTGCCGGGAATGCGGTGCAGCGACCGCCCCACATGGCGCGCGAGTACGGTGCCGGTTCCGCGGCCGTGGTAGCCCAACTGCAGGGTGACCGGCGTGCCCAGGACGAACATCACCCACGTGGAGTCGTTGGGCTGTGCGAAGTAGCCCACGGGCTTGATGTCGGGGAAGAGCACCTGCTCCGCGCCTGTATCGAGCGAGAGCTGCCAGAGGCGTTGCGTGGAGTCCGCCTCCACCCGGATGACGGTGATGGCGCGTCCGTCGGCGGTGGGGAACGCCGAGTATTCGCTTTCGGGCGTGGTACGCTTCACCACCTGGGTGGTGCGTGACGTGAGGTCATACCGGTAGATGTCGGTGTGACCATCGCCGTGGTTGGCGGTGAAGAAGATCGACCGTCCGTCACGCGAGAAGGCCGGTTGGTTGTCATATCCCGCGCGGTTGGTGACGTTGCGCAGCGCCTGCGAGCCCGGAGTGAGAGCAGCCCCTTTCCCGGTGAGCGGCAGCAGGTACACATCGGTCTCCGGCGCCGGCGGTGAGGTGCGCGGAATGCCGGGCTGCGCCTGCAGCGGCGCCGTGGCCATGGAGACGAGCAGCAGCACCGAGCTGCTGGCCGTGCGCCGGGTGTGCCTGATCGTCTTCATGAGGGCGGGGTGGAAGGACGGGGGCGATACCGTTCTCGCTGTGGTCGTGAAAGATACCGTGCCGACAGACGCCGTTGCGGTCCGAGGGGCACGTTCGCTAGCGTCCCCAGCATGATCACGTTGCGCTCATGGCAGCGTACGTGCCGGCTTGCGGCCGCCGGCGTGTGCGCACAGCTGCTGGTGGCGGGGTGTCGCGACCGCGTCGTCGATCCCGGTACGCCACCGGCGGTTCCGGTCGCCTCCATCAGCGTGGTGCCCGCCTCGCTCAATCTTCCCACGGGCCAGCAAGCACCGCTCGTGGCCGAGGCGCGCGACGGTGCTGGTACGCTCCTCACCGGCGCCAACATCACGTGGCGTAGCGATGCCCCCGACGTGGCCACGGTCGACAACGTCGGGGTGGTACGCGCCATCGCGCCCGGCAGCGCCCGGATCACCGCCAGTGCCCCCGGAGGTGGCGCCGTGGTCACGGCACGCGCCAGCGTCACCGTCGCGCCCCCCACAGCCGACCTCACGCAGTGGCGTACCGCACGAAGCGGGGTGAGCGACGTGACCTTCCTCGCGGTGTGGGACGACGGCGCGGGCACCACGTACGCTGGCGGACAGAACGGCGGCCTGTTGCGCTCACGCGCCGACGGTCCGTGGGAGGTGGTGCCCCTGGGGAGCACGGAAACGATCGTCGGGATCTGGGGGAGCAGCCCCACCGATATCTGGCTCGTCGGCGGCGGTGGCCTCATCCTGCGCGGCAACGGCAGCACGTTCACGCGTGTGAACAGCGGCACCACCACCACGTTGCTCGAGGTGTGGGGGCTTTCGGCGAACGAGGTGTACGTCACGGGCGCGGCCGGTACGGTCCTGCGCTGGAACGGGACGTCGTTCGAGGCCATGCCCACGGGCGTCAGCGACGAACTCTGGGGGATCTGGGGCCCCAACAGCACCACGCTCTTCGCTGTGGGCAACAACAGTACGGTGCTGCGCTGGAACGGCTCGTCGTGGCAGCGCCAACCGCTCCCCGAGAACGCCCCGCTGTTCGACGTGTGGGGAACGAGTGCGGGCAACGTTTTCGCCGTGGGCGTGAGCGGTACCGTGATGCGCTTCGATGGCGTGGCGTGGCAGCGTATGGCCACGCCGGGGGCGGCCAATCTGTTCGCGTTGCGCGGGCGGGCGTTCAACGACGTGTATGCGGTGGGCAATGCCGGTGCCACCTATCATTTCGACGGCGCGACGTGGCGCGCGCTGGATATCGGCATCGGCACCAACCTGCGCGGGCTCACGGTGCGTGGGGATGGCTCACTGCGCCTCGCCGGTTGGTACGGCACCGTGGTGACGTTGCAGGGCGTAGGCGCCGCGGCGACGGCGCGCGTGGATATCACCGACCCCCCACTGCTCGGCGTTTACGCGGCGCCGCAGGGGCCGGTACTCGCGGTGGGATTTGGTGGCACCGTGCTGCGCCGCAGCGGCACCGCCTGGAACATCGAGCCCGTGCCGGGTGGCAATGACCTGTACGGCATCAGCGGCAACGGCGCGAGCGATATCGTGGCGGTGGGTGACACGGGATCGATCCTGCGCTTCGACGGACAACGCTGGCGCCGTGACTCCACCCCCACGCGTCTCGTTCTGCGTTCGGTCTGGAGCAGCGGTGGCCAGCATGTGGTGGTCGGTGAGCGCGGCACGATCCTGCGCTCCAACGGCCCGGCGTGGTCGCCGCAGGCCAGCGGCACCACGCGCTTTCTGCGAGCCGTGTGGGGGACCGATCCGGCCAACGTGTTCGTGGTGGGCGACTCCGGCACCGTGCTGCGATTCGACGGGGGACGCTGGCAGGGCATGACCGCTCCCACCCAAAGCCGTCTACGCGCCGTGTGGGGGACCAGCGGCACCGATGTGTTCGCCGTGGGCGATTCCGGTACGGCGCTGCGGTACGATGGCGTGCGTTGGCGCGCCTATCCCCCGGTCACGCAACGCGACCTGCGGGCGCTGTGGGGGCGTGGCCCCACCGACGTGTACGCGGTGGGCGACAGCGGCACCGTGCTGCGCTTCAACGGGCTCGAGTGGCGATCCATCGCCGCGCCGTGGCGCTCGATCGTCTACGCCCTCTTCGGCATACCGGGCGGCGTGGCCGCGGTCGGAGAGGCCGGGCGGATCTTCGAGGGACAGACGCCGCCCTGAACGGATCGGGCGGCTCTATCTGCCGGTGCGCGCGCGGTACGCGCGGATGTGCGCGATGTGGTGATCGCCGTGCCACGCATAGAGCGCCGCCACCTGATCGAGCGTCATCACCCCATTCTCGGGATGATTGATCTGGCGGGCGAACTGCTCGGGCGTCATGGACTGCAGCACCGTCGCGAGACGCAGGTGCACGGCGGCGAGCAGGGCGAGCGACACGTGCGGCGGCAGGGTCGTGGCATCGGCGAGCGCGACCCACGCGTCCTGGTCGTATGGCTTGATCGTCGGCGTGTCTTCGGTGAGCCCCAGCTTCACGCGGAGGAACGCGTTCATGTGGCTGTCGGCGATGTGGTGGACCAGCTGCCCCACGGTCCACCCCTCCGGGCGGTACGGTGCGGCAAAGTCCTCGTCGGTAAGCCCATCGAGCGCCTCGGCCAGCGCCGAGGGCTGCCCGGCGATGCGCGCGATATGGGAGGCACGCTGCTCCTGGGAGTACGTGGCCTGCCGCTGAAAACGGCCGATCGGGAAGCGGGAGGCTTCGGCGCTGTCACTCTGGAAGGAGGTCATTCCGGAAACCTAGCCCGTCACAGAGGGTTCGGTGCTTCCCCGCCCTCCGTGTTGCCGCCCACGCCAGCACCCACGGAAGTTGGTCCCCCGTCTTCCGTGATGCTGTGACCGGCCATAGCATTGGCCCGGATACTCCCGCCTGCCCACTCCGCTTTTTGGAGCCGCCATGCCGTCGTTCTCCCCGTGGGGCCAACTCACCGGCCCCGCCTCCCGTCGTTCCGCCGTCCTGCTGTTTTCCGGGCTGCTGGCCGCAACCATGACTCTCCCCGTCACCGCCGGTGCGCAGGCCAAAGCCGGTGCGTGGACACCGCTGGTGAACGGCACGACGCTCGCCGGATGGCACAACTACGACACCCCCGGCAAGCCCGTAGCCGGGTGGGCCGTGGAGAACGGTCTGTTGGTGCGCACCGGCCCCGGCGGTGACCTCACCACCGACAAGCAGTACGCCAACTTCGAGCTCGAGCTCGAGTGGAAGGTGGAGAAGGGTGGCAACAGTGGCGTGATCTACCGCATCGATCACAGCGGTGAGAAGAGCTATGTGAGCGGCCCCGAAATGCAGATACTCGACGATGCCGTGCACCGCGACGGCAAGAACCTGCTCACTTCGGCAGGCGCCAATTACGCGCTGCACCCCGCCGTGCCCGGCGTGAACAAGGGCGCCGGGGAGTGGAACGCCGTCCGACTCGTGGTGAACGGCACGCACGTGGAGCACTGGCTGAACGGCAAGAAGGTCGTGGAATACGAACTCGGCTCCGCCGATTGGGAAACACGACGCAAGGCCAGCAAGTTTGCCGGCGCCGAGAAGTACGGGCGCGCGGCACGTGGGCATATTGCCCTGCAGGATCACGGTGATCGCGTCTATTTCCGCAACGTCCGCATCCGGGAGCTGCCGTAAATGAGTACGAAGACTCGTCTCTCCATCATGATGTTCCTGCAGTACTTCGTCTGGGGGGCGTGGTTCGTGACGATGGGGACGTATCTCGGGCAGACGCGCGGCTTCACCGATACCAACATCGGCTCGGCCTATGGAGCCACCGCCATCGCGGCCGTGGTCTCGCCCTTCTTCATGGGCATCGTCGCAGACCGCTTCTTCGCCTCCGAGAAGCTGCTGGCGATCCTGCATCTGGTGGGCGGCGGACTGATGTACATGATGTCGCAGCAGACGGAGTGGAGCGGCTTCTACCTGTTCCTGCTCGCGTATGCGTTCTGCTACATGCCGACGCTGTCGCTCACGAACTCCATCTCGTTCCATCATATCACCGACTCGGCGCGCGACTTCCCGCTCATCCGCGTGCTGGGCACGATCGGCTGGATCGCGGCCGGTATCGTGGTGGGCAAGGTGCTGCAGGCCGACAAGAGCAACCTGCCGATGATGCTCGCGGCCGGTGGGTCGGTGGTGCTGGGACTGTTTTCGTTCATGCTGCCCCCCACGCCTCCCAAGGCGGCCGGCGCGCCGTTCAGTGTGCGCGATGCGCTGGGGCTCGATGCGCTGCAGCTGCTCCGCCACCGCGACTTCCTGATCTTCACGCTCGGCTCGTTCTTCCTCTGCATTCCGCTGCAGTTCTACTACGCGTTTGCCAATC
>CAZNZG010000044.1:0-18961 GCA_964577455.1 uncultured Gemmatimonas sp. | reverse complement strand
AACTCCAGTTCCATCTGCTCGAATTCACGGGAACGGAAGGTGAAATTCCGTGGAGTGACCTCGTTGCGGAACGCCTTGCCGATCTGCGCGATGCCGAACGGCACCTTCTGGCGCATCGACTGCTGCACGTTGAGGAAGTTCACGAAGATGCCCTGCGCCGTCTCGGGGCGGAGGTAGACGATGCTCGCGCTCTCCTCGAGCGCGCCCATGTGCGTCTTGAACATCAGGTTGAACTGCCGCGCCTCGGTCAGCGCGCAGGCGTCGTGCTGGCCCGGCTGCTTGCTGGGCTTCTGCGGGCATCGCGCGTCCTCGAGCTTGTCGGCGCGGAAACGCCCCTTGCACGTCTTGCAGTCCACCAGCGGATCCACGAAGCCGGCCACGTGACCGCTC
Source organism: uncultured Gemmatimonas sp. (assembly GCA_964577455.1). Classification (GTDB taxonomy): domain Bacteria; phylum Gemmatimonadota; class Gemmatimonadetes; order Gemmatimonadales; family Gemmatimonadaceae; genus Gemmatimonas. The sequence continues at coordinate 18,571 of CAZNZG010000044.1, read as the reverse complement.
GCTTCCCAGGTGCGCGGGTGCATCAGGATCGCCGCATCGAGCCCCTCGATGTCGTCACGCGAACGGACCATCGCGTGCCACCAGCGATCCTTGATGTTCTTCTTGAGCTCGACCCCGAGCGGGCCGTAGTCCCACACCGATCCCGTGCCGCCATAGATCTCGGACGACTGGAAGATGAAGCCGCGGCGCTTGCACAGCGACACGAGCTTGTCCATCACATCGGGGTGGCTCATACAGGGTGGGTGTTCAGGGTCGCGCCACGCCGCGTCCCGGCTGGATGCCGGGCGTCAGCGGAGCAGGTGGGCCACGATCGCATCGCCGTGATCGCGGCCATTTTCGATGAAGATGCGATTGGCGTGGTTGCCGCTCGCAATCACTCCCGCAAGGTAGACACCCCGGACGGGTGTCGCCATGGTGAGCGGGTCGTGCGCCGGGATACCGCTGTCCCCGTCGATCGGCACCCCGATCTGCTGCAGCAGCCCCGTCTCCGGCAGGTAGCCCGTCATGGTGTAGACCTGCGTGGCCGGGATCCGCCGCACCCCCTCCGGGCCCTGCACCACCACCGCCTCGGCTTCGATCGCCACCACGCGGGAGGCAAAACAACTGCGGATGCTGCCATCACGCAGCCGCGCCTCGATCTCGGGACGCACCCACGGCTTCACGTTGGCGTCGAGCCCCTCGGCGAAGTGCACGAGCGTGACGTGCCCCCCCGCGCGATGCATGTCGAGCGCGGCATCGACGGCGGAGTTGGCGCCGCCCACCACCACCACCGGCTCGCGCCACGCCGAATGCCCCTCCGTGTAGCCGTGCCGCACATGGGGGAGGTCCTCGCCGGGCACGCCCAACCGGTTGGGACGGCCGAAGTAGCCCGTGGCGATCACCACCGCGTGCGCTGCAGTCTCGCACACCGCGCCGCTGCGCTTCACCGAGCGCAGCAGCCATCGGGACGCGCGGTGTGGTTCCGGCTGCCCCGCGCGGGGATCGATGCGCACGGGACGCATCGACTCGACCGTTTCGAACTGTCGCACCTCGAGCTGGTACAGATCGGCCACGCCGCGATAGTACGCCAACGCATCGCGGCGCGTCGGCTTGTCCGTGGCCACGATGAACGGCACCCCACCGATGGCAATGCGTTCGGCGGTGCTGAAGAACGTCATGTACGTGGGATAGCTCGCGATGCCGTGGACGATGCTGCCGCGGTCGAAGAGCACCGCCGACAGCCCGGCCCGCTGCGCGGCGATCGCCGCCGCAAGACCGCACGGCCCCGCGCCCACGATCGCCACATCCACCGCCATGGCTGGCGTTACCGCGGCCGGCGTTACCATTGCCGGCGGTGCGGCCCCGTCGTTGTGCATGCCGCGGTCATCCCGGGACGCGGCGCGCTCAGTGCGTGAGCGGGATGATCTGGTCGCGGCGCGTTCCCACGCTCACGAACGCGATCGGGGTTTCGCACAGCTGCTCGAGGCGATCGAGGTACGCGCGCGCGGCCGCCGGCAGGTCCGCCATCGTGCGCGCATCCTGCGTGGACTGCTTCCAGCCCGGAAACCACTCGTAGATCGGCTCCGCCTTTTCGAGCACCGCCAGATCGGCGGGAAACTCCGTATACACGTCGTCGCCCACCTTGTAGCCGGTGCACACGGCCAGCTGATCGAGTGTGTCGAGCACATCGAGCTTCGTGATGGCGAGCCCGGTGAGGCCATTCACGCGCGCAGCATAACGCACCACCACGCCGTCGAACCACCCGCAGCGGCGCGGACGCCCCGTGGTGGCCCCGAACTCATGGCCCAGCTGCCGCACATGACTGTGCAGCGGTTCCTCGAGCTCCGTGGGGAGCGGGCCGTTGCCCACGCGCGTGGTGTAGGCCTTCACCACCCCCAACGCCGCATTGAGTGCCATTGGCGAGATGCCCACGCCCGTTGCCGCGCCACCCACCGTGGTGTTGCTGGAGGTGACGAACGGATACGTGCCGTGATCGATGTCGAGCAGCGACCCCTGCGCCCCCTCGAGGAGCACGGCCGCGCCGCTCTTGATGGCGCGGTGCACACAGAGCCCCACATCGTCGGCGAGGCCAAGCAGACGCGGCGCCAACCCGTTGAGGATCGTCAGCGTCTCCTCGACCGATGCGCGCACGTCGCTCCCCGAACGCTCGAGCTGCGCGTTGGCGCGCTCCACACCGAGCGTGACGAGCTCACGCAGACGCTCCGCATTGCGTAGATCCAGCACCCGCACGCCACGGCGCGCGACCTTGTCTTCATACGCGGGGCCGATCCCGCGCCCGGTCGTACCGATCGCCTTGCTCGCCGCGCTCTCCTTGTCGACCAGCTTGTGGTACGGCATCACGAGGTGCGCGCGCTCGCTCACGTAGAGCCGCCCCTCCACATCCACACCGTCGGCCACCAGTTCGTCGATCTCGGTGAAGAGCGTCTCGGGGTCCATCACCACGCCGTTCCCGATCGCACAGCGCACGCCGGGGTGGAGGATGCCGCTCGGAATCTGGTGCAGGATGAACGACTTGTCGCCGATGTGCACGGTGTGACCGGCGTTGGCGCCGCCCTGGTAGCGCACCACCCAGTCGGCCTGCTCGGCAAGCACGTCCACCAGCTTGCCCTTGCCCTCGTCGCCCCACTGTGCGCCCACCACGACGACCGTGCGCGTCTTCGAATCGAACATGCGATCAGATCTCCGGCGGCCTCGACGGCCGCGCACAAAAAACGCCCCGCGGACGATCCGCGGGGCGTTGTTGGAATCTAGACCGTCCGGCACCCGAATCAATGACGACGGGCGTTTTTGCCGCGGATTGAGGCGCGCGGCGGTTCACCCGGCTCCGGAGAGCCGCCCCACGAGGGCGGCGGCCACCACCCACACGACGATCGCCAGCCCGAAGCCCACCTTGAGCGCCGCCGCGACCGCCCGCCCCACCAGCGCCCCCGTGGCCACCTGAACCGGCTCGCCACGGCGTGCACGGGAGACGGTCATCTCGGCCACGAGCGCCCCACCGAAGGCGCCGGCAAAGGCGCCCACCATCGATCCGATCACTGGAACCGGCACCCCGACGAACGCGCCGACCACGCCGCCCAGAATGGCGCCCCACGCGGCGCGCCGCGAACCGCCGTACTTGCGGGCGTACCGCCCGGCGACCGCAAACTCGACCACTTCGGCGGCCACCACCAGCACTCCCACCACGAGCAGCGTGACCACCCCGACCGGCCCACCAGGTACCGCCAGGTAGTACGCAAAGGTCGCCCCGAGCATCAGCCAGAGGCCGGGGAGGCCCAAGGGGACGAGCAGCAGCCCGGCCACCAGCGCGAGCATGAGGAGCACGAGCGCAGTCATGTACGCCCGTACGGACCGGCATGACTTCGGTTTCACGTACCCATATCCGACAACGACGGGCGTTTTCCTTAGACCGGAACATAGAACCGGGAGTCCGACACTCGGCATTCAAGCTGTGACGTGCATTACCCTAAAGTCCTACCCGGGGCGGCCGAAACACCCGTCATGAAGGCACGCGACGCGGCGGCCACACAGTCAGCGTCGCGTGCCCGTTGGAGCCCGTGCGCTGGCGCCTGCCCAACGTTCGTCCCGAGGTGCCGCATGGCCCTGGACATTCGACACGCGCTCTCAGCAAGCGCGCCGGAGTCGCTCGATGCGCTCCGGGAAATGCTTGGGAATCTCGAAGCCCAACTCGTCAGCCTCTACGAGGAAAAGGAGCACGCCTGGCAGCAGGCGGCCCCCGATGAGGCCCTGACCGCGCTGTACGAAGACAAGCTTCGTATCAGCGCCCGCACCACCGCAGACCTGCGCGCCAGCGTCGAGAGCCTCTCGACCCAGCTCGCCGAGTTCTACGAAGAACGCGAACAGCGTACCCACGCCACGTCGTGGGAAGCGGCCCCCGCCGATCATGCGGCGTTGGTCGCCACCGTGCAGTCGTTCGAGGCGCAGCTCGCGGCCCTCTACGACGAACGGGCCACCGCACCCTACGGACACCTCGAAGCCGTCGAAATGGTGCGCAGCCTCGAACTGCAGGTCGCCGCCCTCCTCGAGGAGCGCAACGATCTCGCCCAGCAGCTCGAGAAAGCCGGAGACGAAGTGAGCACCGCCAAGCGCCGTGCCCGCGAACTCGTCAATGCGCTCGTCGACCAGTCCTTCGCGTAATCCATCCCATCCACTGCCAATCACACACGGAGCCGCTCTCATGTCCTTCGTTCCCTCGCACTTCCTTTCGCAGATCCCCTCCATCGATCGCGGCAACGCGGACGCGCAGCCCTTCGGCATCGTCCAGGTGGACGACACCGGGGTCATCAAGCTCTACAACCGCTGGGAGTCGGAAATGGCCGGCGTACCGGTGAGCGCCGCGGAAGGCCGCAACTTCTTCACGCAGGTCGCTCCTTGCACGAACAACCGCCTCATGTTCGGCAAGTTCAAGGACGGTGTCGCCAAGGGTGAGCTCGACTCCGAGTTCAACTACACGTTCACGTACAAGATGAAGCCCACGAACGTGCAGATCCGCCTGTTCCGTCACGCCCCCTCGGCCACCAACTGGGTGCTCGTGGGCCTGCGCGCTGCCTGACCGGGTACCGGCGTCCGGGCCCCGGCCCGGACGCCGTCCCCGCCACCATCGGCGTGCCTACACCGCCGACATGTCACCCGCTGTACCCGTGCGTTGCTCCACGTCGGGCAACACCTGTGGCCTCGCATTACGGGATCGCTCCCGCCTTCGCACCAACGCCATGTCCTCTCTTGCTGCTCAGCTCCTGCGGATTGCCGATGCGACCATCGTCGCGGCAGATATCGGCGCCATTGCCCAATCGATCGACCTCGATGCCCCTGCGCGCGACATGGTGGTCAATGATGCCCTGCGACTATGTGAAGACATTCAGTCCCTTGCCGATGCCATGAACGAAATGGAGGACGAGCCGGAGCTCTATCGTTCGCTCGCGGCGCTGTGGCTCGAATTGCGGTTCGAATGGCAGCGGCACAACCTCGTGGCCAACTACGGTACGATTCGGACGGGCGAGTGCCCGCCGCTCGTCCTCGTGCGGGCGTCTGCCGCGTCGTACGTCCTGCAGCGTATCGAAGCGCTGCTGGCGCGTGATCATCTAGATCGGCTCGGCGACTCCGCCGTGTCCATGCTCGACATTCTTCGCGAAGACGTCGAGCGCTCCCGTACCCGCGCAGAGTGACCTCGATGTTCTCGTGGATCCGTCGACTCTTCGGCAAACAGCAGCCCACCGGTCCGGCCGGCGCACTCGTACCAGCGGCCACCACTGACGCGACGACGATCGCTCCGAGCCAGGTACCCGCCGCGGCTGATCCCGGCGTGGTGCACATCACCATCGTCGACGACCTGTCGACGAGAAGTGGTGGTGTACCCGTCGCGGTGCCCACGATGCGCGCGGAGCCGTCGTTCTCGGAACGACTCACCGCGCAGCTGGCAGTCGTCGAACGGCTGCGCGCCGAACACCCGGTGGCGTCACAGCAGCCGGATGCGTCGGCACTGCTGCAAATGCTGCAGGACGGACCGGATGCCCTGATTCGACAGCTGCCGGCCGCCGCGCGTGACACGATGGCGCTGGTCGATGACCAGAGCCTGTCGCGCTCGCGGCTGGCCGAGGCGCTCGGCCGTGATCCCGCGCTCGTGCAGGGGCTGCTGCGCGCCGCCAATTCCGCTGCATTCGGTGCCGGCCGCGACGCCGTGCTCAGTGTCAGCCAGGCGCTCGATCGAATCGGCGTGACCGGCACGCGCGCCGTCGTCCTTGCGAGCTGTGTGGATGGACTGCTCAGCCATCCGGGCGGGGAATACAACGTGATGGCGTCCCAGGTGTGGAGCCACATGGTGCGCACGGCGCCGCTCGCGCGTGTGGTCGCTCCCGCCTTTGCCGCCGACGCCGATGAAGCGTTCGCCGTGGCCCTGCTGCACGACGTGGGCAAGCTGGCGATTTTCGATCGCATGTCGGTGCTGCGTGGATCACGCCGGCGGCCGCTCGTCCTCGATACCTCGTTCGTGCACGAGTTGCTGCAGCTCCTCCACGAACCGCTCGGTGCACTGGCGGCCGACCGTTGGGGCATGGGCGCCCGTGCCGCCTCGGCGATCGGCCAGCATCATCGCACGCAGCCGATGTCCTCGCGCGACACCCTCGCCGAATCGCTCTACCTTGCGGAACGGGCAGATCACGCCGCACGAAAGAATCAGCCCCTCGATCTCGATGGGCTCTGGGCAGCCGGTCGTCTTACCGGTTCGCCCGCGCGCGCAGGCGATGCCCTGCGTCGCGTTACCCTCGCTGCCTGAGCTGCCGCCATGACGGACCGGTTACACTCCCTGCTCACGCTGCTCGACAGCGACGACGTGCGCGAACGCATTCGCGCCATGATCGATGAACTCGGAGGCATCGAGCCGACCGATGCCGACGTCCTGCTGTCGGACATCGACGCCCGTCTGCACGGGATTGCCCAGTCCCTGCGCGACGTGTGCTACGAGGACGATACCACCGAAGCGATGACGATGCTGCCGTGGATCTGGCTCGAGCTGCGCTTCGAATGGATGCGATACAACCTGCAGATGCAGTATCAGACGATGTTGCAGGGGATCGCCACCCCGTTGCTCATGGCGCGCGGCGCCGCGCTGTCGTACGTGCTGGAAGCGGTGGAGCTGCACCTCGACGCCGAATCGGCATTTCTCGTCCAGAAGATCGCCGCCGACCCTGCCGGCGCGGCGCGTGGAGCCATCGAACGCACCGACCGCCTCTTTTCGCTCATGGCCGCAGCCGGTGCCGGCGGCCGTGATGCCGTGGAGTCGCTGTTGGCGGCGCAGGACCAGATTGCACGCCACACGGATTCCGTACCGGTTCGCCAGGAAATGAGCAAGGCCATCAGCGCCGTCATCGAGAAGGTGGGGGGCGCCTTGCGAGTCTCGGTGATCGACTTCGCGTTCGCACTCGAAGGTCGCATCATCCAGACCCTCGGGCAGTCATCCGTGCGTGTGGCGCTCTCGCAGGAGAGCCCCGACTACAACCTGCAGATCCCCAGTGCGGTCGCCAACGCGTTGCTGCAGGCGAGCAGCGAATGGATGATCGCGCTCGGGAAGTCCTCGCTCAATGTGTCGGCGGAGGAGCGCATCGCGGCCGGGCGCCCGGCACACGTGACGTTGCGCGTGGCCTTGCGGCGTGAGGGTGACCGGGTGGAGCTGACGATCGCCGATGATGCCGACGGGACCGTGGACTACACACCGAACTGGCGCACGTGGCCCGTCCGTGACCTCCGGCTCGAACTGCGACAGGCCCCCGGCGAAGGCAGTACCATGACCTACCGCTGCGATGTGGCCAGCGTGACCGAATACATCATGCTCCGTGTGGGCAAGAACGACGACGACGCCGTGGTGGGCGTGCCCATGCGCATGGTGGGACACATCGAACGCCGCGACCGTACCGCCCTTGCAATGCAGGGCGACCGACTCATCTGCCGCCAGCATGGCGGAACAGTCAGACTGCTTGATCTGGGCGCACTGCTGTTCGGCGCCCCCATCGATGCCGAAGAGGCGACGTATCTGCACGTGAAGCCGGATGGGGACGAGGGCGAGACACTCGCCCTGCGCGTCCGCAACGTGGAGGGGATCTGCCGCGGCAGCATCAAGAGCCTGCCACATCTCCTCACCGACGCACCACTGCGGGGGTTCGTGCAGGCCGATCGCCGTATCGTGGGCATCGTGGACTTCGACCGACTCCTCGGTCGACTGGACCAGGCCGCCCGCTGGAATCTCCACGCGGCATAAGGGTGCGACCAACCGTGCCCTGTTCAGCGTTCGCCGTACAGGCCGTCCTCGATGCCGTGAAGACGGAGTCGCGGCCACTGTTCTCGCGCCTCGTCCACGAGCATCCGGTCGACCAGTACGTGCGTCACGGCCTCGTCGACCAGGTGCACCGCATCGACGATCGTGGGCGCCAGGAGCAGTTCACTGGCATGCAGCAGGGGGGCCAGCAGAGCGGGCGCAAGCCGGTCGGGCGTCACACGGGCACCGATCACGCATACGCACGCGTCATGCAGCGCGAAGCGCTCCGCCACTTGCCGCGCCTGCTGCAGCAGCGTGTCGTGTGTGAGCGGGATGCCGCCCACGCCACGAACGCCCGCCCCACCGGTGAGCGGTCCGGTGCGCGGCGCGTGGCGTACCGGCAGTGCGGCACCCGGCTCGGGCCATCCGCCGGTCGCCGGCCGGATGCACCACGGCTCGTCCAGCGGGAGGGCACGATCTGCTGCACCGATCAGCAACCGCACCTCGTGCGCGACGACCTGCTGTCGCAGGGCGTGCGGCGAAGCCTCGGCGTCGAGCAGCAACAGCGACAGATCATCCCACAAGCAGGCGATGAGCAGTTGCAGCAGCGCGTCACCGGTCGGCAGCACGCTGGCCACGACCTGACCGGCCTCGACACCGGCCGAGCGAAAGGCGCGGGTCCACTCGCGGGTGCCCGCCCACAGCGACGCCGCACTGCGCACGCCATTGGGGAACAGCACGACGGGCGTGGCGTTGTTGGCCAGCACGCGGTACAGCACATCGCGCCGGTGCGCGATGGCATCTCCGCCCTCGAAGACGGGGCGCGCGGAGTCGTCTGATGACGTGGAAGACATGGACAAGAGAATCATGATCGCAGCAGCCACTCTCGCGGAAGAGCCCATGATCACACGGGCACCCGCAACGCCAGACGTTTCCCGCACGGCATCCACCGCGGTGGATCTCGGCGGCGATGTCACCCCCGGCGACATTCACGCCATCGCCACGCGGCAGCGCGAGGCCCACCTTGGCGCGGCGGCCGCGGCGAGGATGGCCGCTTCACATGCCACGCTGACGCGCATGGTGGAGGAGCGCCGCCGCATCTACGGCGTGACCACCGGCTACGGCCCGCTCGCCTCGCATCCGATCACACCCGAGCACGCTCAACTGCTGCAGCAGAATCTCGTGTACCATCTCTGCAGTGGCGTGGGCAAACCGCTGTCGCCGGTGCATACGCGGGCCATGATCGCAGCGCGCGCCTCCAGCATTGCCCGTGGCTACTCCGGCGTGGGTGCCCCGCTCTTCCAGCGGCTGCTCGACTGCCTCAACCTCGATCTCGTCCCGGTCGTCCCGGAAATGGGCACGGTGGGCGCCAGCGGCGACCTCACCCCCCTCGCGCATGTGGCGCTCACGCTGATGGGTGAAGGCGAGATGTGGTATCAGGGCACACGCCTTCCGGCTGCGGCTGTATGGGCAGCGGTTGGCCAGCAACCGATCACCCTCGGCCACAAGGAGGGAATCGCCCTCGTGAATGGCACGTCGTGCATGACGGGCATTGCCGCGATCAACGCGGAGCGCGCGCGACGGGCCGTCCATCTGGCGCTGCGCCTTTCGGTGCTCTACGCCGAGTGTCTCAACGGCAAGCTGGAAGCGTGGGACCCCCGATTCGGCGTGGCACGCCCCCACAAGGGGCAGCAGCAGGCGCATGCGGCGCTCGCGCGCTGGGTGGACGGCAGTGCGCGGCTCACGCCGCACGTGCAGCCCCCACCGCGTCTGGACGAATCACAGGCCGTGGACGGCTGGCTCCCCGAGGGGGAATGTCCGCAGGATCCGTACACGATCCGCTGCGTGCCCCAGGTCATCGGCGCGGTGCTCGACGTGCTGCGCTTCCACGACGAGATCGTCACGACGGAGCTGCAAAGCGCCACCGACAATCCGCTGGTGTTCTCCGATGACGAGGCCATCCTGCACGGCGGCAACTTCTATGGGCAGCATGTGGCGTTCGCCTCCGATGCCCTGCTCAACGCCGTCACGAAGATCGCGATTCACGCCGAGCGTTGCATCGCCCGCATCACGGATCGGTCGCAGAATCACGGGTTGCCGTCGTTCCTGCACGGGGGGCCCGATGGCGTGAACTCCGGCTTCATGGGTGCTCAGGTCACCGCGAGCGCGCTCGTCGCCGAGCTCCGTACCCGCGCTGTGCCCGCCTCGATCCAGTCGGTCCCCACCAACGCGAACAATCAGGACGTGGTCACGATGGGAACGATCGCGGCACGCAAGACCGCCGATGCCCTCGACCTCGTGTATCACGTGCTCGCCATCCACACCCTCGCGCTGGCGCAGGCGGCGGAGTTGCGCGGCGGCGCCATGCTCGACGGCTTCGCACCAGGCAGCCGTGCGCTCGTACAGTGGGTGCGCCGGTCTCACGCGGCGCTCGATCGCGACCGTCCCCTCTCTCCGGACATCCAGGGATTGTCAGTGCGCCTGCAGGACTTCGACTGGGAGCACGCGCACCAATTCGGAGTCTGCGACTCCTGTATATAACCGTGACGAAATATGCTCTTGCGCATTTTCCGCGTGCATAGCATGATGATCCCATCACACCGCGACGCCGCGGTACAGATGTCGGTCCACGACCGATATGTGACTGGCATTGTTATGCCAATGGCGTCGCGACGATTGTCGTGACGAGCGCGTCAATCGACAATCGCATAGACACGAAGGCCACGGTGACTGATGTCGCCGTGGCCTTCGCTGCTTGTGTGGCCCCAGGGCGCCGGACCTGTCAGGCGAGTCCCACACTCTCCATGCGTGCACGTACGACGGCGAGTTCATCGCCCACCACGGGGAGCAGCGGCGAACGCGTGGGACCACCGTGCAGACCGGCGATGTTCATCGCGGCCTTGATCCCTGCGGGCCCCATCGCGCCGGCAATGTCGGTGGCGAGCGGCGCCAGCTGCTTCTGCAATTCGGCCGCCGCGTCGTGCTCACCCGCACGCCACTGATCGACCATCCGGCGCACCAGCGGACCGGCGTAGAGCGCGATCGCGAGGATCGCGCCCGACACCCCCGCCTCGAGGGCCGGCACCACCGTGCCGCCGCTGCCCGTGAGCACCTTGAAGCCGTCACCCTGCGCCTCGAGATACTGCTGCAACACCGGGATGTTGCCGGCGCTGTCCTTCATGCCGATCACATTCCCGTGCTGTGCCATCTCGTGCACGAACGCGGGGCTCAACACGATGTGGGTGTAGGCGGGCATGTTGTACAGCAGCACGGGGAGCGGACTCGCATCGGCCACGGCCTTGAAGTGCGCGAGCAGCGCCTGCTCGCTCATGCGCTTCAGGAAGTAGTGCGGTGAGATGACCAGCACGGCGTTGGCGCCGGCATCCTTCGCGTCCTTCGCCCGCTGAATGGTGAGGCGTGTGCTCTCGCTTCCGATCCCCGCCAGCAGCCACTTGTCGGCCGGGAGGCGCTCACGCGCCCAGGCCAGCAATTGACGACGATCGTCATTCTCGAGCAGCGCGGACTCGCCGCTGGAGCCACCCACCAGCACGCCGTCCATTCCGAACGCGAGGTGGGCATCGAGGTTGCGCTGGAAGGCAGCGCCATCGAGTTCACCGCTGGCAGTGAACGTGGAGACGGCGGGCACCATGAGCCCGCCCAGTTGGGCGACGGAGAGGGATGTCATCCCTCAAAGGTACTACGCGCCGAACAGACTTTCGAATCCGCTGCCGAAGACGGAGTCGTTGGAGAGCGGATTGGGGCTGGTCACGGAAGGATGACCGGCGGGGCTGGTGGCGATGGGCGGCAACGTGGCCCCGGTTCCGAGCGGATTGGCCCCCAAGGCCCCTCCCGGCTTCAGTGGGGCAGCGGTAGGGGCCGCGAGCGGCCGAGCCGCCGGCTTGATCGTCATCCCCATGGCGGGCGTCTTCCGTGTACGCCCCATGCGGAACGACAGCTCGAAGTCGGCCGGATTGGACGCCGCCCCCCGCGCCGTCTCGAAATCGATCTCGTCGGCATGTACCAGTTCCGTGAGGTGCTGGTCGAACGTCTGCATGCCGTACTGCGATCCGTCGGCGATGTAGTCGCGAATCTCGGCAATACGCCCCTCGGTGATCAGGTCACGGATCGTGCTGGTCACCACCATCACCTCGGCCGCCACGGCGCGCCCCTGCCCGTTCTTGCGTGGCAGCAGTCGCTGTGACACCACCGCGTGCAGCGATTCGGCGAGACGCATGCGTACCACCAACTGTTCTTCGGGCGGGAACATCGCCACGATGCGCATGACCGTGCTCACGGCATCGGGGGTGTGCAGTGTGGAGATGAGCAGATGCCCCGTTTCCGCGGCCTTCATCGCCGTATCGATCGTTTCGGCGTCGCGCATTTCGCCGATGAGAATCACGTCGGGATCCTGACGGAGCGCGGCGCGAAGCCCCATGCGGAAACTGTCGGTATCGACCCCCACTTCGCGCTGGGTCACCGAACTCTTGATGTCGGTGTGCAGGAATTCGATCGGATTCTCGAGCGTGAGAATGTGCTTCTCGTAGCCCGCATTGATCTCGTTCACGAGCGCGGCCATGGTGCTCGACTTCCCCGATCCCGTCACGCCCGTCACGAGCACCATGCCGCGCTCGGTATGCGCGATGCGCGTCAGTACGGGCGGCAGCTTCAGTGAGGCCACGGTCGGCACCCGCTCGGGAATCACGCGCATCACGATCGAGTGCGCGGCCCGCTGCCGGAGAATGTTCACACGGAAACGCCCCACTCCCGGCGCTGCCCACGAACAGTCGTAGTCGCGGAGCGTGTCGATCGTGGCCCGGTCCGCATCGGTGCTCATCAGGTGCAGCGCGATCGCCCGCGTCTGATCAGCGGTCAGCGCCTGCTTCGTGAGCACGGACAGGCGTCCGTCGATGCGCGCGCGCACCACGTCACCCGCCTTGATATGCACGTCGGACGCGCCCCGCTCGACGGCTGCCTTGATGATGCGTTCAATTGCCACGGTCACATACTGGTGGGAGGGACACAGCGCCCCATGCTCTCCCTCACGACGACTGTCGACGCGTTCCGGCAACGTGAAGCGGCGTTACTCCACCGGAAAACACGTTCGCCCGGCACCTTCGGGCGGCCGGGCGAACATTTCACTGCTGGCATGAATCAACGAGTTCTCCCGTGATCAGTGCGCCCGCACCCCGTCCAGTCCGATCGTATCGCGCACCTCCCGCATCGTCTCCTGGGCAATGGCGCGCGCGGCACGACCGCCGTCGGCGATCGCGTCGAGCACCTGAGCCGGCTCCGCATCCAATTCCGCCGACCGCCGGCGGATGGGCGTGAGTTCCTGCACCATGCCTTCCAGCAGCACCTTCTTGCAGTCCATGCATCCCCAGCCGGCGGTGCTGCACTGCTCGGCCACGTGGGTCACCGTGGCCTCGCCGTTGAAGGCCTTGTGCAGCTGGAAGATGTTGCAGACCTCGGGACGGCCCGGATCGCTCTTGCGAACACGCTGCGGGTCGGTCATGGCCGGACGCAGCTTCTGCCAGATCTCGTCGTCCGTTTCGAGCAACCCGATCGTGTTGCCCATCGACTTCGACATCTTCGCGTTCCCGTCGAGCCCCATGATGCGGCGCGTGGGGGTCAGCAGCGGCTTCGGCTCGGGAAAATACTCCACCCCGAACTTCGCATTGAACTTGCGCGCCGTATCACGCGCCAGCTCGAGATGCTGGATCTGGTCCTCACCGACGGGCACGCTGTCCGCGCGATACAGCAGGATATCGGCCGCCTGCAGCACGGGGTACATCAGCAGCCCCGCCGGAATCGACTCCATCTTCGACGACTTGTCCTTGAACTGCGTCTGCCGCTCGAGGTCTCCCAGCGGCGTGATGGTGGTGAAGATCCACGACAGCTCGGTGTGCTCGGGCACGTCGCTCTGCATGAACAGCACCGCCTTCGCCGGGTCGATGCCGGACGCCAGCAACGACTTGGCCATCCCCCAGCGGCGCGCTCGCAGCACGTTCGGATCGTACGTCCCGGTGATTGCGTGATAATCCACCACGCAGTAGATCGCGCCGGGATGCGTGGCCTGCAGCTGAACCCAGTTCTTCACTGCGCCCAGATAATTGCCGATGTGGAGCTCGCCCGAAGGCTGGATACCGCTGAAGATGCGTGCCATGCTTCAAAGTACTTTCGGGCAGGATGGTGCGACAACTCGCCCCCCGGAATTCGGACTCGTCACCATTAATCGCTGGCCATGCACCCTGACCGCCATCTCTGGCGCGACGCCGCCGTTGCCGCCGCCGCCACGGCCGCCGACTTCATTGCGCACGAAGCGCGGACCCATCGTGCCATCGCCTGGGAGGCCAAGAGTGCCACGGACTTCGTGAGCCACGTGGATCTTGGCGCCGAGGAGCGCATTCGGGACGCGCTGCTGTCGCGCGTGCCCGGGCTTCGCATCGTCGGCGAAGAGCTCAGCAACGACGGGAATCCCGAAGCCGGGCTCGTGGCGATCGTCGATCCGCTCGATGGCACCACCAACTTCCTGCACGGCTTTCCCAATTACGGCGTCTCTATCTGCATCGCGCTCGACGGGGTCCCGCAGGCCGCGGTCATTCACGACGTCGCCCGCGGGGGCGTCTATACCGCAACGGCGGGCGACGGGGCCTTCGTGGACGGACAACGCATGCACGTCTCCACGATCGCGGAACCGGCGCGGGCGCTGATCGGTACCGGCTTCCCGTTCCGCGATGTGTCGTATGCCGATCGCTACCTGGGCATGATGCGTCGCCTCATGCCCGCCACCGCCGGCATGCGCCGCGCCGGCAGTGCCGCGTTGGATCTCACCGACGTCGCCAACGGTCGCTTTGACGGATTCTGGGAGCTGTGGCTCAACCCGTGGGACCTCGCGGCCGGTGTGCTGCTGGTGCGTGAAGCCGGCGGCCGCGTGACCGATCTCGAGGGACGCGATGCCCGCCTCATCGGTGGCACCATCGTGGCGTCCAACGGGGTGCTCCACGACTGGTTTCTCGATATCCTCAACGATCGGTTGGGCTGAACCGCACCACGCGGAGGCACGGATCCCTCGGAAACACGGAGGGCATCATCCGGGAGACCGTGCGCCGGCTTTGTGGTAGTTTCTCTGGGCGACACCGTGCGCTCCGCGCCCTCCGTGTCGTGCTGCCAAACCGATACGCGAACTCACGCCATGCCGCTCGTCGAGTGCGTCCCCAATTTCTCCGAAGGTCGCGATCCTTCGGTCATCAACGCCATCCGTGACGCCATTGCCGGCACGGCCGGTGCGCACGTGCTCGATGTCTCGAGCGATGCCTCGCATCACCGCACGGTCATCACCTTCGTCGCCACCCTCGAGGCGGCGGTTCCGGCGGCACTCGCAGCCATGCGCGAGGCGCGCGACCGGATCGATCTGACGACGCACCACGGCGAGCACCCGCGCATTGGCGCCACCGACGTGGTGCCCTTCATTCCCCTCGAGGGCGCCACGATGGACGACTGCATCGCCCTCGCGCGCGACCTGGGCGAGCGCGCCGCTCGCGAGCTGGGAATACCGGTCTATCTCTACGAGCGTGCCGCCACCACTCCGGCGCGCGAGAACCTCGCCGATGTGCGCCGCGGGGAGTTCGAAGGGCTGCGAGACGACGTACGAACGAATGCGGCCCGTCATCCGGACTTCGGCGCGCCGGAACTCCACCCCACCGCGGGCGCCACGGCCGTGGGCGCCCGCCCGTTTCTCGTGGCGTACAACATCTATCTGGGCGACAAGAGCAACCTCCCCGTGGCCAAGGCGGTCGCCAAGGCCATTCGCGGCTCGAGCGGCGGCCTGCGCTATGTGAAGGCACTGGGGATGGAGGTGGACGGCCAGGCGCAGGTCTCGATGAACCTGGTGGACACCGAGAAGACCCCGCTCCACCGTGTGTACGAGGCCGTGAAGACCGAAGCTGCGGCCCATGGCGTGGCGCCCACCTGGAGCGAGCTGGTGGGGCTCGTACCGGAGCGCGTACTCCTCGAAGCCGGCGCGCGCCACGTGCAGTTGCGCGGCTTCAACACCGGCATGGTGCTCGAGACCAGGGTGCGCGAGGCGGTGGGCGGTGGTGAAACGGTCGACGGGTTCATGTCGCGCGTGGCGAGCGCCCAACCGACCCCGGGCGGCGGCAGTGTGGCGGCCCATGCCGGTGCCCTCGGCGCCGCGCTGGCGCAGATGGTGGCGGGGCTGACGGCAGGGAAGACGAAGTACGCCGCCGTGGACGAGGAAATGCAGCAGATCGCGTTGCAGGCCAGTGTGCTGCGGCGTGCGCTCACACAGCTCGTGGAACGCGACGCGGCAAGCTACGACGCGGTGCGCACCGCCCATCAGCTGCCGAGGGAGACCGAGGCCGAGCAGATCAGGCGGGCCAATGCCATCCGTACCGCGCTCATGCACGCCGCCGAGGTGCCGCTCGAAAGCGCACGCACGGCGGTGGACGTGGCCGCGCTGGCCGCGGCACTGGCGGAGCGCGGCAACCGCAGCGCCGTGAGCGACGCCTGCGTGGCGGCGCTCATGGCCGAAGCTGCGTGCAAGGGCGCCGTGTTCAACGTGCGCATCAATGTGGCCTCACTCGACGACGAAGGGACCGAGCGTGGCGCCGCCCTCGCCTCGGAAGCCCGCAAGCTGCTCGACGCGGTCGCGATGCATGCGCGTATTGCCGAAGCGGCCGCCGAACGCGCCATGCGCCCTGCCTGAGTCACCTCACCATGTCCGTTCTTCCCATGCGCGCACTCGCCGCCCTGTCCTTCCTCGTCCTTGGCGCCGGCTGCGCGCGAATCCAGCGGTCCCGGGTCGTGGACGGCGCGCTCACTCGCCCCGCAGCCGGTGCCGCGGCAGGCACCGCGGCCGCATGCACCCCGGCCACGCCGGCGTCGTCGCGCATGGGGACGGCCACGCTGGCGTTTCCCGGGGCCACCGGGGGCGAAGCGGTAATGCGCGTCGAAGGTGATGGCTACAAGAGTACCGTCCGCGTGGACGTGGGCACGGGTACGGTACTCGAACTCCGGGAAGGCACCTACCAGCTGCGGATCTCGGTCAGCGGCTACCGCAGCATCTCCCGAACCGTACGGGTGCAGTGCGGCAAGGACGAATCCGTGACGCTGCTCCTCACGCGCACCTGAACTCGCGGCGCGATTCACGTGGTCCGCGGCGGCACGTTCCTTTCCCGCACCACGACGCAAAAAAGGCGGAGTGCACGATCTCCGTGCCTCCGCCCCATTTGTTGGTGCACCCTGCCGTGCTGATCAGCGCGGCAACGTGAGAATGCGCGGCCCGTTCTCGGTGATCGCCACCGTGTGTTCGAAGTGCGCCGATCGCTTGCCATCGGCGGTCACCACGGTCCACTTGTCGCTCAAGGTGCGCGTCTTGGCGGTACCCACGTTGACCATCGGTTCGATCGCGATCGTGAGTCCCACACTGAGCTTCTTGCCGCGCTTCGGTTTGCCGTAATTGGGGATCTGCAACTCCTCGTGCGGCGAGAAGCCCACGCCGTGGCCCACGAGTTCGCGCACCACGCTGAACCCTGCGGCTTCGACCACTGCCTGCACCGCGGCGCCGATGTCGCCCACGTGGTTGTCCGGCACAGCGGCCGCGATACCGGCCTCGAGTGACGCCTGCGTGACCTCGAGGAGACGCTGCGTCTGCTCGTCGATCGTGCCGACCGGAATGGTGATCGCCGCATCCGTGTACATGCCATCGAGCTTCACGCCCACGTCGACGGTGACGATGTCACCCTCGGCGAGGATGCGCTTGCGCGACGGGATGCCGTGCACGATCTCCTCGTTGATCGAAATGCAGGCGCTGCCGGGAAAGCCGTAGAGCCCCTTGAAGGCCGGCTCGGCGCCTGCATGCGAGCGGATGAAGCTCTCGACCAGCTGGTCGATCTCCATGGTCGAGATGCCAGGGCGCACATGCGCCTTGGCATGCATGAGCGTGGCGTGAAGAATCTCGCCACCACGCGCCATGATCTCGATTTCGCGCGGCGACTTGAGCAACGTTGCCGGCGCGGAGCCACCGAGTGCCATGGTCAGATCCCGAGAGCCGACTGCATGCGCGCTTCGACTTCCTCGAGCGTCCCGAGCGCATCCACCCGCACCATGTTGGCGCCGTGGCCGGCGTACCAGTCGATCACCGGTGCGGTCTGGTCGCGATAGACCTGCATGCGCTTGCGGATCGCCTCCGGCTCGTCGTCCTTGCGGCGAACGAGCGTACCGGGCTGACCGCCCTCCTCGCAGATTTCACCGGGCTGGCGGCCGAAGAACGGACGCTGACAGGTGTCGCAGGTGGTACGGCCGCTCAGGCGTCGGACGAGTTCGTCTTCGTCGATTTCGAAGAGCAGCACCGCATCGAGGGTCTTGCCGAGCGACGCGAGCGTCTGACTCAGCCCCTCGGCCTGCGGCGTGGTACGCACGACGCCATCGAGGATCGCGCCCTTGGCAGCTGCGGGCGACGCCAGGGCGTCCCTCATGATGCCCATGATGACGGCATCGGGAACGAGATCGCCGCGGTCCATGGCAGCCTTGGCTTCGAGGCCAAGCGGAGTGCCATCACGGACTGCGGCGCGGAGCACATCGCCGGTCGCGATCTTGGGAACGTCAAGGCGAGCGGCAAGCCGCTCGCCTTGAGTCCCCTTGCCCGCGCCCGGAGGACCGAGCAGGACGATGATCATTGGAGGAGTTTAGAAGCCACCCTGAGTGGCCTGCCGACCGCGGAACTTCACGCGGCCCTTCTTCATGAAGCCATCGTACTTGCGGAGCAGCAGGTGCTGCTGCATCTGC
>CAZNZG010000043.1:7801-19056 GCA_964577455.1 uncultured Gemmatimonas sp. | reverse complement strand
CGACCGGCGAGCGAAGCGCCGCCCCACGACCGCCGTTGCGTTGTCGCGGGGCGTCGTTCCCTACGTGGTCGACTGCGTGGTTTGCCAACGCGTCGTTGCCGATGCGTCGTGTGCCAACGCGTGGTTGCCAACGCGTTCGTGCCCTGCTCGTTGGTGCCGCGCGTCCACGCCCACGCGTAGTTCCGCCGTTACTGGCGCCCGGGATTGAACCGCAGACTTCCCGGCAGCGCGTTGAGCAGCGGCCCCAGTTCGGTCGCCCGATCCTGCGTGGTCACGAACGTGAGCCCGTCGATGCTCACCACGATCATGCCGCTGATCCCGTACGCGACCACGCAGCAGCCGTCGGCGTGGATCACGTTGCCCGAGCAGTCCACGCAGTGGACCTGCCCCATCACGCCATTGCCCGTGTCGTCGAGCTCGCGGACGCGGCGCAGCGACGCCCACGTACCCACATCGTCCCACTCCATGTCGGCCGGGAGTACCACCACCGAGTCGGCGCGCTCCAGCAGACCGCGGTCGATCGACACGCTCGTCACCAGCTCGGCAAACTGCTCCATCTCGCCCGATGCCAGCCTCGGGAGCCCATGCGCCAGTTCGTGTGTATGCGTCGCGAGTTCGTCGAGTACCACCCGTGCGCGCCAGACGAAGATGCCGGTGTTCCACAGGGCGCCCTTGTCGATCAGCACGTCGGCGAGCGCCGCACTCGGCTTCTCCACGAAGTGCTCCACGCGGCAGGCGCCCCCCTCCGCGCGCGACTGGAGCGGATCGAGCGGTGCGCCCGGCTGGAGGTAGCCGAACCCCGTTTCCGCGCGGGTGGGGCGGGCGCCGAGCGCCACCAGATACCCGTCGCTCGAGGCGATCGAGGCGGCGCGGCGGAGCGAATCACGCAGCACGTCGGGATAGCCCACGGCGAGATCGGCGTGCAGCGCCACGAAGACCGTGTCGGGGCCGGCGCGTCGCGACACCTCCTGCGCGCCCCACGCGAGCGCGGCGGCCGTGCCCAGCGGGCGCGGTTCGATCAGCATGTTGGCGCGCGGGACCTCGGGGATCGCCTCGTGCAGCGTGTCGGCGATGTCGGCGCTGGTGACCACCAGCACGCGCTCGGCGGGCACCAGCGGCGCCAGACGCGCCACCGTGTCGGCGATGAGCGGGCGCTCGTTGACCAGCGCCAGCACCTGCTTGGGGCGTCGCGGCGTACTCAGCGGCCAGAAACGCGTGCCGATACCGCCGGCGAACACCACCGCCCACATGGCGGTGCCAGTGTCGAGCAGAGCCTCCAGCTCCACATCCTCGAGGGTGCCCGCGGTGCCGACCGGATCGGCTGTAACGGAGGTCGGGGCATTCGGACTGACGACACGGGTCTCGGACATGGGTCAACGATTATCTCGTGGGAAAATCAGCCCCGGAGAGTCATCCGCCGGGTTGGACTCGCCCGCTCATCACTAGCGGAACGGGCCAGGTTCGGGCAACATACGTCGGAACATACGTCAACTTATGCTTACACTGCACCTCACCAACGGCGACCACGCCGCGACCGCGCTCGCCCGATCGGGGCTTCCCGGCGACATCCTGTCGTGGCGGGACATGCTGCATGACGGGCCGGTGCCGTCCGACCGGGATCCGCAGGCGTTTCGCCGAACGCGTGGGGAGTTTCTCGCCAGCCGCGGCTGGCAGAGCCAGAGCGCGGCCATCGCGGACTTCACCGAGCGCGATGCCCGGCTCGACAGCGTTGGCCCGGGCGACGAGGTCGTGCTCTGGTTCGAACCCGACCTCTACGACCAGCTGCAGCTCATCCAGGTGCTGTCGCGCATCGCCGAGCGGGCCCCTGAGGCACGTCCGGCCGTGGCCATCGTACCGGCGGACTGCTTCTTGGGCGAGCTCAAGCCCGAGAAGTTCGGGCCGCTCTTCGAGGCGCGCCGGCCGATTACGCTCATGGATTACGGCAACGCGCGCGCCGCGTGGGAGGCGTTCACCGCCGGTACGCCGGACGCGCTGCTCGCCGTGACCGATCGGATCGACCGCGACGTCAAGGCGCGGGCCTACGCGTACGATGACGACGTGCGTCTGCCGCATCTCGCCGCCGCCCTGCGCCGCCAGCTGGAGGAGTACCCCGACACGCAGGCCGGCATGTCGCGCAGCGAGCGACAGATCTGCGAGGCCCTGTCCCCCGGCGCGATGACGCTGGCCAAGCTGTTCGTGGCGCATCAGAGCGCCGAGTCGTGGGTGTGGCTCGGTGACTGGGGTTTCGCGTGGTACGTGCAGCGGCTCAGCGACTGCCCGCATCCGCTGGTGGTGCACGTGAACGGGTCGCGGGTAATCGCACCGCTGCGGGACACCGACGGCAAGGCCTTCTGGGAGCGACAGGTCCAGCTCACGCCGCTCGGCCAGGATGTGGTGCGCGATCGCGCCGACCTCGTGAAGCTCAACGGCATCGACCGCTGGATCGGCGGTGTGTACAACAGCGGCTCGCGTCACTGGCGCTGGGATCCGCACACCTGCGAACTGTTGCCGCGCGGGAACTGACCGCTGTCTAGTTTTGGGGGAGACTCGTGACCCTGGCTGGAGACTCCCCATGAACGACCACGGCTTTCGCCCGGCAGAATCCGTGACGGACGCGCTGGCGCTGCTCGAGGCGGACACCACGCTCGAGGCGGCGCAGCCGATTCTCGCGCTCGCCGCGCAGTACTTTGCCGAAACGCGAACGGGCCAGGGGCCGGTTTCCACGTGGCACAGTGCCGAGGTGATCGCCGACCGGCTGGTGGAGCCGCTGCCACGGCGCTCGCGCCCGCTTCCCGACGTGGCCCGTCGCCTGTCGTCGCTTTTGCTCGCCGATGTGAACCGGTTGGCGCACCCCATGTACATCGGCCATCAGGTGTCGGCCCCGCTCCCGGCGGCGGTGTGGACCGATGCGCTGGTCAGTGCGCTCAACCAGAGTATGGCGGTGCGGGAGATGTCGCCGTCGTTCACGCCGCTCGAGCATCAGGTGGTGGAGTGGATGACCGATCTCGTGGGATGGGATGCCCGCGCCGGCGGCACGATGACGAGCGGTGGGACCGAGGCCACGTTCACCGCGCTGCTCGCCGCGCGCAGCCGCGCCATCCCCGACGTCTGGTCGAACGGCATCGGGCCGAATGCGCCGGTGCTCATCTGCGGGGAGCATGCACACTACGCCGTGGGGCGTGCGGCCGGAGCCATGGGGCTCGGCATGTCGCGTGTGGTGGTGATCCCGGCGGAGGACCATCGCCTGAGCGTCACCGCGCTGCGCGCGCAACTCACCCGGCTGCAGGCACAGCGCACGCGCGTGATGGCGGTGGTGGCCACGGCCGGTTGCACGGCGACCGGCGCGTTCGACGATCTCCCGGCGATCGCGGATCTCTGCGACGAGTTCGCCGACGAGCGCGGACCGCTCTGGTTGCACGTGGATGCGGCACACGGCGGCGCGGCCATGCTGAGTGCGGCACACCGTCATCGCGTGGCGGGGCTCGCGCGTGCCCGCAGCGTGGCGTGGGATCCGCACAAGACACTCCTGCTGCCGCTGGCTGCCGGACTGCTGCTGATGCGCGAGGAGCACGACCTCGAGCGCGCCTTCTCGCAGAAGGCCCCCTATCTCTTCACGCCAAGCGACGATGCGCGCGCGTGGGACATCGGGCCCCGCTCGTTTCAGTGCTCACGCCGTGCCGACGTGGTGAAGCTGTGGGTGGCCTTCCAGCGTTACGGTGCGGATGCGCTCGCGGCGTTGTACGAGCGGCTCTGCCAGATGGCGCAGACGCTGCATGGGCTGCTGCAGGGGCACGCGCAGTTCACGCCGCTGCACGCGCCCGAAAGCAACATTCTCTGCTTCGCGTGGAACCCGCCGGACGTGGATCCGCGTGACCGCGATGCCCTCACTGATGCCCTGCGCGAGCGCTACAACCGGACCGGGCGCGGCTGGATCACCGCCACCACGCTCGATGGGCGTCGCGTGCTGCGCATCACGGTGATGAACGCGCGGACCGACGTGGCGCACATCGAGGCGCTGGTGAAGGGGCTGGAGGCCGAAGCGGCGTACGTGGTGAAGCACCACCGCTGACCGAACCCGTCGGGTCACGGGCCACCGAGGCGCCGCCCTGTCGCCAATCGGGCCGGTCGGCAATCGGGCCGGTCGGCGCCCACGACAGCGGACTACGGTACGAACCGCGCCTGCTCTGCAGGCGTCGGCACGCGGCATGACGCGCGCTTGCCGAACCAGCGGTAGCGGTTCCGCGCCACGATCGCGTACACCGCGTCGCGCAGCGGCGGCGGGACGAGGCGGAGCATCGCTGCGGCCCGCCAGAGGCCACCAAGCTGCGCGAGCGCCACGAGGGCTCCGGTGGAGCGCAGGTACACGCGGTCTCCCTCCACCACGATCACCGAATCCCCACCGTTCACCTGCGCCGCCCAGCGTATCCCCGTGTCGCCCTGCAGCGCGCCGAACTGCAGCCGGTGGGCACGATCGCGCGCCAGCAGGAAATCAACGAACCCGTTGCACAGGCCACATTCCCCATCGAACAGCACCAGGGTGGGTGGCGCGCCGGATGACGGTGCGGATGGCGATGTGGACACGGAGCCTCGGCGTACGGGAAGAAGCGATGCTGCAAGTTGCCCGTGAGCGAGGGCGCACTCAAGTTGGGGCATGTCGATCCATGTGGTGCTGGTGCACCCCGAAATTCACTGGAATACCGGCAATGCGGGGCGCACCTGCCTCGCCACCGGTGCCACACTGCATCTCATCGAGCCACTCGGCTTTTCCCTTGGCGAGCGCGAGGTGAAGCGGGCCGGTCTCGATTACTGGGAACACGTGGATCTGCGGGTGTGGCCCGATTGGGAGCATTTCGAACGGACACTCCCCACGCTGGGCGAACCGTGGTTCTTCTCCACGAAAGGCACGCGATGCTACTGGGACGCCCCGCTGGCTTCGGCGCAGGGCACGGTGCTCGTATTCGGGCGCGAGACCGGCGGCCTCCCGGAGTTCCTGCACGAACGCTATCCCGACCGCTTCGTGCAGATGCCCATGTACTCGCCGCTGATCCGGTCGCTCAATCTCCCCCAGCGTGGCGCTCGGCGTGTACGAAGTGTTGCGGCAGCAGACGTTCCCGCGTTGACGGACACACGCATTGGTCGTGCATATGATTCGGGAAAATGATGGACGTCCATTCAAACGTTCGAATGCTGTCCCTGTTGTGCGTTCCCCCCGCGACACGCATGGTGTAGTCACCCCGGTTGGGGAGTAGCCGCCCGCTCGAATGCGGGAGCTGTCGATCGTCATCACGGGGTCCCGCCCCCGGTCGACAGCATGCAGGTGGTCGGAGCAAGTCCGGACACCGTGCAGCGTGCGAGACCACCGCATCCACGTTTCGTGGCCATGCGTGTCGCCTCGTGCGTTGCGTTGCGCCACGGTCTTTCCGGAGGCGATCGATGCGAGATTTGATTGATGCCGAGCGCGAGGCGCTCGAAGGCTGGCTGCCAAGTGAGGCGCGTGTGCTGGCTGTGGTTCGTGGCGCCCCTGCGCCGGAGGGCCACCCGGTGTGGTTTGCCACGACAGCGGGTACGATGCTCGCCATGTTCTGCGAGGTGGAGCCGCAGCGCGTTCGTGCGCGGGTGAGCTGGATCCTTCCGTATCAGATGCAGCGACTCGATGTCCTGAGCGAATCCGGGCAGTCGCTGTTGCGACTCATCACGACGACCAAGCGCCATCTGCTGCGCGGGGTGCCGGAGGCGGAGGCTACGCGTTTCGCCGAACAGGTGCGGACCGCCATGCACGCCGCACGACACGAACGGGCGGTCTCGGCGAGCGCCGGTCCGCGCCTGCAGTCGGTGAGTTGATGACGCGCGTCTCGCTCATTCTGCGCAACGTGGCGGCGGCGATGCTGCTGGGCGCGATCGCCCTCGCCCCGCCACTGTACGGGCAGTCGCGCTCGCCGGCACCCGTTCGCCTGGCGCTCTTCGATTCGCGCGTGGTGTTCGACTCGCTTCCCGAACGCGGTCGCGCACAGTCGGAAGTGGCGCTCGCTCAGGCCACGGCCCGCGTGCAACTCGAAGCCAGCAAGGACACGCTGCGACAGGCGATGGATGAGTTTGCCCGTCTGGAGCGCACGCTGACGTCGCGTGAGCGTGAGGCGATGGGGCTGCATCTTCGCGCGCGTGAACTGCTGCTGGAAGAGACGGTCGCACGCCTGGAGGGTACGATCCAGGCTCGACTGGATTCACTGCGCACGCCCATGGTGGAGCGGGTGCGCGCCGCGGTGCGCGCGGTGCGTATCCGCGAGGGGTACGACGTGGTGATCGATGTGGCGAACGAGGCGTTGGCCATCGATGCCGATCGGTCGTTCGACATCACGCCGCTCATCCTGCAGGAACTTCGTCGCCCCGTGGCCCGTGCCAAGGCGCGCTGATGCTCCCGTGCCGGGGCGCGCGGTCACGCTTGCCGTGTACCGTAATTCCGGTCCTTCTACGGGCACTGTAACAACTGCGGATCTTCGTGACGAAACGGGTGTTCCCGTCGACGAATACCGCAAAATCCAGTTGCACGTGGTACGCTCTCATTCCTACCATTGTCGCCACCCGGTCCTCCCGGAATCTCCCGCCCCTCCTCACCATCTGTCTCACGCTGGTGCAGGTTCGATGAGTCTGATGATGCCCGCCGCGCGCGACACGCTCGTTGGCAACGCCCTCGCGCTCAAGGCCACCTACACGCGCATGAACCGCGACATTCTGCGGGTCGTGCACGCCATTCCCATTGGTCGCGTCACGACCATCGAGGCGATCAGCCGCTTCCTCGATGTGCCGGCGCATCATGTGGCGTTCCTGCTGTCGCGCCGGTACGAGGCCGAGCGTGAGGCCGCTCCGTGGCACCGCGTGCTTGCCCATCGTGGCGCCGTGGGGCGTCCGCTGTTCGATGCACAGGGGCGCACTCAGGCCGAGCGACTCATCGCCGAAGGGGTGGAGGTGGGGTATCGCGGCCGCGTCGGCAACTTCGCCACCTGCTACTTCGAACCGACGATCGACAGCACGGGCGTGGTGCCCAGCACCACGCGCTGAGCGCCGCGGCCGTTCAGCGGGAAATGTCGCGCGGCCCGAGCGGCGCGGGTGCAGTCCGCGTGAGGCGCCACCACCCCAGCACGACGGCCAGCACGGTCAGCGCCACGAGGGCAATGCCCGTCTGCTGTTGTTCGCCGCGACCGTAGCTGGTGCACAGTCGGGCGGGCGTGTCGAGGTACAACACGCCGATCGTGGCCATCATCCAGGCGCTGT
Source organism: uncultured Gemmatimonas sp. (assembly GCA_964577455.1). Lineage (GTDB taxonomy): Bacteria > Gemmatimonadota > Gemmatimonadetes > Gemmatimonadales > Gemmatimonadaceae > Gemmatimonas. Next base: position 11,787 of record CAZNZG010000043.1, on the reverse strand, counting down.
TGCCCGCCACGAAGGTGCGCACGACGGCGCTGCTCCTGTGCCACGCCTGACTTGCCAGCAATCCGGCAAGCACGAGCGATCCCGCCTTCAGCGCATCGACGCCGGGTTGTTCCACTGCGGCGTCGAGCGCGCGCGGAATCATCCACGCCGTCCACACGCCGGTGGCAAACACGAAGGCGGCAATCGGATGCACCCGAGCTCCGCCCGCGCCCGTGCGCGCCATCAGTACGCCGGCCACGAACAGGAGGGGCAGCTGAACCAGCATGTGCAGCATCATCGAGCGCTCGAGCGGAACACGCGCGAGCACGGCGACGAGCACGAGCAGCATCGGCAGCACATTCACCGTGCCAGCTCCAGCGCATGCGCCAGTGCCCGCTCCATGCTCTCCTCGCTCCCGGCGCCAGACATCGTGAGCGGATAGATCCCACGCAGCCGTCCGTCGGACGACACCACGTGGAGCGCGGCATTGTGCACGAACTCGCCCCCCTCCCGCACCACGCGGATGCCGAAGCTGTCGAGCAGCGGGCGCAGCGCCGTCGTATCGCGCGGCGTAAGCACACGCCATACCGAGGGATTGGGGCGCTGGGCCACGGCGAAGTAGCGGAGGGCGCGCGGGGTATCCCACAGGGGATCGAACGACACCGTGACCAGCTGCACTTTCGAGGCGAGGCCACGCGACACGATGTCCCGCTGGAGTCGCTGATAGATGCCGTTCTGTGCCGCACAGAGCGTCTGGCACCGCGTGGCGATGAAGTCCACGATCAGTGCGGGCCGCGGTGCCGATCGATCGGTGTCGATCAGCGTGCGCGGCGTACTGTCCGCATCGAGCAGCGGGACCGACGGCACCGTGCGCGGAGTCGTGGCCACATCGCGCGCACGGGCGGTATCGGTGGTGAAGGCGCTGAGGCCACGTGACGCCACCAGCGGCGCGGCCACGCCAACCACCACCAGCAGCAGTGACCATGCCATCGGCCACCGTGTGGATCTGCGTGCTGCGCGCACGGCGGGCGCCGGCACGTCAGGGGACGGTGTCGAGCGCTGCGCCGCCATTCCACGGTGCGGTCATGGCCGCCGTGCGCGCGCGCTCCGCGGCCACTGTTTCCGCAGTAACGGGCGACGCCCCGTTGCCGAAGCTACCGCGTACATAGGTCGCCACGGCCGCGATTTCCTCGTCGGAGAGCGACTTCCACGCAGGCATGAGCCCGTTGTAGCTGGCACCGAGCACGTCGATGGGGCCTTGAATGCCATGCAGCAGGATCTGCACGAGGCGCGTGGGGCTTCCGGTCACCCACGGTGATGCCGCCAGCGGTGGAAACACCCCGGCCACCCCATTGCCAGTGCCCTGATGACAGCCGGCGCACTTGCCGGCGTACACCTGTGCCCCGCTCACCGCACCACTCGGCGCTGCAAAGCCCGCCGCGGTACGCCCGTCGCCCAGCGTTGCGTCGACAGCGGGCGTGCTGCTGGCGAGATACCACGCGCCCCAGCCGAGCATCACCACGATGACCGTCACGAGGAGCGTGGGGAGCGGGCGTACCCGTTCGTCCGGATCCTCGAACTCGCGCGCGCGGGGCGGCAACGACTCACGTTCGGGGGTCACGGCGTCCGCTCCGTTCGGGTGCCCGCACTGGTGGCCGTCCGCGCGGGGTAGCTGTGATCGAGTGACAGCAGATAGTCGACCAGCTGCACTGCCTCCTCGCGGGCGATCACGCGCACGCCTGGCGCCACCACGCCGGGTGGGAGCGCCACGACCACTTCACCGGGCTGCGCCGGCCCGCGGCGCGTTTCGAAGAGATACGGATACGCCGGCATGATCGAACCAGGCAGATAGGCGCGTGGCTGATAGAGATGGCCGAGGTGCCAGTCACGACTGGGCTGGCGCACCGCGATGTTGAAGAGATCCGGGCCCGTGCGCATCGTGCCCAGCAGGTGCGGTGTATCGTGCCGGTAATCGTTCGGCACCGAGGGCCGACCCCAGCCGCGCTGCTGGTCGGGGGCGATGCTCGGATCGCGCGGCTGCTGCGAATGGCAGTAGATGCAGCCGTTGGCGATGTACACCCGCCGCCCCGCCAGCTGCGCGGCCGTATACGGCTTGGGATACTCGGTGGGCGCCGTGGGCTTGGTGAGGAAGTACGGCAGCACCACCAGCACCACCATCGAGAAGATCACGATCACCACGGCGCCGATGATGAGCCGGTTCACGTCGACATTGCCGTGACGGCCGTGCGCCTCCGCGTTCTGCTGCTGATCGCGTGTCATGCGAGCGCCTCCGTGGGGCCTACCGGACGGCGCAACAGCGTGGGACCGGTACGCTGCTCACCACGACGCAGCAGCATCAGTGCCACGTGACCGGCGAAGACGAGATGTCCCAGCGTCATGAGACCGCCACCGATGGAGCGCACGAGCAGATAGGGCTTCGTGATGTTCACGCTGTCCATGAAGGGGCGGCTGGCGTCGAGCATGGCCAGCCCCTGCAGCCAGCCGCCGATCGAGAGCCCCACGAAGTAGATCGCAAAGCCGCCCACGACGAGCCAGAAGTGCGCACGGATCAAGGTGGCCGACGGCCACTCCCAGTCCAGCACGCGCGGCAGGATGAAGTAGATCGCGCCGAACATCACCATCGAGAAGAAGCCGTACAACCCGAGGTGCGCATGCGCGACGGTGTAGTGCGTGAAGTGCGTGATCGTGTTGACGGTGCGCAGCGATTCGATCGAGCCCTGAATCGAGGCGAGGGTGTACATCATGCCGCCCAGCACCACGAAGCGGAGCGTGGGGGAGTGACGCAGCGCGCCGAGGTGCTTCCACGACGTGCGATGCTGATTGATCGCCACGGCGAGTACCGGAATGACCATCATCATGCTCTGCACGATGGAGAGGGAAATGACCCACCCCGGCACCGGCCCGCCGATGAGATGATGCCCACCCACCTGGCTGTAGAAGAACGCCAGGCTCCAGAAGCCGATCAGCGACAGGTTGTACGAGTGGATCGGCTTCCCCAGCACCTTGGGGATGAAGTAGTAGATCGCGGCGAGTCCGATGGGAGTGAACCAGAGCCCCAGCACGTTGTGGCCGTACCACCAGTTCATCGCGGCCTGCTGCACACCGTGGTGCAGCCCCGGCCAGTTGGCCACGGTGATGAGGATGGGCAGCCACACCAGCCCCGCCGCGATGTACCACACCGACACGTACAAGTGATCGACCGTGCGACGGCGCACGGTGCGCAGCAGCGCCACGCCCATCAGCGTACCTCCCACCACCAGCGGCACGTCGCAGTACCACGGAAACTCGAGCCACTCGAGCCCCGTGCTGTTGCCGGTGAGCACGGCGATCATGCCGGCGGTCACGCCGAGCCCCCAGAGGGTGGCGCCGACGGCTGCCGTGCGGCCACCCACGAGTGGCGTGCGCAGGAGGCGCGGCATCAGCCACAGCGCCACGCCGAACGCCGCGAGGCTGCACCAGCCATAGGCCACGGCATTGAGGTGCGCCGGGCGAATGCGACCGAAGGTGAGCCACGCCTCGTTCACCAACCAGTCGGGCATGTGCAGCTTCACGCTCGCCATCAGCCCGAAGAGCGAGGCCACCACCAGCCACAGGGCGCTGAACCCGATGGAGAGCAGGACCGGCCACTTGCCGGAGGCGTCCTGTGCGGCGCGTTCGTCGGCTTCCTCGGGGGTGAGGATCGAGAATTCGCCGGTGTGTCCCGTGCGATTCATCGTGGCCTGCAGGTCGTCCTGCTGTGCGCGCGACTCGGCGGCCGGCTCCTCGATCAGTCCCACTTCACGGCTGCCGAAAATCACGCGGCTCGCGCGATCGGCGGGCCCGAACAATCCCTGCGACATCGACCAGATGAACACAAACAACGCGCCGCACGAGACGAGAAACGTCACGGCGAGCAAAGCGGCCCACATACTCATGAAAGACCCGGAGTGAACGTGTCCGCAGTGGGACGCGCGCACCCCGGGATTGGTTCCATCACATTCCGTGCG
>CAZNZG010000043.1:4880-7701 GCA_964577455.1 uncultured Gemmatimonas sp. | reverse complement strand
CGCGCGCGACGCGCCAACAGCTCGCGCAATCGATCGGGGCGATCGGTGGTGATCCCGTCCACGCCCATGTCGAGCATGCGTTCCATGTCTTCGATGGTGTTCACGGTCCACACATAGACCTTGAGCCCGAGTGCGTGCGCCTCGGCAATACGCTCGCGGGTCACGTTGCCGATGTTGGGCGACCAGTTGCGTCCGCCGGCGGCGGCGATGGCACGCGGAACGGAGCCGCCATGGTCGTCCACGTCGAGCCCGCCCATCCACGCGGCTGCACCGGGGCGACCGATCTCGATGGTGTTCCAGTCGGTCGGTTGCTTCCCCTCGAAGGTCAGGTAGCTCGTGGGGATTTCCGGCGCGAGGCGCTGCGCCGCCATCACCGCCCGCCAGTCGAAGGCGATGATCTGCGCGCGCTGTTCCACGCCACGCGCCCGGAGCTGCTGCACCACCAGCGCCGCCACCTCGGCCGGGGGCGCCGAATACTCCGGATGCGTGGGGTCGGTCTTGATCTCCACCACGAGGCGCGTGGGTGGCGCACAGTCACGCAGGAAGAGCGTGATCACCTCGTCGAGGGTGGGGAGGTGTGTCCCATCAACCGGTACCTGCTCCGGGTGGCGCTTCGCATAGTCGGAGCCGGGACGCAGGCGCCCCAGGTCGTAGCGACGCAGCGCACTGCTGGACAGGTCCTTGAGCAGCGGCCGCGGGTCGGTGATGCGGTAGGCGCCGCTGCTATCGCGCGTGAGGTCCGGGTGCAGGGCGTAGTCGTGGTGCACCACGAGCACACCGTCGGCGGCGCGGTGCACGTCGAGCTCGATGCCGTCCACTCCCACCGCGCAGGCGCGGGAAAAGGCGGGGAGGGTGTTTTCGGGGGCCAGCCCGGCGGCGCCGCGATGGCCGATGATCTCGATGGTGGCCGAGGGCGCGGGCTGCGCATCGGCCGTGCGCGACACGTACGGCGTGACACCCAGCACGAGGCCGAGTGCGGGGAGGACCAGATGACGACGTGTCATGGACGATGGAAGGCGTGGCATGACGGACGCGCCGTCAGTTGCCGGCCGCTTCCATCATCTTGTGTGCGGACCCGCAGCTGCTGCGGATGACCAGCTGCGCGGGAAGAATCTCGTGGTTCGCCGGCACGGCGGTGCCACCGCTGCGTAACGTTTCGATCAAGCGGAGTGCGGCGCGTTCGCCCAGTGCGAAGATCGGCATGCGCACCGTGGTAAGTGGCGGCGAGAGGAATCGCGTCATCGGCGTATCGTCGAAGCCGGTGACGGCAATGTCGTCGGGCACGCGGAGGTCGGCGTCACGCACGGCAGCGATCGCCCCGATCGCCATGGTGTCGTTGGCGGCGAAGATCGCGTCGGGGCGCACTCCGCTCTGCAGCAGCTGCGACACCGCGTCGTAGGCGGTATCCATGCGGAACTCACCCGCCACTTCGGTGAGCTCGCAGTCGTCGTACCAGTTGGCCACTTCGCGCACGGCGTGCAGGCGCTCGCCGGCGTCCACCTGGCCGGCCGGGCCACGCACGAAGAGGATGCGGCGGTGCCCCAGCGAGAGCAGGTGCTTCATCATCGCCGCGGCGCCCTGGAAGTTGTTCACCGAGAGCGCCGCGAAGGCGCCCACGTCGCTACCGGCCCCCACCAGCACCGTGGGATACCGCTCGGCCACTTCGGCGAGCGTGGCACGCGCCGCGACCGACGGCGACACGGCGAGGAATCCATCCACCCGGCCGCGCATGTTGCTCACCGCGGCCGAAATCTCGTGCGCCTCGCGCCGTGCACTGGTCACGAGGGTGAGAAAGCCGTGCTTCTTGGCGGTTTCGTCGATGCCGCGAATGAACTCGGAGAAGAACTCGCCGTAGAGCTCGGGGAGCAGGACCCCGAGCGTGCGCGTGCGGCGGACCACCACGCTGCGCGTCCCGCCGTGCGGGGCGTAGCCCATCTTGTCCACCACGGAGCGCACCCGGTCACGGGTGTCGTCGGTCACGCGCGCGGCGTCGTTGAGGACGCGCGAGACGGTGGCGATGGAGACGCCGGCCGCTTTGGCGACGTCGCGGATGGTCGGAGTTGGGCGATCGGTCACGCGGGTCTCGAACGGAGAGGGCGGCGAGGAAGTCGGACGAACGTACAGTCCATTCGGGTTCGGACTGGACGTCCAATGTCAAAAATGTAACGCGTTTCAGTGATTGTCCACGCTGTTCACTACGCGTTACATCGCCCGATCGTTCGCGTCGCGGGGCTGCCTTCGCCATGGCTTCCGTTGCCGTGGCTTCCGTTGCCGGGGCTTACTTCGCTCTGGCGATGGCCGCGTCGATGTTCTGGGTTCCGCCCACGCCGGTGTAGACGATCTTGCCGGTCCTGTCGGCGACCACCACATAACTGGTGGCGGGCACGTCGTAGGCGCCGCTCACGGTGCCTTTGCGATCGTAGAGCAGGTCGCCCGGCATTTTGTTGGCATTCTGCCAGGCCTTCACGCGCTCGATCGACTGGTTGACCGACACCGCGACGGTGACGAAGCGCACGGTCTTTCCGTACTTGGCATGGGCGGCGCGGAGGGTCGGCTCGAGCTGCTTGCAGTTGCCGCACCAGGTGGCCCAGAACTCGATCACCGTGGGCTGCGTGCCGAGGTAGCTGGCGAGGTCGACCGTCTGACCGGTGAGCGTTTCGAGCGGGCCGCCGGGGGCCTTTTCGCCGACGGCGATCCCGAGGTCCTGCGCGGCGGCGGGGGCGGCCGCGATGGCGACGATCGCGATGGCCTGACGAGCCGACTTGAACAGATCAGTCATGGGTCTTGGGTGCGGGTAACGGGTTCCGGTAGCGGGTTCCGG
>CAZNZG010000043.1:0-4780 GCA_964577455.1 uncultured Gemmatimonas sp. | reverse complement strand
CGGGTTCCGGTAGCGGGTTCCGGGTGGGACGAACCCCGTACCAGGAACTCGACCCCATAACCCGAACCTGATCGGTTGTGCCTTGATCGTGCCTTAGAAGTAGACCTGCCCCATCTTCACCAGGTAGTACTCCGCCATGCCCAGCATGATGAAGGCAAAGCCCTTTTTCACCGTCAGCATCCACGCACCAGCGCGCGGCAATCGCGACAGTGTTCCGGCAGATAGCCCCACCAGCACGAGCAGCGTGCACATGCCGAGGGAGAAGGTGAAGAGGTAGGCGAAGCCGAGCAGCGCCGAGCCGGTGGTGGAGACCCAGGTGAGGACGGCGGCCATGACGGGGGCGGAGCAGGGGGCAGCGACGAGCCCCGACGCGGCGCCCATGATGAAGGCGCCGGCCACCCGCCCGCCGGTGCCGGCGTTGGCGGCGCGCTGCATGAGGGCGGCCGGTACCCGTACCGGGAGCACGTCGAGCATGGAGAGCGCAGCGATCAGCAGCAGGTTCGCCATGGTGAAGTACGCCCACGGGTTGGCCGACACCGTCCCGAACATCGTGCCGGTGAGTCCGGCCAGCAGCCCAAGCCCGGCGTAGACCGTGGCCAGTCCCACCACATAGGTGAGCGAAAGCCCAAGCGGACGCCAGCGTGACGCAGTGGTGGCGCCAGACTGCTCCGATGAAGACTGCCCTCCAACGATCGCCGCCGTGATGGGGATCATCGGATACACGCACGGCGTGAGGCTCGTGAGCACCCCCGCCCCGAAGAGCAGGGGGAGCGCCGCGGCCGGGTTGGCGGACAGCTGGGCCGACACGTCGGCGATCTGAAGAAGTGCGAGCATCGCTCAAGATACGGTCATGGGGCAATGACCGTTCCACGATCGTCGCGGACGGGCCCTACCGGAGCGGAATGGCCTGCCGCTTTTCCGCGCGGTCCAGCAGGTCGAAGAAGGCAAGCAGCAGGTCGTAGTCCAGCTCACGCCCGGCCTGCAGCCGCATGTGGTGCAGGGTGCGCGCGCGGGGCCAGGGGTCGCGGTACGGGCGAAGGGTGCTGAGCGCGTCGTACACGTCGCACACCTGCACCAGCCGACTCACGTAGTGCGGGCGGCGTGGGAAGGCGAAGGTGGGATAGCCCCCGGTACCGTCGGCCCACACGTGGTGTTCGTAGGCCACGATCGCCGCCAGCGCGTTCCCCTCGCCGCGCTCGCCGAGCAGCTTGGCGCCTTCGGTCGTATGGCTGCGCATGAGCGCCCGCTCGGCCTCGGTCAGCGCGCCCGCCTTCACGAGCAGCGCCTGGGGGAGCCGCACCTTGCCGATATCGTGTAGCAGCGCGGCCGTCCCCACCGCGCGCACGTCACGCGAACCCAACCCCAGCTGTTCGGCCAGCCCCATGGAGAGCATGGCTACGTTGCAGGCATGGACCGTGGTGTACTGGTCGACCGACTTGAGCGACACGAGCGGCAGCAGCGTGCCCTGTTCCGCCTGCATGGCGAGCGAGAGGCCGCGGATCACCGCCTCCACTTCGGCCAGCGGCACCCGATCGGTTGCGGCGATCTCCTCGGTGATCCAGGTGAGCGTGTCGAGCTCCTCCGACAGTCCGTCGGCGATCAGCGCATCGAGCAGCGGCGTGGGGGCGTCGTCGGCCTCGGGGGCCGTGGTGTTCACCGATTCTGCGGTGTCCCGGCGCTCCTGCTCGGCGGCGCCGTCGACCAAGGCCACCGGGCCCACGCGTGCACCGGAGAGCATCACGGCGCGGTCCACGGGCGCCGCGCCCGGCAGGAGCGCCCGGTGCATGAGCTCGAGCAGCTCTCCGTAGGCCTCACGGCTCATGGAGGTCACGGTGAACTCGATGCGCTGAATGCCTGCGCCCGACAGACGACCGCCGAGCTCCCAGGCGCGCATGTCGTGCAGGACGTGGGTGCCCACCACGAGCTCGTCGTCGAGAAAGGTGAGGCGCAGCGGCCGCAGCGCACCGGGGACGGCGTCGAGCAGGGCGTTCAGCTTGTCGTGTGAGCGCGCACTGCTGGCCGTGCGTGACGGATGCGCGGCGCCGTAGAGCGTCATCGCCGACAGTGCCTGCCCGAGGCTGAGCAGCCACTCCATCACCCGCGGATACACCGCCGCATGCGACGTGGTGTGGCCCGGTTCGTTGCTCACGACGTCGCTCCCAGCAGTCCGGCCTTCCGGGCCAGTGCGATGATCGGTTGCACGGCGGAGTCAGCGCTGGCGCGCGCGGCCAGCACCTGCACGGCAGCCCGCACGGTATCGGTGGGCGGTGCAAGCTTCACACTGCCAAGCAGCCGCGTCTTGCGGGTCGCATGCGCCACGAGCCAGGCTCGCACCTCGGGGTGCAGCGACTGACCCACGGCCCGGATCGCCTTTTCGCGAATGCCCATCTCGAGCGTGTCGTCGTCGGCCAGCGTCAGCAGACGCATGGCCAGCTCCACCGGCAGCTCCTGCTGCCGTGCCGCGTAGGCCACGTCGATCGCCGCCTGGCGCACGTCGCCGTTCGCGTCGTCGAGCGCGCGGCGCAGCGCGGCGGTGCGCATGGCCGGGAACTGGGCGAGCAGACGGATCGCCTCGCGCCGCACCGCCACATGCTCGTGCTTCTGAAAGAGCAGCAGCGTGCCCGGCACGAGTGTGGTGGCGACTGCCGGATCGGCCACGATCAGGTCGCGCAGCAGGGCCAGCAGGTTGCGGGCGAGGTACCACGGCATCGGGTGCGTGAGCCGCTCCCGTACCGTGCCGGCGATCGACGAGGGCATCGTACGCAGCCGGTCGTAGATCAGACGGCGGCCGGCGCGCGACTCGCACTTTTCGAGCGCGTCGATCAGCACACCGGTCGATTCCGCCGATGTGTTGTCGAGCAGGGTCCTGGCCTCGGCTGCGTCGAGATGATGGGCGAGCAGGACGCGGAGAATGGCGCCCGGTGTGAGCGTGAGGTCGCGCAGGGTGTTGCGGGTGTGCTCGCCGGGCGCACGCTCGATCCACGAGAGGATGACCGACGTGTGTCCCTGATCGGCGAGGCGGCGTACGGCGTGCGCGGCGTCGGCCGACACCGTATCGAGTTCGATGGCCATCTGCAGCAGGCGCACCGCTTCCTGGCTTGCCGCATCGAACAGCTGCCCACCCGACGGGGCGCTCCCCGCGCCGTCGCGCGCCGTCCACGCCGCGAGCGTATCGAGGAGCGTGGCGTGTTCCTCGGGATTGGGCTCGGAGAGCTCCCACCCGTTCACGAGCTCGTTCGCGGTCTCGCGCAGCGCTTCCACCTCGGCCTCGGGGCGTCGTCCGCGGAAGTGCACCGACATCTTGGCGAGCAACCGCAGCAGGTGCGGGGACAGGCTCTGTCCCGAGGCTTGCGACGCGGCGTTGAGCCATCGCACCACCGCCGCTGCGGGAAGCACCTCCACCACATTGTTCACCAATCGCGTGCGGTCACCGTGCGAGGCCGATCGCAGCGTGGCGACGATCGCTCCGTGGTCGGTGGATGCGAGGAGCTCCTGCAGGCGCTCTCCGATCGTCGCGCGCACGGCGTGGGGTGCCAGCGCCACGCGGTCGGCAAGGCCGGTGAGGGCGTCGAAGGCCTGCTGCGCCGATGCGTCGCTGCTGGTCGCCTGCGAGAGTGCGGCCGCAAGCAGCGTGGGGGCGGTGCCGGCGTCGTCGCCCGTCGGTACCCCGACGGTACCGACAGCACCTACTGTCCCGCCGGCACCAACGGATGCCAGCAGGCGCGTGGCGAGAGTCTGCCACAGCTGCGCCGTTTCGGTCCGGATCGACTCCTCGTCGGCGAGTCCCAGCTGCTCGTAGTTCATGCGCCCCAGAACGATCCCGGCCAGCTCGGGGAGCGGCTCGTCGAGCGTGGGATCGGTGGGGCGTCGGGCCAGCAGGCGGACGAACTCCGTGACCGCCTCGCGGGTGACCCCCTGCTGGAAGCGCACCGCGCCGATGCCCATGAGGTGCAATCGGGTGGCGATCTCGAGGACCACGGCGCTCGACGGGGGCATCACGTCGCCATCCACCAGCAATTCGCGCTTGGCCACGGCCAGGGCGATGGTGGGCACCATCGCCAGCCGCTCACGGAGCGCGGTGGTGAGGGCCTCGTCGGCTGCCACCACCATGGGATGCGCGCTGGCGTACGCCCGGCGCCGCGCAATCGCGAGCGACAGGCGCGTGAGCAAGGACTGCACGCCCTGACCGGCGGAGGTCAGGCGTGCCGAGTCCGTCGGCGCAGCGGGGGAAGGTGACGACATGGAGCTGATTTCATATATCGGCTATTCCAAGGACGAACTACACCCGTGCGGGCAAACCGATGGCGCCGGGACGGACCGGATGTTCCGTAAACAGGAACACGGGTGGTCGCGTTCCGGGGGCGCCTTCCCGCCGCCCCTAGATTACCGGCGGTCGTGCGCCGTGTGCTGGCGCGCGCGTCTTTCCCTCCAGTCTCCCGGTATGGCTCCGCAATTCATCTACGTCATGAAGGCGCTGCGCAAGGTGGTTCCGCCTTCGCGCATCATTCTCGACGATATCTGGCTCTCCTTCTATCCGGGCGCGAAGATCGGCGTGCTCGGTCCCAACGGCGCCGGTAAGTCGTCGCTGCTGCGCATCATGGCCGGCGTGGACACCGAGTTTCAGGGCGAGGCGTGGGCGCACAAGGGCACGCGCATCGGCTACCTGCCGCAGGAGCCGGAGCTCGATGCGACGCTCGACGTGCGCGGCAACGTGGAGCTCGCGGTGAAGGCGCAGCGTGATGCGCTCAACGAGTTCAACGAGATCTCGCTCAAGTTCGCC
>CAZNZG010000042.1:2845-19409 GCA_964577455.1 uncultured Gemmatimonas sp. | reverse complement strand
CCTTCACGGCGTCGGCATCGCCGACCGCTTCCGATTGCTCACCCGGATCGGCGCCCTGCGCCCCACCGTCGCCCGCGAAACGGTACCACGGGATGCTGTCCTGCATGCGCGTCCACTTCTCGAGCGTGGGCTTCTCGTCTTCGGGCGTCTTCGCGTTGGGGATGGGCGTGTAGCCCCACATCACCGCGTACTTGTCGTACGGCCCGACCTTCGGAATGAGATCGTCGAGGTCGATGTTGTCTTCGGGCTGCGCCACGTAGTTGAAGCGCGAGTAGTCCATGAGCGTGGGGGTGTGGCCCATCTTCTTCACCCATGTCTTCGAGCGCACCGAGTCCACCGGGTACATGGAGCTCGCCTTGAAGTTGTGCGGGAAGCCGAGCGTGTGCCCCACCTCGTGCGCCGTCACGTACTCCACGAGACGCCCCATGAGCGTGTCGGGGAACGGCAGCTTCTGCGCGCGCTTGTCGAGATGACCGACCTGCGTGAAGTACCACGACCGGTTGAGGTTCATCACGTTGAGGTACGTCTGCACGTCGGCGTCGAGGATCTCCCCGGTGCGCGGATCGCGCAGCGACGGACCCACGGCGTTTTCGGTGGCGCTGGGGAGCCAACGCACCATGGCGACGGTCGCGTCTTCACCCGAGAAGTCGGGATCGTTGGCGGGCGGCTCGGCGGCGACGATGCCCTTGTGGAAGCCGGCGGCTTCGAAGGCCACCTGCCAGTCTTCGATGCCCTTGCGGATCCACGGCTTGATCCACGCCGGCGTGGCGGGATCGAGGTAGTACGTGATGGGCTTCTTGGGCACGCAGAGGTTGCCCACCTTCTTGTCGCTGCACTCGAGGCGCCAGCGGCCGATGTAGCGCTTGCTCTCCACGCGCTGCGTGGCGCCGCTGAAGTCACGCTGCGTGACGCCGAAGTAGCCCACGCGCTCGTCGAGGAGCCGCGGCTTCATGGGGTCTTCGGGCAGCTTCGCGATGGAGAAGGTGTACTTCTCGGTGGTGGGCGCGTTGGCGTTGGCGGCACCGGGTGCACCGGGGAAGCCGGCGCCGGGTGCGCCGCCCTGCGGCGTGAAGCTCTGTACCGCGGTCACGTTCACGTTCTTCGAGTACGCCGAGAACTTCTCGATGTACGAGCGCTGCGGGTCCACCGTGGCCCGGCGGCCGAGCGCGGTGTACTCCGGTACGCCGCCGGTGAACATGCGCGTGACTTCGACCACGGCGGAGCTGTCGGGGCCGTACGCTTCCACGTTGAGCGACGCGAGGATCTTGGTCACGCCGATCAGCTGCGCCGCGAGCTTCTGCGACGACGCGGTGTCGGCGATGATGTCGCGGTAGGCGGCTTCGCGCACGAAGAGGCGATTGTCGCGTCGTTCGAAGCGCACGAGGTTGTTGCCGCCCTGTGTGCCGCGGATGCCGATTTCGTCGGGGGTGCCGGCGAGGGTGGTGACCACCACGTAGTCCTTGCCGAGTTCCGCGCGCGGGATTTCGAAGTACAGCCGCCCGCCTACCTGATGCACCTTGAAGACGCCGTTCTTGGTGGTGGCGCGCGGCGTGATGACGGCGGCGTAGGGGCGGGGCTGCGGATCCTGCGGGCCGCCGGCGCCGCCCTGAGCAGCAGCGCCGCCCTGGCCGAAGGCGCCCGGCATCCCACCCGGCATGCCACCGGGCATCCCACCGGGACGACCGGCCGCGGGGGTGGGCGCACCGCCGGGGGCGGCGGTCGGCGCGGGGGCGGGGGCCGGCGTTGGCGCGGGCTTCGTGCACGCGCTGAGCGCAAGCCCGGCAGTGGCGGCGAGCGTAAGGGAGCGAGAACGCATGTTGGTTCGGAGTCCTGCTGAGGGGGGAACCGCGGAGTCCCGCGGCAGCACATGGGTGGCCGCGCATGGGCACCATGGCTCATGGCGCGCGCCTCTCAATTACGCACGGATTTCCCGAGGTGCTGGCATCGGCGTCATTACCCCCGTCAGCGGTTCGGGGGCAGCGACATGAGGCGTACCACGCGGAGTGCCTGTGACGGCACCGCCACGTCGATCAGTGCACCGTCGCGCCAGGTGGACACGATGTCCAGCCCCTCGACGGAGAGCAGGATGGTGTCGCCCCGGACCTGTGCCACGACGGGCACCGTTCGGCCGGAGGCCGACACGAAGACGGGCAGGGTGTCGCGCTTCGCCCGCTGCGTGTACCAGGCCAGGACGGCGGTGTGCAGCATCGAGCGCCCGAGCAGCGGCACGGCCCCCTTGGTGCTGGGGACCCGCTGGTACTGCGTCTTGTCGCCGGTGCGCGTGGTCACCAGGATGCTGTCGCCCACGCTGACGAGATCCGTCTCCTGCAGGGGCATGACATCGCCGGGGGCATTGGGCGGATACATGCTGATGGTGAGCAGACCCGGCGTGCCGTCGGTGACACGGTGATCCCAGTTCAGGCGCGGTCGGTCGCGCTGGACGAGGACCCCGCGAATCGCCGCCGAGTCCTGTCGGATCGCCTCGAAGGCGATGGTGTCGCCGGCCTGCAGGTACACGAACACGGCGGCCGTGGTATCGCGCGACTCGGCCGGCGACTGGGCGCGTAGCGGCCATGCCAGCGCGACACAGACGAGAGCAGTGAGTGGCAGGCGCATGCCGATACGAAGCAGTGCGGCAGGCGCTCACGCAACTGCGCCACCGCCCGCCCCTACGGCTGCCGTGGCTGTCGTCGGCTGTCGTACTGTCGCTGCGCGTGATCCAACTCGTTCTGGATCCCGTTCACGTTGAGGCCGACCAACACCAGCATGATGGGGGAGAGCACCAGCAGCGCCACGGTGAGCGTCTCGCTCCTGGCCCCGTGTGCCCCACGCCAGATCATCCACTGCACGAGCGCGAAGGTGATCACGAGCTGCAGGTTCACCAGATCCATGAACCGCTGCATGCGCGTGATCACGGCGCCGCGATACTCCATGGGGAGCTGCTGGAGCTGCTCCTTCCCCGGGAAGTTGAAGAGCTGCGGCCGGCTCGGAAGCAGCGCGCGGATCACCTCGAGCCCGGCGAAGATCGCCACGGCGATCAGCACCGGCATGCCCCATGCGACGGGTGAGCGCGGCACGAAATTGCCGGCGCGCCCGTCGGCGCCGATGTGTTGGGGAATTGAAGCAGGCAACTGCGGATAGGTGAGCGCTGCGCCCACGACGAGCATGAGCAGCGCGATCCACACCACGGCACGGAGGACGGTCATCGGTTCCTTGCGCGAGGCACTCGTTGGCAGCGAGCGGTCAGCGGGTCAGGCGCAGTGTCCACTCGACGAGGGCGCCGAGGACCTCCGGACGAACGCGCGTGTTGGTGAGCGACGCATAGCCGGTGGGCGAGCCGCTCGCGTCTTCGAGGAAGAGATGGTTGGTGGCGGGAAACCGCTGCAGCGTCACGGCACGGTTGCCGGCGGCGCGCATTGCGGCGGCGAGCTGATCGGCCTGCTCCGGGGTGACCTGCATGTCGGTGTCGCCCTGCAGGATCAGCACGGGCTGCTTCACTTTGCGCGCCGTGACGAGCGGATCGGTGGTGAGGAAGTAGCGCATCCAGCGGTTCACGCGCTGCAGCGAATCGAGGGCGGCGGGAACGGTGCGCCGCAGGGAATCGCGTTGCGCCTCGGTGACCGGCGCGGCCTTGATGCCGTTTTCGTTCTGGTAGGCGAGCACCTTGCGGCCATCGATCGACGGGCCGGCCAGCAGGGCGATGGCCCTGATGCGTGGGTCCTTCACGGCGGCGATGGGGGCGATGAGTCCCCCCTCGCTGTGTCCCGCGAGGGCAATGCGGCGGCCGTCCACGTCGGGACGCAGGCGCAGGTAGTTCACCACGCTCAGCACGTCGTCGGCGAAGTCCTCGCTGGTGGCGCTGTCGCGGGTCGCCTTGCCGCCGCTCTGGCCAACGCCCCGGTCATCGAAGCGCAGGACGGCGATGCCGCGACGACCGAGCGTGTCGGCGATGTCCCGGAAGATGGCGTAGTTCGCGATGCCGGGGAGGCGCGAGTCGCGCTCCTGCGGGCCACTCCCGCTGATCGTGACGAGTACCGGCACTTTCCCCGTGGCGCTCTTCGGCTTCGTGAACGTCCCGGCGAGCGTGTAGCCGCGCGGCGTGGCGATGCTCACGTGCTCACTGGTGTAGGGCGCGTCGGCCGGGGCGTCGTAACTCAGCGGCTTTGCGGGGGACATGGAGACCGGCCCCCCGGCCCGCACGGCCCGCAGGTTCTGCGCGGGCACATGGACCTCGCTCACGACGCCGTCGCGCCAGACCGTGCGCATCTCGAGGCCGGCCATGGTCATCCGGGTGGTGTCGCCACTCATGCTGACGGTGGCGTCCATCAGCTGTCCGCCCTGCGTGAGAAACACGGGCAGAGTGGTGCGCCCACGCTCACGAGCCACGACGGTGAGGAGCGCGGAGTGCAGCAGCGAGTTGTTGATGAGTGCCACCGCCCCTTCGCGCGCGGGCACCACCTGCGGGCGCATGGCACCGCGCATGCCCAGCTCGATCGCCATGGAGTCACCGCGCGGGACGAAGCTGGCCACCTGCATGGGCGCGGCATCCGAGGCGCTTCCGGCGGCGAACACCGTGAGCGTGAGGCGGAGCGGGGTGCGCAGCTGCTCCCATTCGAGGCGCGGCTGCCCGCGGTACTGCAGCACGCCCGTCACCACGTCGTTGCCGGGGGTGACGGTTTCCGTGGCCAGGGTATCGGTGCCGCGGAGATAGACGAAAGTGATCGGCGCCTGCTGGGCGCCGGCCATCCGCACGCAGACACCGGCCAACAGTCCGGCGACCGCGACCGCGGTCAGGATGAGACCACGCCGGCGCGAGCGCCGGAATGCGAGATGCAACATGGGGAACGTTCCTGGAATCGACGGGCGGACGATGCGCGCGTCAGGGTTCCGCCCCGTCGTCTTCACGGGGCGATGGCAGGGAAGCGGACGGCGCAGGGTGCGCCGCCTTCGGCGCGCGCCCCGCCTCGCGGAGCGCGCGTCGCAGCAGAAACTCGATGTGGCCGGTAAGGCGGCGCAGATCGTCTTCGGCCCAGCGACTCAAGGCGTCGTGGACTTCGCGATCGATGCGGAGCAGGAACGATTTGCGTTCAGCCACGAACGGGCGCCGTCAGGTGTAGAGGGAGCCGGCGTTCACGACCGGCTGCGCGGAGCGCTCCGAACAGAGCACCACGAGCAGGTTGCTCACCATGGCCGCCTTGCGTTCGGCGTCGAGATCCACGATGTCGCGGTCCTTGAGTGAGGCGAGCGCGAGTTCGACCATCCCCACGGCGCCTTCGACGATGGTCTGCCGCGCGGCGACGATGGCGCTGGCCTGCTGCCGCTGCAGCATCGCGGCCGCGATTTCCGGCGCGTAGGCCAGATGGCTGATGCGTGCCTCGATCACTTCCACACCGGCCGTGCCGAGCCGCTCCACCAGCGCGCGCAGCAGCCCCTTGTTGACCTCGGTCTGGTGCGTGCTGAGGGCGATCTCGCCGCTGCCGTGTGCATCGTAGGGATGTTCGGTGGCGAGCGCACGCAGCGCCGCCTCGCTCTGCACCGCCACGTACTGCACGTAGTCGTTGACCTCGAAGAGCGCCTCGGCGGTGTCGGTCACCCTCCAGACCACGATCGCCCCGATCTCGACCGGGTTGGAGCGGGCGTCGTTCACCTTGAGCTTGTTGGTTTCGAAGTTGCGGACGCGGAGCGAGACGCCGGTCTTCTGCATGAAGGGGTTCACCCACCAGAGGCCGGGTTCGCGGACGGTGCCCTTGTAGGTGCCGAAGAGGGTGAGCGCCTTGCCCTCGTTGGGCTGCACGGTGAAGAGGCCGGGCAGGCCGAGGCCGAGGAGGCCGCCGATCAGGATGCTGGGGATGGCGAGGCCGAAATCGTCGGCGCGGGCGCCGAGGTAGAAGCCGTAGAAGCCGGCGAGCAGGCCGGCGGTGAGGAGGACGGCGACGAGGAGGCCGGGGGCGGGGCGGACGCGGGTTTCGCGGAGCATTGGTTGATTGTGTGGAGGTGGTACTGAAATGATATCACGTCAATAGCTCATACGGGAAGAGTGCGGGGGAGTTTCGGGGCGGGGGGGACAACGCGCGGGGGGCAACGTGGGGGGCCAACGCGTGGCAACAACGAGCAGGGCACGGACGCGTTGGCGGAAACGCTTTGGCAAACACGCGTTGGCACCGACGCGCTGGCAAACCACGCAGTCGACGACGTGGGCAACGACGGGTAGCGACCACGCGTACCCCGACCTCGACCTCGACCCAGACCCCGACGTGCGCGCAAAGCGCCGCACCCCCCGACCCCGACTGCGACTGCGGTGGCGTGGTCGTTACGCGTCCGAACCTGCGTTCCCGACTGCGTGGTTTGCCAACGCGTGTTTGCCAACGCGTGTTTGCCAACGCGTTTTTACCAACGCGTCCGTGCCCTGCTCGTTTACGCCCATGCGTCGTCCCCCCCCCGCGTCCGCCCCGCGCCGCCCAGCGTTTCCCCGCTTGCCAGCGTCACTCACGCAGGGCATAGTCGCCCCATCCGCATCTGCTCCATTCATTCCGGAGGTACGTCGTGAGTCGTTCCACCCCGCGCCTGGCGTTGCTCGTCGGCGCGCTTGCTCCTTTTGCCTCACTCGCGGCCCAGCCCGCCCGGACCGCGGCGCGCCCGGCCGCCCGCGCCGGTGCCCCGGCGGGTGCCCCGGCGATCGCGCCGCTGGCGGCCGGTTTCGATACCGCCGCCCTCTCCGCTGTCCGCTGGCGTGAAATCGGCCCCTATCGTGGCGGCCGTTCGGTGGCCGTGGCCGGGTCGACGGCTCGTCCCCGGGAATACTGGATGGGCACCGTCGGCAGCGGGGTCTTCAAGACCACCGACGGTGGCGACACGTGGGTGCCGATGACCGACAAGTACTTCGGCGGCACCATCGGCGGCATTGCGGTTTCGCCCAGCAATCCCGACATCGTGTACGTGGGCGGCGGCGAGTTCGCCATCCGCGGCAACGTGTCGCACGGCGACGGCATGTGGAAGACCACCGACGGCGGCAAGACGTGGAGCAACATCGGGCTCAACGACACCCGCCAGATCGCGAAGGTGCGCGTGCACCCCACCAACCCCGACCTCGTGTACGTGGCGGCGCAGGGGCATGTGTGGGGCCCCAACGCTGAGCGTGGTGTGTTCCGCTCGAAGGACGGCGGCAAGACGTGGTCGAAGATCCTCTTCCGCGACGACTCGACCGGCGCCGCCGATCTGGTGATGGATCCCACCAACCCCAACGTGCTGTACGCCGGCTTCTGGCAGGCGCACCGCAAGCCGTGGATGCTCGTCTCCGGCGGCAAGGGCTCGGGGATGTTCAAGAGCACCGACGGTGGCGACACGTGGACGGAGATCACCAGGAACCCCGGCCTGCCCACAGGGCTGTGGGGCAACATCGGTATCACGGTGAGTGCGGCCAATCCGAAGCGCGTGTATGCGCTGATCGAGGCCGATCAGGGTGGCGTGTACCGCTCCGACGACGCGGGCGCCACGTGGCAGCGCGTGAACGACGAGCGCAAGCTGCGCCAGCGCGCGTGGTACTACTCCAAGATCTACGCCGATCCGAAGAACCCCGACGTGGTGTACGCGTCGAACGTGCAGTTCCAGGTGTCGAAGGATGCCGGCAAGACGTGGAGCAACATCAGCACGCCGCACGGCGACTCGCACGATCTGTGGATTGCCCCCGATGATGCCGGGCGCATGATCGAGGCGAACGACGGTGGCGCCAACGTGTCGACCGACACGGCGCGCACGTGGACCGCGCAGGACTTCAACACCGCGCAGTTCTACCACGTGACCACCACCAATCACTTCCCGTATCAGATCTGCGGCGCGCAGCAGGACAACAGCACGCTCTGCGGTCCGTCGCGCGCGCGTGGCGGCATCACGATCGACATGTGGAAGGATGCCGGTGGTGGCGAGTCGGGCTTCATCGCGGCGTTGCCGACCAATCCGGACATCGTGTTCGCCGGCAGCTACGGCGGCTTCCTCACGCGCAAGGACATGCGCACCGGGCTCGAGCGCGACATCAACCCGTGGCCGCTCAATCCCATGGGGCATGATGCGAAGGATGCGAGGTACCGCATGCAGTGGACCTTCCCCATCGTGGTGAGCCCGCACGATCCGCGCACGCTGTACGTGGGCTCCAACGTGGTGTTCAAGACCACCAACGAGGGCGACAGCTATACCGCCATCTCTCCCGACCTGTCGCGCAATGATCCGCGCACCCTCGGTCCCTCGGGCGGCCCCATCACCAAGGACCAGACCGGGGTCGAGACGTACGGCACCGCGTTCGCGATCGCCGAATCACCGGTGGCGAAGGGCACCATCTGGGCGGGCACCGACGACGGCCTCGTGCATGTGACGCGCAACGGTGGTGTCACCTGGACCAACGTGACCCCGCCGCTGCTCAAGGAGCGGGAGTGGGCGCGTGTATCGATCATCGATCCGAGCCACTTCAACGCCGGCACGGCGTACGTGGCGGCGAATCGCTTCCAGATGGATGACAACGAGCCGTACCTCTTCAAGACGACCGACTTCGGCAAGACGTGGACGCGGATCGACAACGGCATTCCGCGCACCGAGTTCACGCGTGTGATCCGCGAGGACGATACGCGCCCCGGTCTGCTCTTCGCCGGCACCGAGCGCGGCGTGTGGGCCTCGCTTGATGATGGCGCCACGTGGTTCTCGCTCAAGCGCAACCTGCCGATCGTGCCGGTGCACGACCTCGCGATCAAGGAAGGCGACTTGATCGCCGGTACGCACGGCCGCTCGTTCTTCGTGATCGACGACATCGGCGTGCTGCGTCAGCTGTCGGCCACCACGCTGGCGAAGAAGGCGCATCTGTTCACGCCGCGTCCGTCGTACCGCATCAACTGGGGCGGCGGCTTCCAGATCGGCCAGTCATCGAGCCCGGTGGGGCAGAACCCGCCCAACGGCGCGATCGTGTACTACTGGCTCAAGGACAAGGCCAACAAAGTCACGATCGAATTCCGTGACAGCACCGGCCGCACGGTGCGGTCGTTCTCGAGTGACGAGGCCGCGCCCGCAGCGGGTGGCGGTGGCCGTCGCGCCGTGGCTGGTGACCGTCCCCCCACCAACGCCGTGGGGATGAACACCTTCTCGTGGAATCTGCGCGAAGCCGACGCCACGACTTTCCCGGGGATGATCCTGTGGGCGGGCGTGACCACCGGCCCGCTGGTGCTGCCGGGCAACTACACGGTGCGTCTGCTGGTGGATGGAGCGCCGGCCGGTGAAGCGAAGCTGCTGGTGAAGAAGGATCCGCGCAGCGAGGCCACGCCGCTCGATCTCGTGGCGCAGTACAAGCTGCTCATGCAGATCCGCGACCGCACCACCGACGCCAACGACGCGGTGCGCACCGTGCGCAACGTGCGCAATCAGGCCAAGGCGCGCATGACGCAGGTGGCCGCCGATTCCGCGAAGTACGCGCAGCTCGTGCAGACGCTCGACGCCAAAATCAGCGCGATGGAAGCGGAGATCTATCAGGTGAAGAACCAGTCGGGGCAGGACCCGCTCAACTTCCCGATCAAGGTCAACAACCAGATCGCGGCGCTGGCCGGCGTGGTGGGGAGCACCGAAGCCCGTCCCACGCGCCAGTCACAGGTGGTGTTCGACACGCTCACGAAGGAGCTCGAGGGCTACCTCGTGGAGCTGCGCAAGGCGTACAAGGAACTCATTCCGCCGATCGACGAGATCCTGAAGAAGCACGGGCACCCCGCCCTCGAGGTGAAGCCCGCCGACGCGCCGCCGCCGCGCGGCTGATCAGCACATCCCGTCGTTCTCCACGTCCCCGGTCGAGCGGTGTCGCTCGATCGGGGACGTGGCATGTGCGCCGATGCGAACACCGTGCGGATGCCTCCCCACGCGGGGCGCACCGCCCCCGAACCTCGAAGGCGGTGGCGTAGGCGCTACGCGTTCGTGCCGAGGCGACGGATGGCAAGGATGCCCACTGCCGGCCCGAGCGAGAGCAGCGCAAACGCCCACGCCCATCCGGCGCGCGCCTGCATCCACGGCACCAGCTGGATCGTGACCGTGGTGAGCAGGAACCCCAGCGACGTCTGGATCGTGAGCGCCGTGCCCACCGCGTGGGGGGGCACGCTCTCGGTGACCAGCACCGAGAACTGGGCGCTGTCGGCGATCACGAAGAAGCCCCACACCAGCGCGAGCGGCGCGAGGATCCACCAGCTACCGCCGAACGCGAACCCGATCAGCGCACCGCAGGCGCCGCTGATCGCCATGGCGATCACCACCAGCCGTTCGCGCCCGATGCGGTCGGCCACCACGCCACCCCACAGGCAGCCGGCGCCGCCCACCGCGATCACCGCGAACGACAGCGCGCTTACCCATGCGGCTGTCCGCTCCGGATGCTGGCCCATGTCGCCATGCGTCATGTCGCCATGCGCCGCCGCACTCGCCAGCAGGAACGCCGGAATCCACGTCCAGTACGAGTACAGCTCTGCCATGTGCCCGAGATAGCCACCCATGGCCAACCGCCAGCGACGGGTGCCGGTGACGGTGGTGATGAGCTGCCACGAAAAGCGGCGCGAGGGGAAGGCATACGGGCCGTCGCGATAGCCCAGCCACACCAGCGCGGCCGCGAGCGCGGTGGCGCCGCTCGTCACGGCTACCACCCCCGTGAGCGTGACGCCGGGGACTACGTAGGCGAGGTACGGCCCCGCCTTGCCCACCGTCAATGCGCCAACCACCGCTCCGACCGCCATGCCGCGACGCGCGCGGAACCAGGTGGCGGCCATCTTCATCGCCGGCGGGTACACCCCCGCGAGCGCCGCGCCGCACAGCGCGCGCGTGATCAGCGCCTGCGAAAACGACGGCACCACCGGCAGCAGCAGATTGATCGCCGCCGCCAGCAGCGCCGAGATCGCGAACAGCCGCCGGGCGGCCACGATGTCGGCCAGATTGAGCAGCGCCGACAGCGCCGTGCCGCCCACGAACCCCAGCTGCACGGCCGTGGTGAGCCACCCCACCTGTGCGCTCGAAAGTGACCAGCGCTGTTGCAGCTCGGGCGCGACGGCACTCCCGGCGAACCACACGCTCATCCCCAGCAGCTCCGCCCCCGCGATCAGCCCCAGCATGAGCCACCGCTCGGGCGCGTCGTCGTCCTGGACGACACGCCCCGCGGTGCTCACGATCTCAGCCGACACCCGGGGGCAGGGGGCGGCGCACGGCGCTGAGCAGCTTCGTCACATGCGCCAACAGGCTTGGGGTCTTGAAGGGCTTGGGGAGATGCACGACGATGGGGGAATCGACGTCGTCCGGGATCTCCTCTTCGTACCCCGACATGCAGATCACCGGCAGCGACGGCTCGTGCGCCCACAGCGCATCGGCGAGCTCCCGTCCCGTGCCGCCCGGCATGTGGTAGTCGGTGAGTAGCAGGTGGATGGGGGCGCGCTCACGCCACGCCATCATCGCTTCCTCCATATTGCGCGCTTCCACGACCTCGTAGCCGTTGTCGCTCAGCACGCGGACGATGACGCCGCGTACGGCATCATCATCTTCGGTCACGAGTACCCGAAACGGGGCGGTCATGGAAACAAGCTGCTCAGGTACACGGTCCACTCGGCATGGGGACGGCATATTCCGCCCACTGAATAAAGTATCGTCAGTTGCCGGTGAAATTTGAACTGCCGTGATCCGGCGCTCGCCCTACCCGCGTGCGCCCGGCGCCCGGTCGAACTCGTCGAGCTGCTCGGCGAGGCACCGCAGCGCGGCGTTCGCATTGCCGGCCAGGCCGATCACATGCGTGCGGAGAAAACGTCGCAGTGGATCGCGGATCCTTCCCGTCTCGGTGCACTCCACTGCTGAGCCCGCTCCATCGGGGCGGACCACGAAGTCGAAGGCCCCCTCGCGGCGATTCTCGTCGCCGATCACCTCGAGGCGTAGGGTTCCCGAGACGGCCGAATGGTCGAGGTCGTTTCCGCTCGACGCATCCTCGCGGATCCCCACGTTGAGAGCGCGTTCCGTCCACACGGGCCACGACTCGACCTCACGAAGCGCTTCGAGCACCCGTGCCGGTGAGGCGGCGAGCGAAATGGTGCGGTGCACCGTGTACTCCGCCGGCGTGACGAGGCCCCCCACCAGCATGGCGATGGCTGTGGCCGCGATCCCCGCCATGACCACGAGGATCCAGTTCATCATCGCGGGAGGTCCCGAGTCCGCGCCGTGGCATTGTCCAGCGTGAGGCGCACACGTCGCGCGAGCTCGAGCGACGTGAACGGCTTGGGGAGGAGCGAGCGTTCGTCACTCGTGAGCCCCTGCAGCACGGCGGCGTCTTCCGTGTACCCCGAGACGTAGAGCACCGGCAGGCCCGGGCGTGCCCGGGTGAGCATGTCGGCCAGTTCTCGGCCGCTCATGCCGGGCATCACGACATCGGTGACGAGCAGGTCGATGGGGCCGCCGAAGGCCCGCGAAATGGCGAGTGCCGCCTCGCCGTCGGTCGCGGCGAGCACGCGGTAGCCGCGGCGTTCGAGTGCGGCGACCGCCACGGAGCGCACCGCATCCTCGTCTTCGGTGAGCAGTACGGTTTCCGTACCACCGAGGTGCTCGGGGACATCCTCGCGGGGGGCGACCGGGGTGACCGACTCGGTGAGGCGCGGCAGCAGCAGATGCATGGTGGTGCCGTGCCCCGGTGCCGAGTCGGCGCGGATTTCACCGCCCGACTGATCCATGACGCTGTACGCGAGGGCCAGCCCCAGCCCTGAGCCCTTGCCCCGCTCCTTCGTGGTGAAGAACGGCTGAAAAATCTGCGCCTTCACCTCGTCGGTCATGCCGGTGCCGTCGTCGCGCACGCGGATCGCCATCCAGTCCACCTGCTGGTCGAGGCGCAGGCGCTTCACGTCGTCGGCGGTAAGCACGGCGGTCTCGATCAGCAGCTTGCCCCCGTTGGGCATGGCGTCACGGGCGTTGCTCACGAGGTTGAGCAGCGCCTGCTCGAGCTGCGAGGCATCGGCGCGCACGGTGCCCACGTTGGGGTCGAGTCGCGTGCTCACGTCGATGTTCTCACCGATCACGCGACGCACGAGCCGATCGAGCCCCTGCACGACGGCATTGGGATCGAGGACCGTGGGCTGCAGCATCTGCCGACGGCTCACCGACAGGATCTGCCGCGAGAGCTCGGTACCTCGCACGGCGAGCGCGCGGATCTCGCTCACGTCGTCGCGCGCGGGACTGTCGGCAGGGAGCTGCACCAGCAACAGGTCGCAGTATCCCAACATCCCGGTGAGCAGGTTGTTGAAGTCGTGCGAGATGCCACCGGCGAAGGTGCCGATCGCCTCCATCTTCTGCGACTGACGCAGCTGTTCCTCGCTGCGGGCGAGCGCGCGTTCCGCCTCGCGACGCGCGGTCACGTCGATCCCCACCGACAGCCAGCTGGCGCGGCCGAGCCGCCGCGAGCTGGTGGTGATGACCTCCATCTCCATGCGCTTGCCGCTGGCGCTGCGATGCAGCCAGGTACCGGCGTTCTGGCGGGATTCCGAGAAGGGGAGGCGCGCTCCGCTGAAGCGCGGCAGTTCCTCGGGTTCGAGCAGATCCACGATGCGCAGCGTGAGGAACGTGTCGCGATCGTAGCCGTACTTGTCGACCGCCGCCTCGTTGACGGCGAGGATGTTCATCGTGTCCGCATCCCACGCCCACATGGGCAGGGGGTTGGAATCGAACAGGAAGCGATAGCGGCGCTCGTTGTCGGCGAGTGCCGCGCTGCGACGCTCCACCGTGTCCGCCATCTGATTGAGCGCCAGCGCCAGCTGCCCGATCTCGTCGCTGGACCGGATGCTGGAGCGATGACCACTGAGCCCCGCGGCGAGTGCGTGCGCATCATCGATCAGCGACTCGACGGCATTCACGATGAGCGATCCCACGGCCCAGGCGAGCCCGAACGACACGGCGATCGACGCCGCCAGCAGAATCAGCCGGGTCGTGCCCTGGCCGTTGAAGCCGAAGAGGGCGCCGGTAACGGTGGGTGGTACCAGCGCCACCAGCACCATGAGCAACAGACGGGCCCGCAAGCCAATCCCCCGCGCCGCGTGCGCGGGCGGGGGAACGATGGCGCGCGTCGACGACGGCGTATCCGGCACGGTCAGCGCGAGGCGATGAACGTCATGGTGCTACCGCGGGGTGCGCTCGTCATCCGGCGGCGCCACCGCCATGCCCATGGCATGGTAGCCCTTGTCCACGTACACCGTGGAGCCGGTGATGCCACTGGCCAGCGGGCTGCAGAGGAACGCGGCGGTGGTCCCCACTTCGCGCGCCGACAGCTCTTCGGCGATCGGTGAGTTGGCGGTGCAGTACTTCACCATGTTCTCGATGATGCCGATGGCGCTCGCCGCGCGCGAGGCATAGGGACCGGCCGAGATGGTGTTCACGCGATGGCCCCACTTCCGGCCGGCTTCGTACGACAGCAGACGCGTGTCGCTTTCGAGCTGCGCCTTGGCCGACGACATGCCGCCGCCGTAGCCGGGCACCGCCTTTTCGCTCGCCATGTACGTGAGCGAGCAGAAGGATCCGCCGGGGCGCATGATCGGGCCGAAGCGTTGCACCATCGACACCATCGAATAGGCGCTCGCGCTCGAGGCGGCGAGATAGCCCTTCCGGCTCACTTCGAGCAGCGGCTTCTTCACTTCGGGCCCATTGGCCAGCGAGTGGAAGACGATGTCGACCGGCTGTTCGCCGAAGTCGGCGACCATGCGCTCGGCCAGCCCGTTGATCGAGTAGTCGCCGAGGTCCTTGTAGCGCTTGTTCTCGCGCACGTCGTCCGGGACATCGTCGAAGCTGTCGAACATCGCATCGAGGGGATAGATGCGATCGAAGGTGAGCTGGGAGCCGTCGGGCATCTGACGGCTTTCCTCGAGCTTCCCGCGCTCGAACAGGTTGAGGAAGATGTTGAGCGCCGGCGGCCACGTGGCGACACACACGCTGGCTCCGGCCTCGGCGAACGCCTTGGCAATAGCCCAGCCGAAGCCGTTGTCATCGGCGACACCCGCCACGAGGGCGCGTTTGCCGGTCAGGTCGATGGGTAGCATCCCCGAAACATAGCCTACCGGGCGGCGCGTGTGAGGCGGTCTCGTACGCCGTCCCACGATGAATCTGCCGGGGGGGCCTCGATCAGCACGAGGGCAGCATCGGCGTGGTCGGCCTCGTGCAGCGCGGCATAGAGCGCCCGCGCGTAGAGCGCCGGGGTCTCGGGCATGGGCACGACGTGCAGGCGGGGGATCCCGAGGGCGCCCAGTGTCCCCGTGAGGGACGCACTGCGTACGAGGGCATACACGGCTCGGGTCGCCGCCATGGGGGTGTCCGTCTGCCGGGACGTGAGCGCTTCGAGCAGTTCCTGGGGGGCCGCGCCGTCGAACAGCCACACGTCTCCACGCGGGGCGTAGTGACGATCGGCCATCCCCGGCGAGCGGGGCGTGTGCTCGGGGACGGCATCATGCGCCACGGTGCGTTGCCGCGCATGGGTCACCACCATCCCTGTGCCTTCGAGTGCCGACTCCAACGATTCACGCCCGAGCATCCCCGGGCGCAGGATCACGACCTCATCACCGGTGCAGTCCACCACCGTGCTCTCGATGCCCACGGCGCAGGGGCCACCGTCGAGCACGTAGGGCACGCGATCGCCGAGGGAGTGCACGACGTGCGCCGCGGTGGTGGGACTGACCTGCGTAAAGCGATTGGCGCTGGGGGCGGCCACGGGCACCTGCGCCGCCCGCAACAGCGCGAGCGCGACGGGGTGATCCGGCACGCGCAGCGCCACGGCATCGAGCCCCGCCGTGATGAGGTCGGGCACCTGCGCCGCCTTGGGCACGACGAGGGTCAGCGGGCCCGGCCAGAAGCGTTCGGCGAGGCGCTGTGCCGCCTCCGGCCATTCGCGGGCCAAGGCCCGCGCGGCGTTCACATCGGGCACATGCGCGATCACCGGGTTCCAGGCCGGCCGTCCCTTGGCGGCATAGATCTTCCGCACCGCGCCCTCGTCGAGCGCATTGGCGCCAAGCCCGTAGACGGTTTCCGTGGGAAACGCCACGAGTTCGCCCGCCCGCAGGCGCTGGGCCGCGTGCGCGATGACGGTGGCATCGGGATGGGCAGGATCGACGGGGACGACGGGCATGCCGGAAGCTAGCGGAGGCGGGTGCGGATCGGACTTCGGACTTCGGAGGTCGGAGTTCGGAGTTCCGACGGGCATGGAGGTGCGAGGTCGGAAACGGCGTTCGGATAGGCGGACGCCACGGGGGGTCGTGGAGATCGCGCGGCGATACGGGGATCCCTTCGCTTTGTGCGGGCCATATCATCTGCGGCCATTCCTACGCGGCGGACGTCACGGGGGGCGTGGAGATCGCGCGGTGGCATGGGTGCGGGGCACCCACGTGGGCGGGGGGCGCGATGGTGTCGCCGGCACCGTGGCGTCTGCAGATCCGAATGCGGGTTCGGGCCTCCGACGTCCAGCTCCTGTCGGACTCGGACATCGGACTTCGGAGGTCGGAGTTCGGAGGTCGGAGTTCGGAGTTCCGACGGGCATGGAGGTGCGAGGTCGGAAACG
>CAZNZG010000042.1:0-2745 GCA_964577455.1 uncultured Gemmatimonas sp. | reverse complement strand
GGCGGGGGGCGCGATGGTGTCGCCGGCACCGTGGCGTCTGCAGATCCGAATGCGGGTTCGGGCCTCCGACGTCCAGCTCCTGTCAGACCCCGATATCCGACGTCAGAAATCCGAAGCGCCGAACGGTTCAGGGATCCGTGGCATCGTCGAACGGCTGATCGAGCATCGACGACGCGTCGCCGTCGAACGGCGCATCGAGAATGCGGAGGGCCTGGGTGGTATCGGTGGCACGCACCGCCAGACGCACCGGATAGAGCATGCGCATGGCGGGGAGCATGCCGCCGGCATCGTCGCGCAACACGACGGCGGGGATCTCGTGCGCCTCGAGCACGCTGCGGGCCACGAGGGCTTCCATTTCGTTCACGTACTCGCGAATGACGACCATGGCTTCTCCCATGCGGCAAACGTATCACCTCGCCGTGCGATCCGTGAGGTGGCTACATTGCAGGCATGGCTGCTTCGTTTGGAATTTTCGTGCTCGCCGAGCTGCCGGGTGAGGCCGGCGCAATCGTGCGCGACATTCAGCAGCGCTACGACCCCAAGCTTGCCCGGCTCACGCCGCCGCATGTGACGCTGGTGGGATCGTCGGGGGTGGGAGCCATTCCCACCGATACGCCGCTCGAGCGTATCCGCGACGCGCTGGCCCCGATTGCGGCGACGACCGATCCGATGTCTTTGCCGTTCCTGGCGCCGCACCGCTTCATGCAGACGGACATCATCTCGCTGCCGCTCGACCCCAACGGGCCGTTACGGGCGTTGCACGAACGGTTGGCGCGCAGCGGGCTGCCGTTCAAGCGGTCGCGGTTCGTGTTTTCGCCGCACTGTACGCTGAGCTTCTATCCCACGCTCACGCCGAAGACCGAACGCGAGCTGCTCGCCATGCGGGTCACCGCGCCGGCGCTGATCGAGCGGTTGCAGGTCTATCTCACCCGCGATCCGCAACCGAGCAAGCTGCTGTTCACGCTCGAGCTCGGTGCGGATGGGGCGTTCAGCAGCGCGTTTCGGGGCGAAGCTTCTGGTACGCGGCCATCGCCTGCTTGAGCCCGAGCAGCGCCGACGCCTCGAGTTCGTACTCCATCTGCAAATCGCCCAGGGTATCGGCATCGCGCTGCGCGATCTGGCGCGAGGCCTTTTCGGCGATGCTGTGACGCCGCAGGTACTCACGGGCGGCGAGCCACATGCTGTTGGCGGCCATGCGCAGGTCGGCCTGATCGGTGATCTGCGCCTTGGCACAGATCTTCTCGAACTCGCGCACGACTTCGGCGAGCGCGAGATCGATCGTGTCGACCATGGCGTGTGCGGCACCGAGTTCGGTGGCCGCCACCCCGAGATCCATCAGTCGCGCGAGACGCTCGTGCTGCCGGCACGTTTCGGAGGCCGTGCGTGCGAGCGCATCGCAACAGTCGAGGGGACTTTGTGCGGCGACCGACGGATCGTCGGCGGTGACAGCGGCGGAGCGGGAAGCAGCCATGGGGCAGGTGGGTCGGGCGGGGCGATACGAGGCAATACGACGAGAGACGACGCGTGCGGGTGGTTCCAGTGATCTAGCGAGCGGACCCGTGCTGGTGGTAGTGGGGGGCAGATGATTGATTCGAGAGGGGATTGCGGTGGGTTCGTGATTGCGAACCACCGGCGTCGTTCGTTCGTCGCTGGCCGTACGGGCCGGGAGCACACACATGACCGTATACACGCACCTGTTGATCGACACGACCGCCACCGGCGTGCGGACGATCACGCTCGATCGTCCCGATCGTCTCAACGCCGTCAACCCCACGCTCGCCGAGGAGTTTCCACGCGCGGTGCGTGAGGCGGGGCTCGATGATGCGGTGCGGGTGGTGGTGATTGCCGGTGCCGGCCGTGGCTTCTGTGCCGGGCTCGACCTCACCGAGCCGGCGATGCCGGGGACCACGCGCGCCGAACAGCTGGACCCGTATCACTGGGTGGGCGCGTGGGTGCATGCGCTCACGCAGTGCGAGAAGCCGGTGATTGCCGCGATGCACGGCCCCGCGGCCGGGGCAGGGTTCGGGCTGGCGCTTGCCTGCGACCTGCGGGTGATGGCACACACCGCCACCTGCACCGCGGGGTATGTG
Organism: uncultured Gemmatimonas sp.; assembly: GCA_964577455.1. Classification (GTDB taxonomy): domain Bacteria; phylum Gemmatimonadota; class Gemmatimonadetes; order Gemmatimonadales; family Gemmatimonadaceae; genus Gemmatimonas. The sequence continues at coordinate 655 of CAZNZG010000042.1, read as the reverse complement.
CGCCGTGGCCTGTCACCGGACGCCGGTGTCACATGGCTGCTGCCGCGTCTCATCGGGCATGCGCGTGCGATGGACATCCTGCTCACCGGACGCGACGTAAGCGCCGAGGAAGCGGAGCGCATCGGTCTGGTGAACGCGGTATGGCCGGCCGATATCTTCGCCGGTCGTGTGGCGGACTACGCGGAGGCGCTGGCCGCCGGCCCGCCGATCGCCTACGCGCTCACCAAGCGTCTGGTGGTGGGGAGCAGCGAGGCGACGCTCGACCAGCAGCTGCGCGAAGAGCTCACGCACATCAAGACGTGCTTCGCGAGCCGCGATGTGCGGGAAGCGATGGCGAGCTTTCGCGAAAAGCGGATGCCGGTGTTCAGGGGCGAGTGAGACGCGTGAGATGCGTGAGACGCGTTAGGGGACGCGTGGCACTGACGAGCAGGGCACGGACGCGTTGGCACACGACGCGTTGGCAGGGACGCTTTGGCAACGACGCGTTGGCAAACTACGCAGTCGACCACGTAGGTAACGACGCGTAGCGACTACGCGTGCGTCATCGGACTCTGGTTGTGGCCCCGACCCTAACCCCGACCCGGACTCCGACCACGACCACGACCCCGACCCCGACCCCGACCCCGACCCCGACCCCGACCACGACCGGCGAGCG
>CAZNZG010000041.1:11763-19616 GCA_964577455.1 uncultured Gemmatimonas sp. | reverse complement strand
TGCGGTGTACCGCGCCGCTGCCGCAATCGAGCAGCAGCCGGACGGCGCCCGCTTCCACGAGGTGCGCCGCACCCACGCGCGTGGGATGCGGCGCAGCAGTACCGGTGCCGACGGTGGTGAGCTTCATCCTGGAGAGGTTCGGGGAGGGCGCGCCTATCGCCCCTGGAAGACGATCCGCCGGAACGTGGGGGCGCTGTTGCTCGCACGGAAACGCGCGAGGTAGACGCCCGGTGCCACGGTGCGCCCGTCGGTGGCCGTGCCATCCCACACGAAGCGGTTGTCGCAATTGCTTGAGGCGCCCGGGGCGCCGCGCCCGTAGCGCCCGCCTTCGAAGCGGCGCACCCCGTCGGGGCCCGGTACGATCTGCCGCACGAGGTTCCCGCGCAGGTCGAGCACATCGAGGGCGATGTCGGCGCCGTCCTCACCCACGTCGAACCAGAAGCAGGTCGCGAACGCCACCGCGCTGGGAAACGGATTGGGAAAGTTCTGGTAGAGCAGGGTGGTGGTCGGCAGCGGCGGATCGGTGATGAGGAACGATCCCTGGCTGTACACACGCACGTTGTCGCCGTTGGGCAACGACGCGCGCACGTTCCACCGGTACGACGTATTGGCCTGCAAGTCGGTGGTGGGCCGATAGGTCGTATCGCGCAGGTTGTTCACTCCGAGCTCCGGTCGCCCCGCGCCCAGGACCTCGAGGTCGTAGCGCCATGGCCCCGTGGCCGCAGTCACCGGTGCGCTCTTCCACACGAGCAGCGGGCGACGGATCCCGAAACCATCTCCCAGCGGCGAGTTGGGCGTGACGAGGGTGAGCCACGGTGGCACCACCCGGGCCCCCGAGCTGTTCGACACGGCCTGCGGCCCGAGAAACGACCGGGCAATCACACGCCAGTACACCGTCGCTTCACTCGGCAGCGGTCGTGTGATCTGGACGGTGACGCTGCTGTCGGTGGTGTTGAAGGTGCTGTCGAGCACGATGCCGGTGAAGTCGGCGTTCGTGGCCACCTGCAGGTTGAACTGAATGGGACGCGCGGGGCCAAGCCCGATCGCGCGTACCTGGAGGGTGGGCGTGAGCGTGGGAAGCACCGTTTGCGTGGGCCCCTCCACGATCACGGTCTGCGCCTCGAGCCGCGCCCCCTGCTGCAGCGCCGACGGGGCGACCACCGCTGCCAGTAGCTGCAGCAGGGTCGCCCCGAGGGAAAACCGCCGGAGCGGCCGCCAGCGCCGCATCATCACGCCGGCGACGGTTCCGTTTCCGACGGTTCGTCGGGCGCCTCGTCCGGCGCTGCAGCCTCGTCGTCGAGCGGGCGCGGCTCCGGGGCGGAGCCATCCTCGTCGATCGAGGGACCGTTGCGCAGGCGCACGCTCACGATGCTGGACACGCCCGGCTCCTGCATCGTCACGCCATACACCGCATCGGCCGCCTCGCTGGTCGTGCGCGGGTTGTGCGTGATCACGATGAACTGCGTGCGGCTCTTGAAGTCGTTGAGCATCTTCACGAACCGGCCGATGTTCTGGTCGTCGAGCGGCGCGTCCACTTCGTCCATGAGGCAGAAGGGGCTGGGCTTCGTGAGGAAGATGCCGAAGAGCAGCGACAGGGCCACGAGCGCCCGTTCACCGCTCGAGAGCAGGTGAATGCGCTGCGTCTTCTTGCCGCGCGGCGACGCATGCACTTCGATGTCGCAGTCCAGCGGCGCGTCGGGATTCTCGAGACGCAGGTCGCACTCACCGCCGCCGAACATGCGCAGGAAGATCTGCCGGAAATTCTCGCGCACCTGAGCGAACGTGGCGAGGAACAGCTCACGCGCCGTGCTGTCGATCTCGCGAATGGCCTGGTGCAGCGACTGCTTGGCCGACACGAGGTCGTTGCGCTGGCTGGTGAGGAATTCGAGACGGCGCTGTTCTTCCTCGTGCTCTTCGATCGCGAGCGGATTGACCGGCCCGAGCTCGTCGAGCGACGCGCGCAGCGTGGCCGCTTCGCTCCGCAACTCGTCGGTGGGGAGGTCGAGCTCCTCGAAACCGTTCAGCAGGTCGTCGAGCGACCGGCGCCACTCTGTTTCGAGGCGCGACTTGATGTTCTCGCGGCGCCCGGCGAGCTCCGTATGCCGGAGTTGCGCGCCGTGCAGCTGCTCGCCCAGTGCCGAGGCACGGCGACGTGCCTCATCGAGCGTGGACTCGCAGGCATCCGATGCCTGCGTGGCCGCCGCCACCATGCGCTCTGCCTCCGCCAGACGCCCCTCGGCGTCGGCGAGATTCTTCTGCTCGGTCTCCAGCTCCGTGCGCCAGCCGTCGAGCTGCTGGGCGAGGTTCTGGTCGGCCTCGCTGAGCGTGGACAGTTCGCGAGCCAGCGCTTCGATGCGCGCCGCCGCGGTGCTGTCCTCCTCCAGCAGTCGCTTCTCGCGATCGATGGCCACGCTCAGGCGCGCCTGCGCCTGGGCCTGCGCCACCTGCCACGTGGCGCGCGCCTCGCGTGCCTGCTCCTGTTCCCGCTCGAAGAGCGACAGCTCCTCGCGTGCGGTGGTGATGTCGGTGTCGGCCTCGCCGGCGCGCGCGTGCAGCGCTTCGGCCTGCTGCGCCAGCTGGCGCGTGCGCTGCTCGAGCTCCTCGAGACGCGCCACCAGCCGTTCGGCCAGCGCGCTCGACTGCGCGAGCTCGCGCTCGGCGCGCTCGCGACGGCGGTCGACCTCGTTCTGCACTTCCACGGCGCGCCGCGATTCCTGCTGCGCGCGGTTGTTGTTCTCCACCGCCATCTGCTGGGCCCGCTCTGCTTCGGCCAGCGCAAGCCGAGCGGCATCGGCGGCGAGGGCCGCTTCATCACGGCGCGCGTCGGCGGCGGCGAGATCACTCTCGAGGCGCGTGAGTTCGGCTCGTCGCTGCAGCGGACCGGGACCGCCGGCATTGCCCGGCAGGTACACGGCCCCCCGTTCATCCACGAACGCATCGCCGCTGTCGAGCGCGCGCACCTTGCCGAGCAGGGCACGCACCCAGCGCGAAGCCGGGCCCTGCGACTGCACGTTGCTCGCGAGCGCGTCGGCATCGGCACCGATCTCGGCGACCACATCGAGCGGCAGCAGCAGGATCGGGCCGGGATTCGTCTGCGCGTGCCACTGGCGCACGGCCACGGCGGCCTCGGCATCGCGCACGACGATCGCGTGCATGGTGGCCCCGAGGTACCGCTCGACGAGCTTCGCGGTCTCGCCGTCGGCGGTCACGAAGTCCGTGAGGGGGCCAAGCACGGCGCCCTCGCCGAAACGATCCTTGTCCTTGAGCAGCTTGGCTGCCGACGGCGCGAGCCCCACGCGCTCGCGCTCGAGGGCCGCCAGCGCGTTCATCTTGCCTTCGAGATTCGTGCGCAGCTCCACCGCGCTGGCGAGCATCGCGCGCGACTCGGCGTCGGCCGTGCGGGCGGTGGCATGCGCGAGACGCGCGCCTTCCAGTTCGAACTGGGCATCCTGCGCGGCTTCCTGCGTGAGCTGCACCTGCTCGCGGGCATTGATCAGCTCGCGCTCGATCGAATCGAGCGCGTCGGCAAGGTTCTGCCGCTCCACCTCGAGCGCCTCGCGGCGCTGCTGGGTATCCGCCTGCTCGCGGGCGGCACCGTCGCGGTCGAGTTCGAGGCGACGAGCCTGATCGCGGTGTTCGCGAACCTGCCGCTCCAGCTGGTCGAGCGCGGCGCGGGCACGCTGCACCGACTCGCGGGCCACCTGCTCGGCGGCGAGCCGCTGCTGCAGCGCCTCGCCTGCATCCGACAGCTCCTGTTCGAGCGTGGTCCGATCGGTCGCGGCCTTCTCGCGGTCTTCGCGCAGGCGACGACCGAACGCTTCGTTCTCCTCGCGCTCCTGTTCGGCGCGCATCTTCCGCTGCGTGGTGCTGCGCTGCCGCTCCTCGGCCACGGCGAGCTCACGCTCGAGGCGCTGCGTCTTGTCACGCTGTTCCGTGGCAAGGCGCGCCAGCTCCACACGGCTCGCTTCGGCCGCACCGCGCGCGGCGTGGGCCTCCTCGCGCTGCAGCTCCGCAGCCGCGATCGCCTCCTCACCACCAGGCATCTCGGCGCGCAGCTCCTCGAGTCGCCCGTCGAGCGCTTCGAGCTCGTCCTTCCACGCTGCCATCTCGCGCACGGCGAGCGAGATCTCCACCGCAAAGCGGCGAGACGTGAGCTCGGCGTGACGCTCGGCGCGCCGGCGCTGGCGCGCGAGGGAGCGTACCTGGCTCTGCACCTCATTGATCAGATCGTCGAGGCGCGCGAGGTCGGTCGTGGTTTCCTCGAGACGACGCTCGGCGCTGCGGCGACGGTCGCGGTAGAGCCCCACGCCGGCCGCCTCCTCAAACAGTTCACGACGCTCGTCCGGTCGATCCGAGAGCAGCGCATCGATCATCTTGCTCTCGATGACCACGCCCGAGTCGGCACCGAGGCCCGTGCCGCGCACGAGGTCCTGGATGTCGCGCAGGCGGCATGGTGCACGGTTGAGCAGGTATTCGCTCTCGCCCGAACGCAGCAGGCGACGCGTGATCACCACTTCCTTGAACGGAATGGGGAGCTCGCCTTCGGTGTTGTCGAAGTGGAGCGACACTTCCGCCATGTTGACCGGCTTGCGCGCCGACGAGCCGTGGAAGATCACGTCTTCCATCTTCGCGCCACGCATGGCGCGCGCCCGCTGCTCGCCGAGCACCCAGCGCACGGCGTCGGACACATTGGACTTGCCGGAGCCGTTCGGACCGACGATGGCGGTCACGCCCTTTTCGAACACGAACTCCAGGTGATCGGCAAAGGCTTTGAAGCCGTGTACTTCGAGCTTCGTCAGACGCACTAGAACGCTCTCCCCGTTCGATAGACCAGCACAGGCGCGACACCGGCGGCGCGCAATGAATCCGCGAGCGCGGTCGCCTGCAACGGCGACTCGTACGCACCGGTGTAGATGGTGGCGCTGCCGTCGTCCTGACGGAGCGCATAGCCGATGATGCCACGCGTGGCCAGCGCGGCGAGGCGCGTGGGCACGAGGTTCGTGGTCACCTTGGTTTCAATGCGGAAGGCAAACGGCACCGCCACGATGCTGCCGGAGCCGATCACCTTGTCGCTGCGCAGGCGCGTGAGCAGCGCTTCCGCGTCGGCGCGTGTCGCGGCGGCGCCGACGGTCACGCGGTACCACTGTTCGCTGCCTTCCATGACCGGCGAGAGCGCCACAGCGTCGAGCGCGCGCACCTTGGGATCTGGCATCGCCCCCGCCCGCGTGTTGGCGGTGGCGAAGTACACCGCGTAGCGTGCGGCGGAGGCGCTGTCGGCAGGGTTGGCCACGGGCAGCGGCGTGGCGACCACCGAGTCGGCGGCGCCAATGGCCGCGCTGTCGGTGGAGAGAACGTTGCCGAGTGAATCGCGGAGGAGCGTGTCCACCACCGGGGCACTGTCCATGGGCGTGGGCGGCACGACCACGGCCGTACTGTCGGGCGCGGGCGCGGTGCGCGAGAAGAGCTCGGCCACCGGTGCCGGGAGCCGCTCCACGAGTTGGGGCCAGAAGGCACCCACGGCCACCGCCAGCGCGGCAAGCAGGATGAGCAGCACGACGAGCGTGCGCGTACGGTTCTCCGATGATTCCTGCGCAGCCTGCCGCGCGCGTGCCTTGCTTTCGCGCTTCGGGGCTGCGGCAGGCTCCGCCGCCGGCGGTTGGGGCGCGGGCGGCGGCGCAATGAGCGGAATGCCCGGCGGGGTGGGAAACGCGGTGTCTCCCGCGGGCATGAGTGCGCCCACGTAGCCACACAGCTCCGCGAAGCCGGGCACCTGCGGGCGGGCCACCACGATCAGCAGGGCGCCCACCTGGTGGAAGCCCGCCGCGAGACGGCGCCAGCGATCGTTGGCGTAGACCTCCTGATGATCCACCGGCTCGGTGCCGCTGGGCATCAGGAACACGTTGTCGGCGCCCTGCATGGGGCGGGCGATCTTGTTGAGCGACACGCCGTACAGGAAGCTGTCGGCGATGCCGTGCGGATCGTCACCGATGAGCTGCGACTCGATCGCCGGCGATTCACCGATCAGGTCGGCGATGGCCACACGACGTCGCTGTCCGTGCGTGCGGGCCACACCGATGGCCACGCTCACGGCGATGGACGGATCATTGGCAGCGATCACCACGGCGCATACGCCGTCGAGCAGCGGTGCCAGGCGACGCCCTTCCACTTCCCACGGGGCGATCAGCGAACCGGGTGCGGTCATGGGGCTCCCTCGAAGATCCAGTAGCTCTGGCCGGATGCCTTGCCAACACGCTCGGCGTCGGCGCGTGATGGATACGGACCGAGTACGACACGATAGAGCGTTTTTCCGGCACGCTCCGAGGTGGTGATGCGCGGCGACTGTCCGTCCACGCGGATGCGGGCAGCGAGGGCACGTGCCTGCTGTTCGTCGAGGATCGCCGCGAACGACACGGTGAACGGCGCCGAAGCCGTCGCCGCGGCCGGTGCGGCACTGTCGGCGCGCACGGCAGTGCTCTCGGCGGGCTGGCGCAGCGAGTCCGGCAGCAGATCGGCAGAATCGCGCGGGGCACTCGTGCGGAACTGCACCGGTTCATCCAGACCGGCGGCCCGCGGACGGAAGCCGTTCCAGCGCATGGTGTGCCAGAAGGTCGCGGCGCCGCCCTCGATGACCTTCATGTCGGCGAGCGTGGTGGGATGGGCGAACACCACGTCCTCGCCGCGTGTGACCGCAATGGCCGCATCGGGAAGCACGAGCGGCAGGTCACCGCGCCATTCGCTGCGCACGACGCCGATCACTTCGTCGCTGGCGAGGCTCACCACGAACACCGAGTCCACGTTGCCGCGCACGAGCAGCACGCGCCCCATGGGATCCATGCGCAGTTCATGCGCTTCGCCGGGCAGCGAGATTTTGCCGGTCACCCCTTCTTCGAAACGATCGACCACGCGCAACACGTCTTCGCCGTCGAGCGACACGAACAGACGATCCCCGCTGGGGGTGGCCGCAATGGCGTGGACGGGATCGCCCATATCCACCTCGAGCGCCTTGCCGAGATCGCGGGTGCGTACGGCGGCCACGAGGTCATTGCCGCCGAAGAATACGCGGTCGCCGACCGAGCCGGCGGTCTCGCTCAACGACTTGCGGAGTGCCGCCTCCTCGCCGCCGATGTCGAAGGAGACGCTGTCGGAGAGGGTCTGCTGCGGTGGACGCACGCGCCAGACGATGGCGCGATCTCCCTTGGCGCCGGCCACGATGAGCGAGCCATCGGCCTGCGCGTACAACGCCTGCGCGGGAAGCGTCGGCGTGAACCGCCAGTCCCCGCCACTCGGAGTGAAGCGCGTGATTTCCCCGCGGGTGGTAAGCCCGTAGATGTTGCCACCGTCGGCACTCGACACCGCCGTCACGGTATCGGTGCGCACCGTGGTCACGGAGCCGATGCGCAGATCCACCCGCACCGGTGCGCCCGCGGTGTCGATGGCCGCCAGATACCCGTCGTCGGGGCCGAAGGCGATGATGCGAGCCAGGGCCGGTACGCGCGCGGCGGACCGCCACACGACGGTATCGAGGGCCGGGTAGCGGGCAGCCGTCACGATCCCCCCGTCGCGCGAGACGCGCAGGACAATGGGGTCGGGACCGCCGGGAATACTGGGTGGGGCGCCGGCTCCAGAGGGGCGGGACGAGCGATCCGCACAGCCGCACGCGAGGAGCACGAGCGCCATCGCGAAGAGCGTGCGCACGAGGGAAAACTACCCCGCCGGGGAGAGGGAAGGGAGGGGTTGCGGAATGGGGGGTGGGGCGTTCGGCGATGCCGGAAACGGAGGAACGGCGGAACGACGGGAGCGGGGACGGGCGGGAGCGGAAGCTACGTAAGCCGGAAGAAAGCGAACTTCAACGT
>CAZNZG010000041.1:10822-11753 GCA_964577455.1 uncultured Gemmatimonas sp. | reverse complement strand
TCTCCGTCGCGATTTCCCGGCTCCCGGTTTTGGGGCTCCCGCGGTCCCAGCTCCCGCCCGTACCCGCTCCCGCCTTCGCGTCGTTGATCCAGCCGATTACTCAGTACGATGCCCCGAAGAACCACGTGCCGAACCCCTTCGCTCCCGGCCGGCTCATCGGCTTTGCCCAGTCCCAGCGGATGATCGCGATGTTGAAGAGGTTCATCCGGATGCCGAAGCCGTAGCTCTGGAGCAACGAGCGCTGCTGATCCACGTTGTACACTGCCGGGCGATCGATGGTCACGCTCTGCCCCTTCGACCATGCCACGCCGGCGTCGTAGAAGAACAGGCCGTCGATCGGCGGCAAGCCGCCCAGCAGGTTCGTGCTGTTGCCGTACCGGCGCAGGATCGGGAATCGCAGTTCGGCGTTGGCGAAGGCCACGCGGCTGCCGATCAGTTCGGCCGTGCTGCAGGTGGAGCCGTCGTCGCTCGGCAGCCCGGAGCACCCCACCGTGTTGATGTCCTCGCGGTTGTAGCCGCGCACGAAGTCGGGGCGACCGATCCACTTCGGGAACCGCGCCTCGTCCCGGCCCACCGACATGCTGCCGGTGAACCGCGTGGCGAACGTGATGTAGTTGAAGAGGATCGGGATGTAGGAACGCGCATCCACGAGATACTCCGTCCACCGCCAGGTGCCCACGCTCGGCTCGATCTCGAAACGCGCCCGGCGGCCCGTGATGGGCCCCGTGAAGCCGAACAGCGTGTTGTCGGTCACGAACGCCAGGTACGGCGACACCGTGTTGGCCGACGCCACGTTGCGCGTGGGGCCACGCTCGAAGCCGGTGGCGAAGCCGAAGCCGTAATCCACCTGCCGGTTGAACGAGAACACCTGCTGGTCCACGTTCTGGAAGCGTGCGCCCAGCTCGAAGCGCGTGAAGCGGTTGAGCGGATA
>CAZNZG010000041.1:0-10812 GCA_964577455.1 uncultured Gemmatimonas sp. | reverse complement strand
GGATAGAGCCCCGCCGCAAACGCCTGCCGCACCACCAGCCGCGTGATCTCCTGCGACTGGATGAACTGCGTCTGGCTGTTGTTGATCGGGGTCTCGAAGAAGTTCGAGATCAGATACAGCGGCTGCTGAATCACCCCCGTGGTGTACTGCAGCCGGCGGCCGAGGCTGGTATAGCCCACGAACACCTGCGCATCCGACAGCTGCCCGTTGATGGACCCGGAGAGCGCGAGGCGCCGATCACCGAGCAGGTCGCTCAGCACGATCGTGGTGCCGCCGAAGGTTCCCTGCCCGAAGCCTCCCTGCTGATAGCCGATGCTGGGCTGCGCCACGTACTCCGGCTGCAGCTTCCCCTTGTAGCGCGAGTCGGAAAGTCGCGTGGTATCGGGGAGGTTGAAGTCGAAGCTGTCGAGCATCGCCTTCACGCTGATCGTTTCCGCCTGCCGGGCCAACGTGCTGGCCGGCAGCTCCGATGACACACGCGCCGTGACCCCGGTGCTGGGGCGATAGAAGCTCTGGCGTGCCGCGGCGGTATCGGCCACGGTGGCGCGACGGAGGTGCGCCGTGGGATCGAGCGGAAGGGCGCTCACCGGCGCGGCGCCCGCACCGACGGTGCCGCTCCCCGCATCACGAATGGGGCGCGCGGCAACCACCACCGGATCACGATACGGCTGCTTCTTGAGCTTGCGCGGGTTCTGCACCTTCCAGATCGCGTGGTCCGTCTTCTCGTAGTACACGAAGGCCATGAGGTCGGCCCCGCGCGCCCACGTGAGCGCCGGCGACTGCTCGGCCACGGCCGTGACGGCTCCCAGCACGTTCGTGAGCTGGTAGTGCTCGCGTTCGGCCAAATCGTACAGGAAGACGTTGGCGATGCCCGTGCGATCCGAGATGAACGCCACCGACTTGCCATCGGGCGCCCACTGCGGATTGATGTTGCGCCCGCCCTGATTGGGAAGCAGCGTGACCTTCTGCGTGTCGAAGTCGTACAGCGCCACGCGCCACGGGCCGATCTTGAGGATCTCCATGTCGGTGTCGGGGCCGCGCTCGGTCACGAAGGCGATGGTCTTGCCGTCGGGAGACCAGGACGGCGACAGATCGCCGTAGGTGTCCTTCATGAGCTGCGTGTAGCCCGGCGCATCGAGCGACGCCACGTAGAGATCACTCGTGCCGCGGCGCATCCCGCTGAACACGATGCGGCGCCCGTCGGGAGAGAAGCTCGGGCTCAGCACCTGATCGAGCTCGAAATCGAAGTCCCGAACCACCTTCCGCCGCGCCACGTCCATCACGTAGAGCACGTCGCGACCGCCGCGCTGGCCGGTGAACGCCAGCAGCTTGCCATCCGGCGAGAACGAGGGCTGCGAGTAGATGAACCGCAGCTGCTCGAAGTCCGGATTGGTGGTCGTCTTCACCAGACGCTTGAGACGCTTGCCCGTCTTCACGTCGGCAAGGAACAGCTCGGGAAACACCTCGCCGCGCAGGAAGCTGCCGTAGCCCACGTACGCGATGTACTTGCCATCGTCGGAGAGGGCCGGGGCCACGTACGTGTTCTGGAAGCCGCCCGTTCGCGCTTCCGTGAGCAGCGGCTCCGCGAAGCTGCGGGGACGATCGAGATTGGCGACGGCCGTGAGATACTTGGCCTGCATCGCCGCCTTCCACTCGGCGCTCAGCTCGTCGAGCGACAGGCCGATTTCGCGACGGAATGCGCGATCGATGCCAAGGCTCGGCGTGGCGTTCATGATCTCGCCGATCACCTCGTCGCCCCAGCGCGAGCCCACGTACTGCCAGAGCGCCAGACCGTAGCGGTACGGGAAGTACTTGTCGGGGCGCTCCGTCATCTGCGCGATGGTGGGGAGCGTGTTGTTCACCACCGCGTCGCGTACCCACGCATCGGTCCACGGATGGTTGGGGCCGATGGACAGATACTCGGCCAATCCTTCCATGTACCAGAGCGGCGGGTTCACCATCGCCAAATTCTGCAGACCGGCACCGGCGCGGCCACGCGAGAAGATGTCGAAGGTGAACACGTGCACCATTTCGTGGATGAGCACGTGTTCGAAGCTCGCCCAGTCCCCGCTGAAGAACTGCGCCATGCGCTGACGCAGGGGATCGGTCACACCGCCGGTGCCTTCACCGAGGTCGCCAAAGACATTGCTCTGCGCGAAGTCACCAGAGGAGCCGAAGATCAGCACCGGCTTCTTCTCGCGGAACTGGTGCGCCGTGAGGCGGGAGAGGCGGGCGTAGGCGCGCTCCGACATGCGCGCGGCGTCGGGGGCGACGTCGGCGATCTGCGGGTAGTAATGCACCAGGAAGTGTTCGGTCTCGATCACCCGCCAGTTGAGGCGATCGTACTGTACCTGGTTCTGCCCGAAGTATCCCTGCGCCGGCAGCGGCGCCAACGCAGCGGAGCCCGCGAGCGCGGTGACCGCGAACATCAGAGCCGAACCGAGTCGTGACCACCGCTGCGCCTGCGCCATGGAGATTAGGCTCCCTGCGTGATGTCGGCGTCCAGCTGCACGGGCGTGGCATCGCTCCACAACCGCTCGAGCTGGTAGAACTGCCGTAACGTGGGGTGAAAAACGTGGATCACGCAGTCGGCATAGTCGAGCAATGCCCAGCGTCCCTGCGTGAGGCCTTCGGTCATCGTGGTAGACACCCCAGATCCCTTCAACCCTGCCTGGATATGCTCCGCGACAGCGCGGACGTGGGTGTCGGAGGTTCCTGAGGCGATCACGAAAAAGTCGGTCATATCCGTCACTCCACGGAGATCGAGGACCACGATGTTCGTGGCCTTGAGCTCGCTCGCGAGGCGTGCTGCCTGACGGGCGATGGGTTCTCCGGGGCTCGGGGCGCGTTCAGCCATGTCTGTACTGGTAAGAGCGAGGCGTCGGGGAGCGCTCCACGAGTACGTGGAATACCCCGACGCTTACAGGAAGGTTGCCGTCGGACCGGCGTTCTGGCTACTGCCGGACCGGGGGAAACGGAAAACGCCGGCCTGTATGCCGGCCGGCGTTTGCCCCATCACGAGTCCGGACCGGCGGGGCCGGTGCGGACGGGTGCGGGTTACTGCTTGATCACCCACACCTTGATTTCGGGATGCACGTCGGCGTGGAGACGGACGCCCACCTTGTACATGCCGAGCGTCTTGATCGGTTCGTTGAGCTCGATCTGGCGCTTCTCGATCTTGAAGCCCTGCGCTTCGAGCTGGTGGGCGATGTCGGCGGTGGTCACCGAGCCGAACAGCTTGCCCTCTTCACCCACGCGCGCCGAGAAGGTCACGGAGACCTCGGCGAGCTTGTCGGCGATCGCCTTGGCGGCTTCGATGCGCTCGTTCTCGAGCGCCTCGAGGCGGCTCTTTTCGGCGGCGATGCGCTTGCGGTTGCCGGCGGTCGCCTCGTAGGCGAGGCCACGCGGCAGGAGGAAGTTGCGGGCGTAGCCCGGCGACACGGAGACGATGTCACCAGGATGTCCGAGCTTGTCGACGGCGTTGCGGAGAATGACTTCCATGGGAACTCCGGGTCGAACCGGTGAAAGAAAACGGAATTTACGGCGACCACGGCCGACGCGAACCAGCGCCAGCGCGGAAGTCGCGCCAGGTATCGCCCAGTCCGAGGGTGAAGGTGACCGTGAGCAGTGCCACGAGCACCCACACCGGCCCGAGGACCGGGACCAGCACCGCCAATGCGAGCAGCACCCACACCGCCGCCCGATCAGGGATGTACCACGTGAGGACTCCCGCGCCCCGGAGGGCGTAGAGTGTCCCGAAAAACCCGACAAGGTTGAGACCGGCGGTGCGCCACTCCACCAGCGAGGGGAGCAACAGCACCGTCACCCCGACAATCAACCCCCACACCCACTGGTCGTTGAACCGCAGGTCCCGCAGCGCCCCCAGCGGTGGCCCGATCCGGGCCCGCGTGAGGCGATGGTAGGCCGCCCATCCGAGCGCCAGCGCCAGGAGACTCTCCAGCGCAAGCAGGGTGGGCGCCAGCCGGACCAACGGTGCCACACGCGACCCTCCCACCGCCGACGAGGCCGGTTGCGGTTCGGCGAGCACGATCAGCAAGGCTTCGAACTGCTGCGTACGCTCGACCGCCTCGGGAAACCGCCGCGCGAAGTCGCGCCACGATTCCGTGGAGGTCCGGGCGCGCCACGCATCGAGCGAGGCACCGAGCCGCTCCTGATACTCCTGCGACAGCATCTGGGCCGGGGCCGTAAAGGCCCCCATCCCAGCCGATGAGCGGGTGGAGAGGCCGGCGAGCGTGACGACTCCGGAGAGGGCCACCGCCGCCAATGCCCGGGTGAGGAACGGACGGGACGCCGTGGCCAGGCAGACCAACCCGAAGGAGGCACCCAGCGTAACGGCCCAGCCGCGAAGGAACGCCCCGTACCCCGAAAGCGGGAGCGGCACCTTCCACACCACGTACCCCGCCGCCAGCCCCCACACGAGGCCCAGCACGAGGCGTCCACCTGCCCACCATCCCACGATCGCGCAGCTCGCGATGGCCACCAGCACCATCAGGGCAAACTGCTCGACGGGGAGCAGGAGCCGGATCGTTCCGGCCAGAAGCGCGAGGGCCGGCGGCCAGGCAGGCGCTGCGGTCACGGCGACCATCAGCAACATGCCCAGCACGAACCAGCGCCACCCACGCTCCTGCGGAGCTGCTCCTTTCGGGGCAGTCGCGGCGTTCCCCGACGCGACCGCCCCGTTCATACTCAGGCCGTCTGACCCTTCACGTACGGAAGGAGCGCGAGGTAGCGCGCCTTCTTCACGGCCTTCGACAGCTGACGCTGATGACGCGCATCCACACCGCTCAGGCGGCTCGGCAGGATCTTGCCGTAGTCCGTGATGAAACGGGCGAGGAGACGGTCGTCCTTGTAATCCACGTAACGGATGCCCGCTTCAGTGATCGGGCAGGGCTTCTTCTGGCGGCGCATGGGTTAATCCTCGTCGTCGTCGTCATCATCGCCCGCGCGACGGCGCGAAGCGAGCTCTTCGTCGGAGAGCTTGGGCGCGCCAAGCTCGTGCTCATACAGCGTCACCAGATAGCGAACCACGCCCTCGTCGAGCTTGAGCGCACGCTCGAACTCGGGGAGCACGGCCGGCGCCGCGGTGAAGTTGCTGATCACGTAGTAGCCGTTCTCGTGACGGCCGATCTTGTACGCGAGCTGACGACGGCCCCAGTGCTCGATCGTCGCCGGTTCGGCGAGATGGAGCAGCCCCTGCAGCTTCTCGAGCTTTTCAGCAATGGCCGTGTCTTCGAGCGCACTGTCGAAGATGTACACGGCTTCGTACCGCCGCGTGGGGTTGCGGCGGATCTTGAGCTTTGCCACTCGGCAATCCTCCCTATGGTCATGAGTGCCACCCGCAGTGCCGAGCCGCGGGCGGAGGGTCGAGCGGAACCCCCGCCAAAAGACGGACGATTCCGGATGAGCCTCGAATTGTAGACAGGGAAGGGCGGGACGGCAACTGCGCTGACTTTTGTCCCATGCTGCCGATACTCACGCGTGAGGCCGCCTACGAAAGGCGGCACGCCGTGTGGACGTCGACCGGAGTGGGCTGGAAGATGCAGGGATGGCTGAGGAGCAGCGGAACGGAATCCGCAAATGGATGGCGCTCACGGGGACGAGGCGCAGGGAGCCTCGCCCTCCTGCTGGGCCTGGGCGTGCTCACGAGCTGCACCGCAGATCCTGTGGCGCCACGGGTGCCCGATCGCATCGCCATCATGATGCCAGTGCCCTCCGGTCGCCTGTCCGTCGGCGAGATCGCCACCGTGCAGGCCACCGTCGGCGCCGGTGGCGCAACCTTGCCCAATACGGAAGTCGTCTGGTCATCCAGCGCCCCCACGGTCCTTTCGGTGGCGCCCGGGGGCGTGCTCGTGCCAACGGCCCGCGGCACGGCCGAAATCACCGCCGTCGTGGCCTCCAATCCGGCCATCCGTTCGAGCGTCCTCTTCACGGTCGTCGGCGCCTCCACGCTGAGGCTCGATACCCGATCCCTCGTGCTGGGGGAGGGCGCACAGCAACGCCTCACCGCCACGGTCGCGTACGACGAGGGGGCCGCCGCCTCGCCCATCACGTGGCGCTCGAGTGTCTCCGCCGTCGCGCTGGTCGACCATCAGGGCCTCGTGACCGCGGTGGGCTCGGGAACGACGATCATTCGGGCCAGCGCCTCCGGACAGACCGATTCGGCGATCGTGACCGTGTCGCCGCAGGCCACGGGCAGCATCGCCATCGACTCGGGGACCAGCGCCCCGATGTTCATCGGTGATCGGCGGACGCTGACGGCCACCGTGCGCAACGCTGGCGGCGCCGTCCTCAACGGGCGTCCCATCAGCTGGTCCTCGTCGGCTCCGACGGTCGCGACCGTGTCCACGGCCGGCGTGGTCACCGCCGTCGCGGCCGGCGTGACGACGATCGCGGCGGAGTCCGGCGGACGCCTCGCCGAGGTCCAGCTCACCGTCATCCACCGGGCGGGGTCGGTCGCCCTGGCACCGGCCAGTCTTCGCCTCTCCCGAGGACGGACGGAGGTATTGACCGCCGCCGTGCGCAACACGGCCGGCCTCCTCCTCACCGACCGCCGATCCATCGCCTGGACCAGCTCGGCCCCCGCGATCGCGACCGTCAGCCCCGACGGTGTCGTCACCGCGGTCGCGAATGGAACGGCCTCCATCACGGCGACGGTCGAAGGGGTCTCCGGGACGGCGGGCATTACCGTCGTCGATCCCGTGACGACGGTACTCGTCACGCCGTCGGCCGTCACGCTTCCGGCGGGAGCGACGGAGCAGATGTCAGCCTCCGCGCGCGACTCCAAGAATGCCCCGCTCACCGGCCGTCCGGTGGTCTGGTCGTCGTCGAACCCCGCGGTGGCCACCGTCAGTGCGACCGGTATTGTCACGGCCGTGGCCGCGGGCTCGGCGAACATCATCGCCACCGTCGAGGGCGTCGACGCCACCGCGACGGTCACCGTGGTGCGCCCCGTGGCGACGCTGGCCATCACACCAGCCCATCCCACGCTCTTCGTGGGGCGCACGCTGCAGATGTCGGCCTCGGCGCGCGATGCGCAAGGCACTGCGCTGACCGGGCGGGCCGTCACCTGGTCCACCTCCGACCCGATGGTGGCGACGATCTCCGCCGCCGGACTCGTCACGGCGGTCGCCGCCGGCAGCGCCACGATCACCGCCGCGGTGGAGGGCGTGGAGGCGACCACGGTGCTCACGCTGGTCCCGCTGCCGTCGGCCATCACCGGCATCACGGCATCGGTGGACACGGTAACGCTCTTCGCCGGCCGGTCACGGGCCGTGACCGCCACGGTCGCCCAGCCGAGCGGAGCCCCGGTGGCAGCGGTGACGTATGGGTCTGCTTTGCCGTCGGTCGCGACTGTCTCGACTGCCGGCGTGATCTCCGCCGTGAGCCCCGGGACCGCCACGATCACCGTCACGGCATCGGTGGCAGGGAACGTCAACTTTGCGGCCGCCACGCGTACGGCCACGGTCGAGGTGATCGTGCTGCCCGTGCCGGTGGCGTCCGTACAGATCACCCCCGGCACCGTCAATCTCGTGGTAGGGGTGGCGCAGCAGCTGGCCGCCACGGTGCGCGACTCGGTCGGCACGCTGCTTACCGGGCGGGTCGGGACCTGGACATCGTCGAATACGGCGGTGGCGTCAGTCAGCGCCACCGGGTTGGTCACGGCGGTCGCAGAGGGCACCGCCACGCTCTCCGTGAATGTGGAGGGAGCCCACGCGACGGCGCTGGTGTCGGTGGGACCGCTGCCGGCGGCGGTGACCAGCCTCACGGTCTCACCGAACAGCCACAGCCTGATCACCGGCCAGACCCGTGCACTGACCCCGGTCGTCGTGCGGCCTACCGGCGCACCGACCGCCGTTCTCACGTACGGGACGACCAACCCCGCCGTCGCCGTGGTGTCGTCGGCCGGTCTCATCACCGCGACTGCCCCGGGAACGGCCACGATCACCGTGACGGCCACCGCCCCGGGGAATACCAACTTTGCCGCGGCCACCGCGTCGGAGTTGGTGACCGTGACGGTCGCCGCGGCGGTTGCCAGCGTGCAAGTCACGCCGGGCACGGCCACGATCATGCCCGGCACCACGCAGCAACTCGCGACGACCGTGCGCGACTCCACCGGGGCTGAACTCACGGGACGTGCCGTGACGTGGTCGACCTCCAGCCCGGCGGTGGCGACGGTCAGTGCGACGGGGCTGGTCACGGCGGTCGCGGTCGGGACCGCGACGATCACCGCCACCGTGGGGGGCGTGCCGGGCACGATGAGCCTTACGGTGTCGCCACTGCCGGCGGCGGTCACGTCGGTCTCCATTTCGCCCACGAGTGTGAGCCTGCCGGTGGGCCGCACGTCCACGCTGTCGCCCGATGTGACGCAGCCGTCCGGTGCCGCTCCCGCATCGGTGACCTATGGCACGACGGCCCCCAGTGTGGCCACTGTGTCGGCAGCGGGGGTGGTGCTGGCCGTCGGGCCGGGCACCGCGACGATCACGATCACCGCCACGGCGGCCGCGAACACCGGGTTCTCCGCCGCATCGAGGACGGCCACCGTGACCGTGACGGTAACGGCGGTACCGGTCGCGACCGTGAGTGTGGCCCCGTCCGAGGCGAGCATTCTGGCCGGTTCGTCGCAGCAGCTGGTGGTGGTGGCCCGCGATTCGGCGGGACAGACCCTCACGGGCCGCACGGTGAGCTGGGCTACGCTGAACGCGGCCGCCGCGACCGTGAACACGAGCGGATTGGTGTCGGGGGTGGCAGCGGGGACGGCCACGATCACGGCCACGGTCGAGGGGGTCGTCGGGACAGCGACGATCACGGTCCTGCCGGCGCCGGCCTCGATCACGAGCCTGGCCGTGTCACCGAGCTCGGCGACGGTGACGGTAGGGCAGACGCGGGCGCTCACGCCCACGGTGACGCAACCGACCGGAGCCCCGGCAGCCACCGTCACCTACACGTCGTCGGATACCGCCGTGGCGACGGTGTCGCCGGCCGGCGTGGTCACCGCGGTCGCGGCGGGGACGGTGACCATCACGGTCACCGCGAGCGCGCCGAGCAGCGGCAACTTTTCGGCAACCACGGTGTCCTCGTCTGTCACGATCACGGTGGTGCCATAGCGCGTCCGCACCGGCGGTATCTTTCGCCGCATGTGTGGTCGATATGGCTTCGGAAACCCGGCACGCCTCGCCGAACTTCCCTTCGACGTGGATGTGGCCTCGTCGCTCCCCGACCTGGCGCCGCGCTGGAACGTCACCCCGTCGCAGCGGGTGCCGCTGATCCGCGAGTCCGCGGTCGGGCGGGAGGCGCTCATGGCGCGCTGGGGGCTGGTCCCGTACTGGGCGGATGATCCCGCGATCGGCAACCGCCTCGCGAACGCGCGGGGCGACACGGTGGCCGTGAAGCCCTCGTTTCGTGCGGCCTTCGCGCGGCGGCGCGGGCTGATGCCGGCCGATCTGTTTTACGAGTGGCAGCCGCTCGAGGGCGCGAAGATCAAGCAGCCGTGGTGCATCCGGTTGCCCGACGATGCCCCCTTCGCCATCGCTGCGCTCTGGGAATCATGGACCCCGAAAGACGATCGTGATGCGCCGCCGCTCGTGACCTGCTGTCTGATCACCACGGAGCCGAACGACACCATGCGGCCCATTCACGATCGGATGCCGGTGATCCTGTCGCCGACCGACTACGATGCGTGGCTCGATCCGACGGCATCTCCTGCATCGGTGCAGGGGCTCATTCGTCCGTATGCCGGGGCGATGCACGCCTATCGCGTAAGTCGGCTGGTGAATGCGCCGGTCAACGATTCGGCTGACTGCGCGGCGCCACTGCCGTAGCGGGCGGAGCCACGGCGAGCTACTTCGTCCCCTTCGCGCTCTTCAGATACAAGTTGAGCGATCCGAAGCTGAGCTTCGACTTCATCTGCACCATCATGCGACGCTCGTCGTCGGTGATCCACACCTCGGCCCGACCGTTCTGACTGAAGATGCCCTTGGTCTGGAAGGTGGGCTGCAGCACGACCGTCTGGAACGTGCCCCCGGGAACCGTGACCGACTCGCGGCGCAGCACCCGGATGCGCACCGGGTTGCCCTGCGCCTTGAAGTAGCGCGAGAACTCATAGGTCTTGCCCACCTCGAGCGGGAGCGTGCGCACGAAGTAGAGGAACGACCCTTCGTCGAGTGGGTTCGGTACCGTCGGTTCTTCGGGGCGATCGCCTTCGCGCATCATCCCGCGCTCGGGGAAGATCTCGTAACGGCGCTTCCGCTCGTAGTTCCCCTCGTCCACGTCCTGGTGGTACCGGAGGGTATTGAGGGTGTTCACGTCGAACCACGACTCGTACAGATCGTTCACCCGGTAGAGCGGAATGCCCCCCTTGATCGTGAACGCCGTGTGCCACACGGGACGGCCGCGCACTTCGGTGATCTCCTTCACCTCCATGCTGCCGGTGCCCACCTTGAGCGACCCGAAGCGCACGTCGTAGTCGAGACGCTCCCCCACCTTGAACGGCACCGGGACCGCGTTCCCGGCCATGGCCCTCGTGGAGGCGTCCTGCAGCGGCAGCGCCGGCTGTGCGCCGAGTGCCGACGGTCGCTCCGCGCGGGGAATGACCAGCGCGAGGGCCACGAGAAGGGAAAACGTGCGCGTCATGCGCCGATGGTACCCACAAGCATGCGAAAAGGTGCGCGGGACGGCCCCGGTCGGCATCGAGCGGGGCACGAACGGCCGCACGACAATGCCGACCTCAGACGTGGAAGCGGATGAGCTGCACGTCGCCGTCCTGCACCACGTACTCCTTGCCTTCCGAACGCG